>CAVBZJ010000008.1:0-1928 GCA_963599785.1 Anaerovoracaceae bacterium
GTTTACCACCTCGCGTTTTCTGAGATCGTTAAAAGAAAGCTCCATACAAAACATTATATGCGCTCCCCCGTCCGTTATTCTACAAAAAGGCGGGGAAGCCGCGATTTCCGCGCGCTTCCCCGCCCGTCGTTTTTTTATTCCCTTTTTATTCCGCCGTTAAGCTTTCAGTCTTTCCTTTATCAGAGAAAGAGCGTTCTTTTCGAGCCTAGATACCTGCGCCTGCGAAATTCCCACTTCGGAAGAAATTTCCGTCTGCGTTTTTCCCTCGAAATACCTTAAATAAATAATCTTCTTTTCTCTGCCGCGGAGAACGGACAGCGCGGAAGAAAGCGCGACCTTTTCCGTCCAGTTTTCCTCGTTGTTCTTTTCGTCGCCGAGCTGATCCATAAGCATAAGCGTGTCGCCCGATTTGTTATATACGGGATCGAATAAAGATACAGTGTCGGAAATCGCATCCAGAGCGTACACCACTTCGGAAACGGCTACGTTCATTTTTTCGGCAATCTCTTCGAGAGTGGCTTCGCGCTCGCATTTTTCTATTTCGCCGCGCGTTTTAAGCACTTTATACGCCGTGTCGCGCACGCTTCTCGAAATGCGGAGCGAATTGCCGTCACGGAGAAACCTTTTCACTTCGCCCACTATCATAGGCACGGCGTAAGTGGAAAATTTCACCCCGACGCCGAGGTCGAAATTGTTTATCGCCTTGATGAGTCCTATGCACCCCGCCTGAAAAACGTCGTCCGAGCAGGCGGTTTTAAGGCGAAAACGCTTTATTACCGATAAAACGAGCCGCATGTTAGCCACGATGAACTCTTCTCTCGCGCGTTCGTCGCCCGCGGCGATACGCCTTAAAAGCGCGGTGGCTTCCTCGTCGTTAAGGTGCGGAAGCGTAGAAGTATTCACGCCGCAGATTACCACTTTATTACCCATAAAAACCCTCCTATGTAACCGAAAGCTTTCGGAGGATAATTATAAGTATGCCGCTTTGCCGCGAAATTTATGCGCTTCGTCAGAAAAATATTTTATTCCGCACGGACGGAAGCCGCACGGACTGACGCGACCGAACGAAAGCCGCACGAACGGACGCGACCGGACGGAAGCCGACCGCACTCGGGCGAATAAATCGAGGCGGAAAGAAAATCCCGCTATATCGACTGCCGCACTATACCGTTACTATACCATTTTCGCGAATTCTTTTTTAAGTCTCCCGATAATCTTTTTTTCGAGACGGGATATGTAGCTTTGAGAGATACCCAGCATATCGGCGACCTCTCGCTGGGTTTTTTCTTCGTTTCCGTCAAGCCCGTACCGAAGCTCCATAATCTCGCGCTCGCGTGCGCCGAGCTTTTTCAACGCTTCCTTCAACAGCTCGTTCTCCACGCCGCTTTCTATCTTTTTATAAACGCAGTCGCCGTCCGTACCCATCACGTCGGACAAAACAAGCTCGTTGCCTTCCCAGTCGGTGTTTAACGGTTCGTCGAAGGAAACCTCGTTTTTAATCTTCGTCGTGCGGCGAAGGTACATTAAAATTTCGTTTTCTATGCAGCGCGAAGCGTAGGTCGCAAGCTTTACGTTATGCCCCGAGGAAAACGAACCGACCGCCTTGATAAGCCCTATCGTTCCCACCGAAATAAGGTCGTCGAGGTCTATTCCCGTATTCTGAAACCGCCTTGCAATGTACACGACGAGCCGCAGATTGTGTTCTACGAGCAGGTCGCGTATACCCTCTTCGCCGTGGGCGAGCTTTTCCACCATTTCGGATTCCTCTTCGGCGGAATACGGGGTGGGCAGAACCTCGCCGCCGCTCATATACCTCAAAAGGTTTTCGCTTAAAGAAAATTTTCCTAAAAGTGTTTTGATTTTTCCTATCGCTTCCGCAAGCCTTTCGCGCTCCTTTTCGGACGGGCTTTATTCCGTTCGCTTTTTTA
>CAVBZJ010000008.1:1938-5830 GCA_963599785.1 Anaerovoracaceae bacterium
AATATATTCTTGTCCTTTGCGAATTATAATTGCCGCGGACAAGATTTTCTCGAAGAATTCCAAAGGAAATTTTTTGGCAAAGCTTTTAAGCCGAGCTATCCGTAAAAATTTCGCGACGGAATTTTCCGCGTGCGAAAATTGTACCACGAAACGAACGCGCGTTTAAAGTCCGCTTTACGCTCTTTTTGCCGCTTTTTGTCCGAGAAGTCCGTTAAGCGCGGGCGAAAGAATGACGTCCGTACCCGTGCCGAAGCCGCTTTTTGCCGCGCATAAGGTCACGCCCGAATATTCGAGCGGCTCTTCCCCTTCTCTTTCGATTGTGATTTTATCGGCTGTGAACGAGGGCAGAAAAAGCGTGCCGCCGACGGTCGTTACGGGGAGCTTTTTTATGGCGAATTTTTGCCCGCCGTCGAAAAACTTCTGCGCGAGCGAGGAAGAAACGAGAACGACAGGGTTATCGCCGTCGTAAAGGTTGTTGCCCGTATCGAGAAAGGCGGTCGCCTCGACGGTTACTCCCGCCACGGTGATTTTTACAGGGTATTGCAGGGAAACGACCTCTTTTCTTCTGTAAATAAACCGCACCGTTTCCCGCGCGGCTTTGATAACTATATAAGCGGGCAAAATTATAAGCGCGGCGGAAAGCTCTTTCGTATAATCCAAGCCGAACAACGAGTATATGCCGAAAATCGCGCCGCCGAGCAACGCCGTAAAGGCGAAAAACAGCGCGGAAACGATACAAAAATCTTTAACGCGCCCGAATTTTGCGGAAAGCAAAACGATTAAAAGCCCCGCCGCTATTTTTAAGGGGATCAGAATCGCGGGGTAAAGATTTAACGCGGGATAGACGAGAGCTATCGCCGCCCCAACCACCGCGGAAAGAAAAAGCCGCCCCTTTTTAGCGGAGATTCCGCAAACGGAAAGCGCGGCTTTAAGCAGCAAGAAGTCTATAACGAAGTTGTCGATAAGAACGTATTCAACGTAGACTGTCATAATTTCTCCCCACGGAAAGATTGTACCACGGCGAAGAAATGCGATTGATGGCGGAAAAAGCGTTTTACGGTCGTATCGCGGCGAAAAGAGAGAGAATGGTAACGGAAGAGGCGAATGAAGCCACTTTTGAGATTCTTCGTAAGCCCGTCGGGAAAGGGCAGCACTTCTCCGCTACGTTACGAAGTACTTTTGTAGCAGGAAAACAGTTCTTCCCCTCTCGCAAAAAGAAAATAGAAAAGTATAATATGTCATTCCGCACGACTTTGAAACGCCCCCTCTCTATCGTTATGGTCGTTCGTAACAGGAAAAATTTTGCACAAAAAGCGCCGCCCTCTCACGACAAGTGAGAGGGCGGCGCTTCCGTTATTTTCAAATTATCTTCTTTCTCTTCAATCTATACTTTCAACCGTTTTTTAACATTCTTTTCAAACTTTTATTCAAGCTTTTTTCAGCCCTTCATAAATTCCAGAATTATATCGTTCTGAACGTATAAATATTCGTCTTTTATTTTAAGTCGGTCTCCGTCTCTTAACAAAAACCTTTCTTTCTTTTTAAGCGCGGCGGCGTATTTCTCGTCGAAATCAGTCTTAAACTCTTCGTTAAATCTTTTAACGCTCATTCCTTCCGCCGTACGCAGTCCCAGCATTATAAACTCGAACTCGGCGTCGTCGCCCTCGATTATATCCGAAGATATTTCGGGCGTTTTATTATAAATTATCGCGTTCATATACTCGTCTATACTGAAAGTGTTGGTAAATCTTCTCCCGTCTATAAACGAAGAAGCCGCAACCCCGCAGCCTATATATTCGCCCCGCCGCCAATAATTGAGATTATGTTTGCTTTCAAAGCCCCTCTTCGCGAAGTTTGAAACCTCGTAGCGGTAAAAACCCTTTTCCGCAAGGTACACCCTCGCCGCGTCGTATATATCCGCCGTTTCGTCGTCCGAAAGCAGCTCTCCGTTAAGGTAATCGGTATAAATCGGCGTGCCGACCTCGGGCGTTAAAGCGTACATAGAAATATGACTCACGCCGCCCGCTATCGCAAGGTCGATAGACTTTTTCACCTCTTCCGCAGTCTGGTCGTGAAGCCCTATCAGTATATCCGCGCTCACGTTTTCGCCTTTAAGCATTTTGCACGCGATAAGGAAATCCTTTGCTGTATGCGGACGGTTAAGCCTTTTAAGCTGGTCGTCGAACCCCGTCTGCAAGCCTATCGAAAAACGGTTTATCCCCGCCGCCTTATAAGCCTTTATTTTCTCCTCGTCCACCGTGCCGGGGTTAAGCTCTATCGTGATTTCCGCCCCGTCCGCCAAAGTGAAAAAATTCCGTATCTGTTTAAGCGCGCCCGTAATAAACTTTGCGGGAACGACGGACGGCGTGCCGCCGCCGAAATAAACGGTATCGAAAGCCTTGCCCGAAAGCTGTCTGCCACGCCCCTCTATCTCCCGATAAAGGCAGGCGAAATAGCTTTCCGTCTTGCCGATTTCCTTCGGATACGAAGCAAAATCGCAATATGTGCATTTGCTTTTGCAAAAAGGGATATGAATATAAATTCCGCTCATAATCAGTCGTCGTTGTCCGTTTTAAGAATGGAGATGAACGCTTCGGACGGAATTTCCACCGTGCCGATAGAACGCATCTTCTTTTTGCCTTCCTTCTGCTTTTCGAGAAGCTTTTTCTTTCTCGTAACGTCGCCGCCGTAGCACTTGGCGAGAACGTCCTTTCTATACGCTTTCACCGTCTCGCGCGCTATAATCTTGCCGCCGACCGCCGCCTGCACGGGTATCTCGAACATCTGCCGCGGAATAACCTCTTTCAGCTTTTCCGCAATCTTGCGCCCGCGCTCGTACGCCTTATCCTTATGCACTATTATGGACAGCGCGTCGCATATCTCGCCGTTAAGAAGCATATCGAGCTTCACGAGGTCGCTCTTTTCGTAGCCCTTTATCTCGTAGTCGAACGAAGCGTACCCCTTGGTGCGGGATTTCAGACTGTCGAAAAAGTCGTATATGATTTCGTTGAGCGGCAAATCGTATTTCATTTCCACGCGCGTTTTGTCGAGATAAGTCATATCCTTGTAAACGCCGCGTTTGAACTGACAAAGCTCCATAATCGGTCCGACGTATTCGGGCGGAGTGAAAATGTGCGCGTCTATCATCGGCTCTTCCATATAATCTATCTCGGTGGGCGGCGGAAGGTGGGTTGGGTTTTCCACGATAAGCTCCGTTCCGTCCGTTTTATGCACCTTATAAGATACCGAAGGCGCGGTGGTGATTATGTCGAGGTCGAACTCGCGCTCTATTCTTTCCTGAATGACGTCCATATGCAGAAGCCCCAAAAATCCGCAGCGGAAGCCGAAGCCGAGCGCGGCGGAATTGTCGGGTTCTATCGAAAGCGCGGCGTCGTTCAGCTTTAATTTAAGAAGCGCGTCTTTAAGGTCGTTAAACTTGCTGCCGTCGAGCGGGAATACGCCCGAAAAGACCATAGGGAGCGCCTTTTTATAACCGGGGAGGGGCTTATCCGCGGGGTTATCGGCATAGGTTATGGTATCGCCGACGGCGGTGTCCTCTATGCTTTTAACGCTTGCGGCGATATACCCTACCTCGCCCGCCGAAAGCTCGTCCTTCGGGAGCATTTTCGGCGAAAACACGCCCACCTCGGTCACGGTGAACCGCTTGCCCGAGACGAAGGTTTTTATTTCCGTTCCGACTTTAACCCTGCCGTCCACGATTCTGACGAAGCATATAACGCCCTTGAAATTATCATAAAAGCTGTCGAAAATAAGGGCTTTAAGGGGCGCGTTCTCGTCGCCCTTCGGCGCGGGAATGTGCGTGACGATTTTTTCCAGCACCTCGTCCACGTTAAGCCCGCTTTTCGCGGAAATCCTCGGCGCGTCCGACGCG
>CAVBZJ010000008.1:5840-10220 GCA_963599785.1 Anaerovoracaceae bacterium
TCCGACGCGTCTATTCCCAAAATGTTTTCAAGCTCTTCCGCCGCCTCGTCGGGGTTTGCGGAAGCCAAGTCCATTTTGTTTATGACGGGCAGAATTTCAAGGTCGTTGTCTATCGCGAGGTATGCGTTCGCAAGCGTCTGCGCCTGCACGCCCTGCGTCGCGTCCACGATGAGAATCGCGCCCTCGCACGCTTTGAGCGAGCGGGAAACCTCGTAAGAAAAGTCGACGTGACCGGGAGTGTCTATAAGGTTAAAAATATATTCCTCGCCGTTTTTGGCTTTATAGAACATTCTTACGGGCGTAAGCTTTATGGTAATGCCGCGCTCGCGTTCCAAATCCATACTGTCGAGGAGCTGATCCTCCATATCGCGTTCGGAAACCTGCCCCGTCATTTCCATAAGCCTGTCGGCAAGGGTGGACTTGCCGTGGTCGATATGCGCGACTATGCAAAAATTCCGTATATTTTCCTTCTTGATTGACATAAACATCCTTATTCGCTATAATAAAAGCGTATTTTCTCGTATAAAGTATATACTATCGGTAAAAAATTTGCAAGTAAATTAAAAACGGAGTTTGAGGAGTTTTAACGTGAAGAAAAATACGAAAAGAATCGAAGATAACTGCTGGCTCGTAAATATGCCCGTAGCCCACCGCGGGCTTTGGGGCGAAACCGATTCGGGGTTCGTCGCGGAAAATTCGCTTTCCGCATACCGCGCCGCCGCAAATCGCGGTATTCCCATAGAAACCGACCTCTATATTTCCACCGACGGGGTTTTATACTGCTTTCACGACGGCACGCTCGAAAGAATGACGAACGGAAGCGGCTTTATTTACGAAAAAAGCTCGAAGGAGCTTGACGCGCTCGTCTTAAAAGGCACAGAAAACGAAAGAATACCGAAGTTTACGGAGCTTTTGGAAACGGCGAAAGGCAAATGCCCGCTTTTAATCGAGCTTAAAAAGCAGCCCGCAAAAGGCTTCGTCGAGAGCGTGGTGAAAATTCTTAAAAATTACGACGGAGAATTTGCGGTGCAAAGCTTCGTTCCCGCGTATCTGCTGAAAATAAAGAAGCTCGCGCCCGAATTTCTGCGCGGCGTGCTTGCCACCGAAAACGCGGAGGGCGAAAACGCGGTCGTGAGGTTTACGCTTAAAAATATGCCGCTCAACGGACTTATCAAGCCCGATTTCATCAGTTACAGCTATTCGGGGCTGCCGCTTCCCGAAAAAAAGAGAAAGAACGTTGCCGTTCTCGCGTGGACGGTGACGGACAAAAAAACCGAAGAAAAGTTAAAAGGTGCTGCGGACAACATTATATACGAGCTTTTCACTCCCGAAAAATACGGGACGAAAAACTAAATTTCGCTATACGACGTTGACGAAAGCAGCTTCGCTCCGTAAAACAAAAAAAGGCTTCGCCTGTTCGGGCGAAGCCTTCTCATATTTAATTTACCATTCCGCAACGTTACCGTTCTCGTCGTAATGCCAAAAATTCCCGAGACCTTCCGGCTGACTTTCGCTGTAATAATAAACGGTCGCCGTGCCGAGCGCGTAATTTCCGTCGTCGGCAGTATTTATCTCAATCTTATTCCAACGCTCTTCGTCTCCGACGAAATAAACCTTTTTCAAGTTATGGCAGGAAGAAAAAGCGCGAAGCTCGATTGTCTCGACTCCTTTACCTATAACTATCGTTTCTAATTCCGTACAGTTATTAAAAGCTGCTGTCCGTATCGTTTTTACGCTGTCGGGAATCTTTATGAATTTGATTTTGCGGTCGCTGAACACGCCCTGCCCTATTTTAACAACGCCGTCGGGGATTACTCCGCTCTGCCCTGCAAGCATAAGCATTTGCGTACTTTTTTCTATAAGACAATCTCCTGTCATACCGTATACGGGATTTGCTTCTTCAACCATTATAGACGTTAAAAAGGAACTGTCAATAACGCCCTGTCCTAATTTAGTCACGGTTGCGGGGATATTTATGCTGACAACGTTACTGCAATTCAGGAATGCCCATAATCCTACATAAACCAACCCGTCGGGAAGCTCTATGTTGCGTAGCTTCGGGCAGCCAAAAGCCGTTATACCTATCCCTTTAAGCCCTTTTCCGAAGGTAATTTCCTCAACGTCCATGCATAACCCGAACGCTCTGTACCCTAACCCGCGAACGGAATCGGGAATATTTATAGCAATCATTTTGTTGCAACTGTTAAAAGCCTTTGCGCATATAAATTTACAATTATTATTTATGTCGCAACGCACCATATCAAGTCTCTTTGCCTTAACCAATACCATATACGGATTGTCGTCGCTTCCGAGATAATATGCCTCGTCGAATACGTTAAACTGCAAATTCGCGCAATTTTCAAACGCGTCGTCAAGGATAAATTTGCAATCGGCGTTTATCTTGCACGAGGTTATGTCTTCGCTTTTAGCCCTTACCAGAACTACGAACGGGTTATTTTCGTTTCCTAAATAAAGCGCGTTGTCGTATTCGTTATATTTAATACGGCTGCTTGAAGAAGAAAGTCCTTCTTCAAAATAAACTATGCTGTCGGGTATGATCAATTCTTCTAAACTCCAACAATTCCCGAACGCGCATTCCCCTATGCTTAAAACTCCTTCCGGAATAATTATGGACTTCATATAGTGTCCGTTGCTGAAAGCATCGCCTTCTATGTGCGAAACGCCTGCGGGTACGATGACCTTCGTATAATTTTCTACTTTTACACCCGTTATCGTGTAAACGCCGCCCGATACGTTGTAATAAAAATCTTCGATTTGCTCTGCAAACGTATCGCCGTCTCCCGCCGTTATCTCCCGATTACCCGTATCGTTTGCGCCGTCGGAACCGTTCAAAATTCCGCACCCCGAAAGAGCGAGCATAAAACTCAACAGCATTGCGACGCACGTCGCCGTCAATAAAACTTTTTTCTTCATAACCACACCTCCCTAACGTAGTATATTTTATCATTGAGCCAAGCTTTTGGCAAGTAAACTTCGATAAAAAAAGTAAGATTTTAACTACCGAAACGCTGTTTTTTAAACAAGGTTTTATACAAATTTATTCCAACGCGATTTGGCAGGCTAAACCACCCTTCATCGATTTTTCCGCTATCTTTCCTTATCTTCCTTGACTTGTCTATGAAAGATAATGTATAATCTTTATTGAAAAAACACGGAGGAATTACTAATGCAGACTATATTTAGACCTGAAAATATGCAACGCATAACCAACGCGGAGCTTGCCAACGCTTTTATCGACGAACAGATTAAGGCTATCCGCGAACAGGTGGGCGATAAAAAGGTTTTACTCGCGCTTTCGGGCGGAGTGGACAGCTCGGTCGTAGCCGCGCTTCTTATCAAGGCGATAGGCAAAAACCTCGTTTGCGTACACGTTAATCACGGACTTTTAAGAAAGGGCGAACCCGAACAGGTTATCAAGGTTTTCGGCGAAGAAATGAAAGCCAACCTCATTTACGTCGACGCGGTAGACAGATTCTTGGATAAGCTTGCGGGGGTTGCCGATCCCGAAAAGAAACGCAAAATCATCGGCGCGGAATTTATTCGCGTATTCGAGGAAGAAGCGAGAAAATTAGAAGGCATATCCTTCCTTGCGCAAGGCACTATTTACCCCGACATTTTAGAGAGCGACGGCGTTAAAGCGCACCACAACGTGGGCGGGCTTCCCGAAGATCTCAAATTCGAGCTTGTCGAACCCGTAAAGTTTCTCTTCAAAGACGAAGTACGCGTTGTCGGCAAGGCTTTGGGTCTTCCCGATTCTATGGTATACCGTCAGCCGTTCCCCGGTCCCGGTCTCGGCGTAAGATGCCTCGGCGCGATTACCCGCGACAGGCTCGAAGCGGTCAGAGAGTCGGACGCTATTTTACGCGAAGAGTTTGCGAAAAACGGACTGCAAGGCAAGGTATGGCAGTATTTCACCGCTATCCCCGATTTCAAATCTACGGGCGTTAAAGACGGCAAGCGCGTAGAAGGCTACCCCGTCATCATTCGCGCGGTAAACACCAAGGACGCTATGACCGCGACGGTAGAAAACGTACCTTTCGAGCTTTTACAGCACATCACCGCGAGAATCACGGCGGAAGTAAACGGCGTGAACCGCGTGCTGTACGACCTCTCCCCCAAGCCCATCGCAACCATCGAGTGGGAATAAGCGCGAAAACGGTATAATTTACTTTCTATGCCGTTACGTTCGGCGTTTCTCCTGCCGCTGTGCCTGACGTTGCGCCCGACGTTTCGCTTAATATAGTATAATTCACAAAGCAAAAAGTCCCCGTCCGAAATTTTTCGGACGGGGACTATAATATTTCGATTTTCCTTTTTCTTCCGTTTTTATTCTATTATTATTCTGTCGCTATCGCGACG
>CAVBZJ010000008.1:10230-12037 GCA_963599785.1 Anaerovoracaceae bacterium
GCCTTCAAAATATAAAATACTGTTCCGCCGTTTTATCCGAACAGAACCCGACTGCCGCAAAAAACTATTCCGCAATTTTTTCAAAATCGGATTTGACCGCCGCGAGAAGCTCTTCCGCCTTTTCCTCGTTCTCCGCGGGGAGCGAATAGTAAATTTTAAGCTTCGGCTCCGTGCCGGAGGGGCGCAGACAAACGAAGCCGCCGCCTTCAAGCTCGAAGTACACCGCATTGCAGGAAGAGCAGTCGATTTCCTCGACCTCGCCTTCCGCAGTCGTTCTCAAAAGCTTTTCGTAATCGCGGGTGGCAAGCACTTTAAGCCCGCCCAGCTTATTTATCTTCATTTCGCGCACACGTTCGACGACCGCGTTCATATCGCGCATCGCGTTAAGCCCGCCGTAAACCTTGCAATCGGTATGGTCGTAAACGAAGCCGTATTTTTTATAAAGCTCCGTAAGCCTTTCGTAAACGCCTTCTTTATTGTATGTATAATAGCAAACCATTTCGGCAAGCAGCATACTCGCGACCACGGCGTCCTTGTCGCGGCAATGCGTTCCGCGCAGATACCCGCAGCTTTCCTCGAAGCCGAACAGGAACTTACCCTTGCCCGAATCGTCGTACTGCTTGATTTTTTCGCCTATATACTTGAACCCGACGGGTACGTCGTATAATTTAACGCCGTAATCGTCCGCAATGAGCTTAGCCATGCTCGTGGAAACGAACGACTTCACCACGAAGCCGCGTTTATCGAGCTTGCCCGTCTCTTTGAGTCTTCTTAAAATATAATCGAGGAGCAGAACGCCCGTCTGATTGCCCGTGAGAACGGTGAAATCGCCCGAATCGTTACGCACAGCCACGCCTAATCTGTCGCAGTCGGGGTCCGTGCCTATCGCCACGTCCGCCTTTTTGAAGTCCGCCATTTTTATGGCAAGCTCCAAGGTCTCTTTATACTCGGGGTTAGGCACTTTCACCGTGGAAAACTCGGTGTCCTTGTTCACCTGTTCGGGAACGAGAATCGCGTTTACGCCTATCTTTTTCAGAATGGTTGTAACGGGAATATATCCGCTGCCGTGAACGGGCGTATACACGAATTTAACCGTTTTGCCGACGGCTTTCACCTCTTTTCTCGAAAGGCACAGCCTTTTTATCGTCTTGTAATATTTTTTATCCACCGAATTCGGCGTATATATAATGTTCTTGTTCTTCTTTTCGTCGTAAAGAATTTTATCCGAAATGGGGCTGCCCACGGCGTTTATGTATTCCACGAGCCGCGCCGTCGCTTCGACAGACATCTGCGCGCCGTCTCTGCCGTAAATTTTATAGCCGTTATATTCCTTCGGGTTGTGGCTCGCGGTAATCATTATACCCGCAAACGCGCGTCTTTCGCGCACCGCGAAAGAAAGCATAGGCACGGGGTGAACGTCGCGGAAAAGATAGGTCTTTATCCCGTTGGAAACGAGTACGACCGCCGCGTTATACGCGAATTCATAAGACATTCTGCGGGTATCGTAGGAAATAACCACGCCGCGGCGCACCGCGCGCTTCCCGAGCGTTTTCATATAATCGGCAAGCCCCTGCGTGGCTCTTCTCACGGTGTAAACGTTCATCATATTCGTTCCCATACCGATGATGCCGCGCATACCCGCCGTGCCGAATTCGAGGTCTTTGCCGAAGCGATATTCGATAGCCTTTTCGTCGCCCTCTATTTCCGTCAGTTCTTTTTTATCCGCGGAGGTCAGCGCGTCCGAATTCAGCCATTCCTCGTAAATTTCTTTATACATAAAAATAATTAACTCCGTAATAAATATATG
>CAVBZJ010000008.1:12071-17198 GCA_963599785.1 Anaerovoracaceae bacterium
TTTTGTTACAATTTATAGGCATTGTCTGTAAGGATATTAACTGTGCTGACTGCGGGTGTAATTCAATGGTAGAATTCCAGCCTTCCAAGCTGGCTGCGTGGGTCCGATTCCCATCACCCGCTCCAATATTTTTTTGGAAAGAAGGCTATCCTTTATGCACCCGTAGCTCAGTTGGATAGAGCAACGGCCTTCTAAGCCGTGGGTCAGGGGTTCGAATCCCTTCGGGCGCACCAGCAAACGGCGGGCGTAGCTCAGTTGGTTAGAGCGCAAGATTGTGGTCCTTGAGGTCGTGGGTTCGATTCCCATCACCCGCCCCATTTATTTTAGGGGTGTCGCCAAGCGGTAAGGCACGGGATTTTGATTCCCGCATTCGTAGGTTCAAATCCTGCCACCCCTGCCATATAATTTAATGGTTCATTAGCTCAGCCGGTAGAGCACGTGACTTTTAATCACGGTGTCCGGGGTTCGATTCCCCGATGAGCCACCACCGCCTTTAGCTCAGTTGGTAGAGCAACTGACTCTTAATCAGTGGGTCCGGGGTTCGAGTCCCCGAAGGCGGACCACGAAAACGGGAGTCTTGTAACTCCCGTTTTTGTTACAATTTTGCGGATATGGCGAAATTGGCAGACGCGATAGACTTAGGATCTATTGGGCAACCGTGGGGGTTCAAGTCCCTTTATCCGCACCAAAAAAGCAGGAGAGGCTTTTGCCTTTCCTGCTTTTTTCATACAGTTGTTAAGGGACTTGAACGGGACGGATAAGCGAATATGCGTTGCTCCGCATATTCGCCCGTCACAGGCGTGAAAGCGAGCCGAAACGCGACAGCGTTTGCAAAAAACTTGTTTTTTGCGTAAAATGAGCTTTGCGAATTTTACGGCGAAGCGGCGCAAGTCCCTTTATCCGCACCAACTGCAAAACTCGCCGAAAAAGCGGCGGGTTTTGCAATTAATCAATTTCTAACCATTTTATGAATATAATTTACTTCCTGCCAAATCCTCTATGCTTAATCCGTCATCATTCAAACAAACTCGCAAATACGCTGATACATACCTCTTACAAAAGCTGATATATTTCTTGACAAGCGAATAAACCGTAAAATAATCATAATCGTCATCACTCATTTTTTTACCGTCTTTTTGCAAATTGTTTACTTCATAAGGACCTTCAAGAGTTTCGTAATCTTCCGCTACCCAGTACCAGTTCCCGCCATAATGCGCACTAATATATACGCCTATTGTTGCAACCCGTTGCCCGTTTGATTTAGTTCGCCAACTGTTTCCCGTACTTATAGTCAAAGTACCGATAGAAAATTCAAATTCAAAGTTTACTCCCATTTGAGATTTATCATCGCTGGTACAAGAGACCGTCAACCAAAAGTTTCCGTATGTATCATCATTAAATCTTCCCGTTTGCGATCTTCCTTCTAATGCATTAACATAATTGTATAAGGCAATTTGAGTTTTGGTGTACTTGTTTTTTTCTTTACCGCAATCAACAAATCCCCAAATCGAAAAGGCACAACATAATACAGCCATACAAACCAGCAGCACCCGTTTTAATACGGTTTTTGGGAAAGTGCCCTTTTTGAAAACAAAATACAATACGACTTTTGCAACAACGCATATAACTCCGATTATCATAAGCACTATGCTTATAATGCTTAAAATCTTTGTTATAGTGTAACCGTTAAACAAATATACTTTTCCATATCCTATTAGTCCGACTAATATTATACCTATAAATATTAACATTCCTACAAGTGCGGCTATAACACCCGCGAAAAGTATAGTATTTAAAACGCCGATGACTTTATCGGATAATAATCTCTTTGATGGACTATTTTTTTCAACGCTTGCTTCGCTTTTATTTATCAGGGCAGAGTCGTCAACCGTTGCCGATTTCTCCTGATTCGGTTCTGAGCTTTCGATATTTTCTTCTACTCTTTCTTTATCCGTTTCTTCTTTATCTACTTCTGCTTTATCGAATTCCTCGCCGACATTTGCGCCGCAATACCTACAAAACAAAGCGTCGTCCTCTATTCTTTTTCCACACTTTTTACAAAACATATATTTCTCCTCTGTTGTACAACGTTATAATTCAAAATATAGTTTTATGGTTAATACAATTTGTTTTGTGTTCTGTTATCGTTAGCGTTAAGGGATGCAACAATACATTTTTCGCGGTTATCGTATATTACCGCGATTCCCTTTACGATTGCGAGTAGTCCGATAACAGCCAACAGAAACCCAAAACCGGTTTTACAAACCGAAATAAGCGTTTCAACATTCTGCGACGTTGCCACTGCCGCATGCTGTATACCCGTATACGCGTCTCCTCCATAAGTTTGGTTATAAACATGCGCTATATCGTTGAACGCACTCCACATGATAATTGCGAATATAATCGAAATCATACCCACGATAAAATAACATACCGCCTTAATCTTACTCTCTTTCATAATATTATCTCCTTTTGTTTTTGTTTTTATTTACCGTTTCCCCAATTACTTATTTTCTACATGTTTTCTCCTCCGTTTTTGCTCTAAATTTTAGAATAATTATACTACTATATTTTAGAATTGTCAATAATTTTAGTATTGTTTGCTCTAAAATTCAGAATACGGAGACTAATTATGTTAAGATTAGCAGAATTGAGAAAAGAAAAGGGGCTTACCCAAAGACAGCTCGCAGAGGCGTTCGGCGTGTCCGCGGGGAATATCTGCGACTACGAAAAAGGGCGCATAGAACCTAATATAAACAAGCTCGTCGATTTTGCCGATTATTTCGAGGTCACTCTCGACTACCTCGTCGGCAGAAGCAGCGACGCGGGCGAAATAAAAATAAACGTCAATCTTACCCCTTTGGAAGAAGCCGTCGTTCAAAAGCTCCGCACCTTCGACTCCGTTAAACAGCACCGCGTTCTTGGCTATGCAGACGCGCTTGCCGAAAAATAATTTCTTTATAACGCAAAAAAGGCTCGCAAAGATGGCGAGCCTTTTTCTTTATCGTTTTTTAATCTTGTTTCAAAAGTCTTCTCAGTCGTTTTTGACGTGAACGTCCAGCGGTATTTCCACGCCGTTCTCGTCGAACGCCTTTTTCACCGCTTCGTTCATATTGAATACGACAGTCCAGTAATCCGCTTTTTTGCACCAGAATTTCGCGCCTATGTTTATCGCGCTTTCCCCCTGCGAAGCCATTCTTGCGGTGGGTTCGGGCGAATCGAGAATAAGCGGTTCGTTTTTGGCAATATCCAGAATTATCCCCCGCGCTTTATCGAAGTCGGAAGAATACCCTATGGAAAAAGTCAAATCCACGCGACGCAGGTCCTTTTCGGTATAGTTCACGATTTCGCTCGTGGAAAGCTTGCCGTTAGGCAAATACACCACCTTGTTGTCGGGAGTGATTATTTTGGTATTGCATATAAAAATATCCTCCACCGTTCCCGAATACCCGCACGCTTCGATATAATCGTCCACCTTGAACGGACGGGTTATGAGAAGCAGCACGCCGCCCGCAAAGTTGGAAAGCGCGCCGTTCACCGCCAAGCCGACGCCGACGCCGAGAGATGCGATAAGCGCGCTTATGCCGCTGGTATCAAGCCCCAAATACCCGACGAGCGCGACTACGACCAGAATTTTCAGTACGATTTTAAAAACGTACGAAAGCGTTCTGTATAACGTTTTATCAACTTTGCCCGCGTTTTCGAGCTTCTTTTCTCTTCTCGCTATCTTTTTGGCGATTTTGTTGATTATCGCAAACGAAACGATCAAAATCAGAATAGCGATGATAATCTTTATTCCGGTATTTGAAATCCACGTCTGCACGTCCTTCCAAATCTGTTCCCAGTCCATAAATATATGTTTCTCCTTTGTGAAAGGTTTTATTACGAATTAAAAAGCTTTTCGGCAAAAAACAAAACCAAAAAGCGGGAAGATAAAAGCAAAAACCGAGAACGGAAACCGAAAATCGGTTTACAATTTTTCGACGAGGGCGGCGTATATGCCCGCTTCGTCCAGCCCGCAGGAAGCAAGCTGCTCCGAAACACTGCCGTGCGGAATAAATTCGTCCTTTATTCCGAGAACGGTGACGTCCGTATTTCCGCCTTTACCCACGTAATATTCGCAAACCGCCGCGCCGAAGCCGCCGATTACGCTGTTTTCTTCCACCGTAAACACCTTTTTCCCGATAAATTCGTTCAGAACTTTTTCATATAGCGGCTTAACAATTCTTGCGGAATACACCGCGACCTTTATCCCTTTTTCCTTTTCTATACGTTCCGCCGCGGAAATCGCAAAGTCGAGTACCCTTGCACCCGCCGCGAAAATCACCGCGCCCGCATTCTCGTTGTCGTTCTCTTCGTTGCAGACGTTCTCTTTATTCGTTTTTTCGTTATCCGCTCCCGAGCAAATGCCCGCCGCGCGCCTTTCTATCCACGGTTTTTCCGAATAACCGAACGTTTCTCCCCATTCTCTGCCGCCGTCCTTCGGATAGCGGACTGCCACGGGCAAACCGAGCGAAAAGGCGTAATCGAGCGCAAGCTTCAAATCTGAAACGCTTTCGGGGACTAGAACGGTCATATTCGGTATATGCGTCAAAAAGGACAAATCGAACGCGCCCTGATGCGTTTTTCCGTCCTCGCCGACAAACCCCGCCCTGTCGAGGCAGAAAACTACGGGCAGATTTTGCAGGCAAACGTCGTGCATAATTTCGTCGTACGCGCGCTGCATAAATGTGGAATACACCGCCACTACGGGCTTTAAGCCGCCCTTCGCAAACCCCGCGGCAAAGGTCACGGCAAATTCTTCCGCAATACCCACGTCGTAAAAGCGGTTCGGGTGCGCCGCTTCTACCGCGGAAAGCCCCGTTCCGTCCTTCATCGCGGCAGTTATCGCCACGACTTTATCGTCTTTTTCTATTTTTTCGCAGAGGTATTCGCCGAGCGCGCAGGAAAACGCGCCGCCCGAGCAACGCATATTTTTACCGACTCCGTGATAGAGATCGGCGCGTTCCTCCGCCTTTTTAAGTCCTTTACCCTTGGTCGTTTTAACGTGCAGTAAAATCGCCTTTTCGCGGCAGGCGGTTTTAACGCTTTCGAGTATTTTAATAAGCTCTTTCACGTCGTTGCCGT
>CAVBZJ010000008.1:17208-30320 GCA_963599785.1 Anaerovoracaceae bacterium
CGTCGCACACGCCGACGTACTTGAACCCGAACTGCTCGAAATAGTTGTCGCCGCCGAAAATACGCTTCAAAAAGTCGCGAAAGCCCCTGAAAAAGCGGGTTACGAACGAATTTCCGAACACGCGTTTTATAAAATTTTTGCTCTTGACGTAACCGCGGCGCATCGTGCTTTGAGAAATTCTTTTATACAGCGCGTTACGGTTTTTGGAAATGGACATTCCGTTATCGTTAAGGATAACTATATAATTTTTGGGTTTATGCTCGGTCGCGGACATCGCTTCGAGATTAAGTCCGTTCACGATCGAGCCGTCGCCGACCACGTTTATAACGGTATAGTCCTCGCCGAGCTTATCGCGCGCGGCGCAAAGTCCCAAACCTTCCGCAAGCGAACAGCCCGCGTGTCCCGTGGTAAACGGATCGAATTCGCTTTCTTCCGCGTCGGGGAAGCCCGAAATGCCGCCGCCCGTGCGGATACCGCGGAACTCCGCCTTCCTGCCCGAAAGAATTTTATGCGCGTAGCACTGATGCCCCACGTCGAACACGAGTTTATCCTTGGGAAAATCGAAGGTATGATAAAGCGCGAGAGTAGTTTCCACTATCCCGAGGTTAGAAGAAAGGTGTCCGCCGTTTGCGCTGACGACAGACACTATTTCTCCGCGCAGCTCTTCCGCGAGGAGTTCGAGTTCTTTTTCGTTAAGTTTTTTTACGTCGGAAGCCTTTTCGACGCGCGATAAAATCCCCATTCTTTCTCTCTTTATTCCGTGTAGGCTTTAATTATACAGCTTTCCCCCGCAAATGTCAACGGGGTTCGGTTAAAAACGATTGACAAAACAACGGTTCGGTTAAAAACGGTTAAAATAAGAAACGACCGAGAGAACTCTCTTTCTCTCGGTCGTCGCTATTCGATTTTTTATTCGCCGCTATTCGGCTATCGGCGGTTATTTCCGCCTTCGTTATTTCGCAAACTCGGTCGCGCGCCATTCTCTGATGACGTTGACCTTTATCTGCCCCGGATATTCCATCTCCTGCTCTATCTTCTTGGCGATTTCCTTTGCGAGGAACAAGGTCTGCGCGTCGTTCACCTGTTCGGGCTTGACCATTACGCGCACCTCTCTGCCCGCCTGAATGGCGTAGCTCTTCTCGACGCCCTTGAAGCCCGCCGAAATTTCTTCCAGCTTTTGAAGCCTCTTGATATAGTTGGTGGTGGTTTCTCTTCTCGCACCCGGTCTTGCGCCAGAAATGCCGTCCGCCGCCGCAACGAGTACCGCTTCTATGGTTTTGGGTTCTACGTCGCCGTGGTGAGCGAGTATCGCGTTCACGACGTTGTTGTTTTCTCTGTACTTTTTGGCGAGGTCCGCGCCTATCTGCATATGCGTGCCTTCGACCTCGAAGTCAACGGCTTTGCCGATGTCGTGGAGAAGTCCCGCGCGCTTTGCAAAGGCGGGATCAACGCCAAGCTCGGTAGCCATAACCCCCGCGAGGTGAGACACCTCTATGGAGTGTTTAAGCACGTTCTGACCGTAGCTGGTACGGAATTTAAGTCTGCCGAGAAGCTTGACGAGTTCGGGGTGAAGTCCGAAAATGCCGCACTCGAACATTGCCGCTTCGCCCGCTTCTTTAATCTGCTGGTCAAGCTCTTTTTTCACCTTTTCGACCGTCTCTTCTATGCGGGCGGGGTGAATTCTGCCGTCCTGAATAAGGCGTTCCAAAGCGATTCTCGCAACCTCGCGCCTTACGGGATCGAAGCCCGAAACGATGACCACTTCGGGCGTATCGTCTATGATAAGCTCGATACCGGTGGCGTTTTCGATGGTACGAATGTTTCTGCCTTCTCTGCCTATGATTCTCGCCTTCATATCGTCGGAAGGGAGCGGCACGACGGAAACGGTAAGCTCGGTCGCCTGATCGGTGCTGCATTTCTGAATAGCGAGGCTGACGATTTCCTTCGCCTTTCTCTCGCCGTTCTCTTTCGCTTCCGCTTCGATGTTTTTAACCATACCCGCGGCGTCTCTTTTTGCCTCGTCGGTGATGGCTTCGATAAGCTGTTTTTTCGCCTCTTCTCTGCTCATCTGCGCGATTTTCTCGAATTCTTCGAGCATTTTATCGTGTTGAGCGGAAATTTCCGAAAGCTTTCTGTCGTATTCGGACTGTTTCGCTTTAAGGTTTTCCTGTTGCTTTGCAACTTCGTCCAGCCTGCGAGTCAGATGATCGTCTTTTTTATCGAGCGATTCCTCTTTTTGCGCGAGTCTGTTTTCCGTTCTTTGAAGCTCCGCGCGTTTTTCTTTGGTTTCGCGCTCCAAGTCGCCTCTTAGTTTGATTTCCTGTTCTTTAACCTCTAAAAGAGCCTCTTTTTTGATTTGTTTACTCTCTTCGGTCGCCTCTGCAATCATTCTCGATTTTTCGTCTTGTATCGAACCGAGATCCTTTTTATAATTCCTGAACGAAATAAAAAATTTAACTGCAAACACCGCCGCAACGACGAGCAATACTCCGAAAACTATCGCGAGTATTCCGCCCACGCCGAGTGGTGCCAAGAACAGGGAGCCGTAGTTAAAATCTTGCATAAATAATGCCCTCCTGTTTTTTAGTTTGCCCGAAAAAAGGCGCGCCGCGCCCTTTATCGTTCAGCACTATATTCTATTGTATAACAATTTTAGTCTTTTGTCAATGGTAAAGCGGAAATTATTCGCTTACCGCGTTATCTTTGTGCATAAGCGCGTCCATAATGCGAGCCTGCGCTTCCGCCGCGATTTCGGGGTTGCTCTCGAAATAATCGGAAGCCTTTTCTCTGCCCTGCGCGATTTTTTCGCCGTTATAAGAGAACCATGCGCCGCTTTTTTCTATAATTCCGCACTGAACGCCGAGGTCTATGATGCAGCTGCCCTTCGATATGCCCTTGCCGTAAATAATGTCGAATTCCGCGGTTTTGAAGGGCGGAGCGACCTTGTTTTTAACGATTTTGGCTTTGGTATGATTGCCGTAAGCGTTGCCCGCGTCTTTAAGCGCGTCGCCCTTTCTCACGTCTATTCTGACGCTCGCGTAGAATTTGAGCGCCTTGCCGCCCGCGGTGACTTCGGGGTTTCCGAACATTACGCCGACCTTTTCGCGGAGCTGGTTGATAAAGATAATGCAGGTTTTGCTTTTGGAGGTGATTGCGGTGAGCTTACGAAGCGCCTGACTCATAAGTCTCGCTTGAAGTCCGACGTGCGCGTCGCCCATATCGCCTTCTATTTCCGCTTTCGGGGTAAGCGCCGCAACCGAGTCTACGACGATTAAGTCTACCGCTTTGCTCGAAACGAGCGACGCGGTTATATCGAGAGCCTGTTCGCCGTGGTCGGGCTGGGAAACGTATAACTCGTCGAGGTTTACGCCGAGGTTTTTGGCGTATACGGGATCGAGTGCGTGTTCGGCGTCTATAAAGGCGCAGATTCCGCCGTTTTTCTGCGTTTCCGCAATGCAGTGAAGCGCGACGGTGGTTTTACCAGAGGATTCAGGTCCGTAGATTTCTATAATTCTGCCGCGGGGAAGTCCGCCCACGCCGATAGCCACGTCGAGCGAAAGACAGCCCGTGGGAAGCACCTCTATGCCCTCGTCCGCACTGCTCGCGCCGAGGCGCATAATCGCGCCCTTACCGTACTGCTTTTCGATTTGCGCCATTATACCGTCTAATGCTTTGATTTTGTTTTCATCCATTTTCGTTTATATCCTTTTAAGTTTTTTTATTGCAAGAAACAGCGCGGTATTCTTTGCCGTTTCGGTTATTTCTTCTCTCGTTCCGTTAAAGCGGAAGCGGTATACGTCCACTCCGTCTTTCATACCTACCGCTATAAAGCACAGTCCGACGGGCTTTCCGGAGCCGTCTCCGTTAGGTCCTGCCAGCCCCGTGGTCGCTATCGCGAGGTCCGTTTCGCCGCCCGCGAGAAGCCCCACAGCCATCTGATACGCCACGACCGAGCTGACCGCCCCCTCTCTCACGAGGTCGGCGTGCTTAACTCCGAGCCGACGTTTTTTACTTACTTCGTCGTAGCAGACGATGCCTTCGTACACCACGTCGGAAGCTCCCGCGTTTTTCACGACGTCCGCGACGACTCTTCCGCCCGTAAAGGATTCCGCGGTGGAAAGCCGCACCTTTTTTAAGCGCAGAAGGTCGAAAAGCCGTTCTGAAAGGGTTACGTCGTCCTCCGCGTAAAGCCCTTCTTTCAGCTCCGAAACTATCGTTCGCACCGCTTCCGAGCCGCCCTTTTCGGCGTATTTTTCAAAGAGGAGCGACAGCGTTATATCGCCGCAATTCTCTTTAATATCGTAATTAAAGATTTCTCCCGATTCCGCCTTTGCCTTTTCCGCAGCCGCCTCCGCGTCCTTTTTTTCGCCGCAGTATTTCAGGACGAGCCGCTTATATTTAAGGTCGTATTTTTTTTCGAGATACGGAAGAACGTATTTTTCGCACGCCTGCTTGAATTCCGCGATTCCCGCGGGCAGAACCATAAGCGTAAAATCCCTGTCCTCCGTCATAAACCCCTGAAACGCGCCGAGGATATTCGGCACGAGAGAAGCGTCCGCGGGAAGCCTTGCGTATTCCGCCGCGCCGTCCTCTTCGCCGTAAGGGCAGGCGGCTTTGGCAAACCCGAGCGCGTTCTCGTTTTCCACGAGCGCGGTGGCGGAAAGGTCGCATATGACCTCTTTTATGGGGAAATCCGCCTCGTCTCCGCCCGCGATTATAAGGTTATCCGCCATATCCTTAAACCGCTCGAAGGAGTGGCGGAAGGAAGCCTCGTCCGAAGCGGGCAGAACCTCTAAAAATTCGGTGGAAAACCCGCCGTTATAAAGGGTTTTGGTATAAACCGCAAGCCGCTCGGTATCCAGCTCCGCCGCCGCGGTTTTGAAGGTTATCAGCGCGTTTTTCATTTTCGTTCCGTTTTCAGCACCCCGCGATTTTTTATCAGGCACTCCGCGCCCGAATATATCGTAAGAACGGTCGCGATTCCGAGAAGAACGAGTCCTATGATATTCATAATTCCGTAAGGCTCGGGCGTAACGTCTTTGCCGACGAGCAGCACGACTATCGCCACGTCCTGAACGGTGGTTTTAATCTTTCCCGAAAGGTCCGCGGCAAGCACCGCGCCTTTGCTTGCGGCAACCATACGGAAGCCCGAAATAATCAGCTCTCTCGCGAGGATTATTGCGACCGCTATCGAGCCGTACCAAGGAAGAACGGGCGTTTCCTCGCCCGCCGCGACAAGCATCACGATGAGCGCGGTGGAAACGAGAACCTTATCCGCGATAGGATCTAAAAATTTGCCGAGGTCGGTCACCATATTATACTTTCTCGCGATATGTCCGTCGAGAAAATCGGTGAACGCGGCAAGCGCGAATATAACCGCGGAAATTATAAATCTGTAAGGTATCGCGGGGATAAAGAACACCGCCGCGAAAACAGGAATCATAATAATTCTTAAAACGGTAAGCTTGGTAGGTAAATTCATACTCTTTCTCCGTAAAGGTCGTAACCCGTTGCCTTTGTGATTTTCACTCTTAAATACTTTCCGTATTCCACCTCGGAATCCGAAAAGAAATAAATTTTTCCGTCCACGTCGGGCGCGTTGAAATACGCTCTTCCGTAATACACCAAAGCGTTTTCGTCAAACCCCTCGGCAAGCACGTTAAAGGTCTTTCCCACGAGCTTTTTATTGTTTTCCTTAACGATTTTTTTCTGAACCGAATAAAGCTTTTTAAGCCGCGCGGTCTTTACGCTCTCTTTAAGATGCCCGTCCATTTTGTCCGCGGGCGTATCCTTTTCTCTGCTGTACTTGAAAAATCCCGCCGCGTCGAGCTTCGCCTTTTCCAAAAACCCGACGAGCGCGTCAAAGTCCTCCTCGCTCTCTGCGGGGAAGCCCGTGATAAAGGTGGAACGAATCGCGATCCCCGCTACCTCGCGACGAAGCTTTTCTATAAGGGCAAGATATTCCGCTCCCGTCCCTTTTCTGTTCATTCTTTTAAGCACCGAGTCGGAAGCGTGTTGGAGCGGCACGTCTATGTATCTTATAACCTTTGCGTTCACCGCCATTTCGTGAATAAGCTCGTCCGTAATGTTTTCGGGATAGCAATATAACAGCCTTATCCCCTTAACGTTCGGCAGCGCGGAAAGCTTTCTTATAAGCTCCGTTAAGGTAACGCGCGGGAAAAGGTCTTTTCCGTAAGCCGCCACGTCCTGTGCGACGAGAATAAGCTCGTTTATTTCGCCGAGATTTTTCGCTTCTTCCAGAAGGTCGTCCACGGGAACGGAGCGGTATTTGCCGCGAATTTTGGGGATAAGACAATATGTGCAATGATTGTCGCACCCGTCCGCGATTTTAAGATACGCGTAGCCGTCCGTCGTGAGAAGGCGTTTATTTCCGCATTCTCCGCGCGGCGCGCCGACCTCGCTCACCCGTTCGCCGTCCGTTATTCTGTCTATAACCTCGTTTATCTTGTCGTAATCGGAAACGCCGAGGAAAGCGTCCGCTTCGGGAAAACCCTTCTCCGTTTCTTTAAGAAATTTCTGCGGGAGACAGCCCGTCACGATAAGCTTTTTCGCGCTGCCGCTTTTTTTGTATTCTGCGGCGGAAAGAATTTCCTCTACGGATTCCTTTCTCGAACTGCTTAAAAACGCGCAGGTGTTGACGATGATAATATCGGCTTCTTCTATGTCGCCCGTAATCTCGTGTTTTTCTTTGATTTTGGCGAGCATTTTTTCGGTATCTACGCGGTTTTTGTCGCACCCGAGCGAAATCACGCCGATTTTAAGCCCGCTTTTTTCGTTGTTGTTCTCCATAAGTTATCTCTTTTCAGACCTTTTTCCGTCTTTCGGCAATGTTTTGTAAGGTTTTGCAAGCTTTTACAAGATTTTGCAGGGGGCGGAAAAAAGTCTGTCTGCTTTTATCAGTAAGCGTCGGGCATTTCGCCGAACTTTTCTATAAACTCTTCGCGGGATATAAGCACTCTTCGCGCTTTACTGCCCTCGTTGCCCGAAACGAAGCCCATTCTTTCCATTCTGTCAACAAGTCCGCCCGCTCTCGCGTAGCCTATCTGGAATCTCCTTTGGAGCTGGGATATGGAAACCGTTCCCGAATTGACCGCAAGCCACAGGGCTTTCAGGAAAAATTCGTTTACGCCGCTGTCGTCGTCCTCTTCTCCGCCGCCTTCCGAAGCGGAAACCTCCGCGTCGCGCGGGCGCACCGATTTATCGAGGAATTCTTGCAGTTCGTCGTCGAAATACGCGGCGTTGTGTTCTATGATATATTTCACGACCGCGTTAATCTCTCTGTCGCTTATCCACGCGCCCTGATACCTTTCGCATTCCGGCATAGACGAGTTTTTATAAAGCATATCGCCGTTGCCGAGCAGCTTTTCCGCGCCGCCCTGCGAAAGTATGGTCTGCGAATCCGCAAAGTTCATAACCTTTAACGCGATACGGGAAGGCAGGTTCGCCTTTATCGTACCCGTTATTATATCTACCGAAGGACGCTGGGTTGCAAGCACCAGATGCACGCCCGCCGCCCTCGCCTTCTGCGCGAGCGCACGGATACGCGCTTCCATATCCTTCTTGCACGTTTCCATAAGGTCGGCAAGCTCGTCCACTATAATTACGATACGCGGCATTTTCGGCACGGTATCGCTCGCGATTTCCTTATTATAACCGTCAATGTCGCTGATAACGCTTTCGGTGCAGGCGGCGAACACGTCGTAACGCCTTTCCATTTCGTTATACGCCCATTGAAGCACCGCTATCGCCTTCTGCGGCTCAGTGACTATCTCGTCTATCATAAGGTGCGGCAGATGCTCGTAGCAACGGAAGCCCACGCGCTTGGGATCGATAAGAATAAGCCGCAATTCTTCGGGACTGTACCGCATAATAAGGCTTACTATCATAACGTTAAGGCAAACGCTCTTGCCCGAACCCGTCGCGCCCGCGACCAGATAGTGCGGACCTTTCGCAAGGTTATCGGTAATGGCTTCGCCGACGAGGTTTTTGCCTATCGCGAACGTAAGCGCGCCCGCCTTTTCGGGCTTACCCGCCGCGCCCTCCAAAACCTCCCGCATACCTACGGGTATGGGGGTTTTGTTCGCAACCTCTATTCCGACGAGGTTTTTGCCGGGGATAGGCGCTTCTATTCTGACGCCGTTCTTGGAAGCGAGACGCATACGCAAATCGTCGTCGTAAACGAGTACCTTTTTGACCGAAACGCCCGCGGGCATCATAATTTCGTAACGGGTGATGGAAGGTCCCTGAACGTAGCTCTGCGGAATCGCGTTTATGTGGAACTCTTCGAGCGTCTGTTTTATGACCTCCATTCTCTCCTCGTGATTTTCTTTCGGCGCGTTCACGGGTGCTGAATGCGCTTCCAGAAGGTCGAGCGGAGGACGGATATATTCTCTGTTAATGGGCGGCTGAACCTTTTCGGGTTTCGTCGGCTCATCTGCGGTATTTTGGGTATTTGAAGTATTAGCGGCTTCCGAGGTTTTCCCTCCGAACGCGCCCGAACCGAAAGCGGCTCTCGCCCCGCCTCTCGACTGCCCGCGCGCCGAATCTCCCGAACGAGGTTCGCCGTTATCGTCTGCGGAAACTCTGCTCGTAAAGCCCTTGCTTTCTTCCGCCGCCTTGTTCTCGTCGCCGAATAAAATTCTGTTCGCCCTCGGCTCGCGGATAACGCTCGAAACGCCCGCGTCGTCCGAATCGTCCTCGAAAAAGGCGCGCGCGCTTCTTCCCCTTTCGCCCGTTCTGCCGCCGAATCTTTCGGCAGGCTCTTCCGTGCGAGGATTTTCGGGCTTTTCGGATATTCTGTCGGATATTTCCGTTCTTTCAAGCTTTTCGGTTTTTTCTTCAAAATCGTCGCCGAACAACGCCGAGGCCCTGTCCGAACGCCGCGATACGCTTTCGCTTTCCCCACCCGAAACCATCGCCGCGCGCGACGAACGTTCGGGAATTATTTCTTCTTTTTTCTCTTCCGCACGGGGCGCAACCCGCGTGCTTTCGGTGGTTACGTCGGAAGAAATTTCGGTAAAGCGCGAAGCGCGACCTGTCAACCCGTCCGAAACGCCGCGAACGGAACTTTCGGTATTTGCCGTGTTTTCGGTACGGATTCCCGCCGCTTCCGCGGTTTTTTTCGCTTCTTCCGCCGCTTTAAGCCTTTCCGCAAGGGTAGGCTTATAGTTCGCGGGCTTCTCCGCGGCTTTCTGCGCTTCGCCTCCCGCCGTTTTTTCGGTATTCGCGGAAGAGCCTGCGGGAGTCGTTCCCGCGCCGTTTGCGCCGTTCAAGCCGGAAACGCCAGCCGCGACCGAGCCGTTTGAATTTGTTCCCGAAGCGTTCGTACCGTTCGCGCCCGCGCCGGCATTTGCGCCCGCCGCGCCGCTCGCAGAACCGTAGTTTTTGTTTGCGAAATAGCCGCCGTTTCCGTTGACCTCCGCGGCGGATTGAGAGTCACCCGCGCCGTTTGCACCGCCCGCGTATCTTCCCGCAAAATAAGCGGAACGAAGCGCGGCGTCGTTAGCCGCGGCGTTATTGCCGTCGTGTTCGCGGAAAGGAATGGCGGAAGGATTAACCGCTTCCTGTCTTGCAGCTCCCGCGTTGCCGTAAACGCCAAACGAAGCGCCCGCAACGGGGGACTGTTTAATCGGCGTGGAAACCTTTGTTTCTCCCGCGTATTTTTTAATCGTTTTGTCGGAGTTAAGGTCGAGCTTCGGCGGGGTTTTGATGTATTCGATTTTTTTCTGCAAGTCGTCTTTATAAGAACCCGAATAGGATTCCGCGGACTTGCCCACGCCGAGACCGTTTTTCTCGAAGTCGAGTTTTATGCCCGAAACCTTGTCGGATTTTGCCATCTCGCGCTTGGTTTTAAGCTTAAAGTCGTCGGGATTAGAGACGAAAAGGCGTTGGTCGGAGCGTTTTTCGTCGAATTTA
Source organism: Anaerovoracaceae bacterium (assembly GCA_963599785.1). Lineage (GTDB taxonomy): Bacteria > Bacillota > Clostridia > Christensenellales > Borkfalkiaceae > UBA1259. The sequence goes on from CAVBZJ010000008.1 coordinate 27,145, forward strand.
ACGCCTTCCGCAGGGTATTCCTTAACGCCCGAAATAACGGGATTTGCGGGAATTTCGTTCGCAGGCGCGTAAGAACTGCGAAGCTTTTTCTCGGGAGCTTCGGGCTTACTTTTGCCGCTTTTAACGAAATCGGCTATGGTGAAGTATACGCACAGCGCAAAAATCGCGCCGACGACCACGCACCCGCCCGTCAGCTGCATAAGGGTTAAAAAGGGATAAGCGATAATCGCGGTGCAAACGCCGCCCGCGGAAGCGGTTAAAACGCCCCCGTCGCCCTTCGCGTAAGAAGCGGAAATATAATCGGCAAAGGTGTAGCCCGCGCCGCCGTTATCCCCCATAGAAAGAAGGTGCAAAAAGGTTACGAGCGCGATGAAGGCAAAGGTAATGAGAGCCTTTCTCTTTGCGGAAAAGCCCGTTTTTTTGTCGGTAATAAGAAAAATTCCGATAATTTCGCCCCACGCGGCGACCGCGTACGCAAAATAGCCGAACGCTCCGAATAAAAACGCGTTTATATATTGACCGGGCGCGGAAAAGACCTGCTCGCGGGTTATTAAACAAACGAGGCAAAGGGTGGTAAAAAGCACGATGATAACGCCGAGCGTTTCCTTCGTGAAAACCGACCTTTCGCTTTTATTTTTTTCCTTTCTGGTACTATTCAAGAAAACACCTCTTTGAAAGTATTAGCCATTAAATTATACCAAAAAGCCCGTACTTTTACAACGTATTTAAGAAAGAATTAAAAAATATTTTCGCGCAGTTTTCGCGCGCGCGTGCGAAACGTGGAAATCGAACAAAATATCGCAGGATAGTTCCCCGCGTTTTTATACTTTTTCTGCGAGAGTGGAAGAACTGTTTTCCTGCTACAAAAGTGCGTAGCGCAAGCGGAGAAGTGTCCGTTCTTTTGTTTTCTCTTTTCCGAAAGGGGCAAAACTGTTTTCCGCACACAAGTGCTTCGTAGCACAGCGGAGAAGTATTCGTTTTTCCCTTACTCCTCCGCTATTGCTACGGAGGGCTACACCCGAACATACCCCTTTTCCAAAAACTCCTCAATAACCCCTCGTTACTTATCGCGCATACTTCCGACTTTCCTTGCCCCTTAATCTTTAAGGGGCAAACAACAGGTTGACCGCATATTTCATCTTATACGTCATAGAAGCGGCGGGAGCAAGCCCCCGCCCTACAATCTCTAAACGAAACCCTTGATTGTCATTCTGAGACCTGCTTCTTGCTCCCACTTACGAAGAATCTCTACGCGAAAGTAACTTTTGAGATTCTTCGCGGGATTGTCTCCGTATGCCCGTCTCAGAATGACACAATTTACTTTGAGTTAAATATCGTATACAGTTACAAACTGTATGCCGACATACTCGCCACAAAACAAACAGCCGCCGCGGGGACACTTCCCCGCGGCGGCAATTCCTAACATCTTTCCGTTTCAATATATTTTCGTTTCAATATTTTTCTATTTTAATATTATTCCGTCTTGATATTAGTCTTTTTTACTTTTTCGTCGCTGAACCGCCGTAAAACCGTCAGTTTTTACCTTTATACAAAAGTCTTCCGCACTGGTCGCAGTCTATAACCTCGCCGTTTTTAAGCTTGCCGAGTTCGGACATAGGCAGTTCCATATTGCACGCCCCGCAAACGTTGCCGCGCACCTCGTACACGACGGGGTAAATCTTGCCCGCGCGCTTTTTAAGGTATCTTTCCATAAGCGCGGGATCGACGTTTTTCGCAAGCTCTTTAAGCTCTCCTTCGATTCTGTCTCGGTCGCCCTTTACGGAAGCTTTCAGCTCGTTGTATTTCTTGCCGTTTTCCGCGTACTGCGCCTGCGCCGCCTTCGTTTCGTTCTTTATTTTAACGTATTCTTTAACGACCAAGGTCATCTCTTCGGTAAGCTTTTCCGCACGGGACATAAGATTTCTTATCTTTCCCGCAAGCTCGTCTATTTTTTTGAGAACGTAGCCCGCCTCGGTATCGTCTTCCGCAGTCTCTACCGCGCGAACGAATTCTTCCTTCTGCTCTTTAAGCTTTCCGTGTTCGTCCAAAGCCTTTTGGTATTCTTCGGCAAGCTTCGCGGCACGCGCGTCTAATTTCGCAACGCTCTCCTCCACGCCGTCGATGTATCTTTTTGCGGCAATCGCTTTTTTGCGATCCTCGCTACCCGCAAGCTCCTGCTCTATTTTGCGAAGCTCCGCGTCCTTCTCCTGATACTTCAAAAGTTCTTCTATCATAGTCTTGTTCTCCTTTTTACTGTATTTTTCGTCGGACGAAATTTCTTGTAAAATCCGCTTCCCGAAAGCGTTTTCATACAAATTTATTATTTATACGAAAACCCTTTGCGTAAAACCCGTTTTTACAAAAATCTTCCGTCCTCGAAATAAAAGGTTTCGGCACGCGCGCCGAGCTTTTCGGTCACGCGCCGATAAAATTTTTCAAATCCGTAGTTCTCGATCGCGTAATGCGGCATAATAATCACGCATTTTTCCGCTTCCACGAGTTCTTTAAGTATATGGTGCGGCATATCCGCCGTAAGCACGACGTCCGCATCAAGCTCTCCGCTTTTAAGCGCGGCTTCCGCATAGCCCGCGCCCGCCCCGCAGAACGAAGCGCAAACCTTTATCTCCGCGTTCTTTTTTCCGTAAACGAACGCTTTGTTCGTTTTAAGATTCTTCTTCGCGCGCGCCGCAAATTCCAAAAGAGTCAGGACTTCTCCTTTTTCTCCTACCGGAAATTCTCTGCCGTAGCCGTAACGGGGATCGCCCGCTTCCAACACGTCCAGAAGTCTCGTTTCGTTCGCGCTTTTCGCGCCCAGAGCCTCCGCGAGAGAAGCGTCTATACCGCCCTCCGCGATGTCGAGGTTAAGGTGCATTGAAAGCACGGAAATTCCGTTTTTAGCCGCAAGCGCGACGGCGTTCGTCACGGGGTCGCTTTCGGAAACGCTTTTAACGGGATAATATATCGCGGGGTGGTGGGTTACGATGGCGTTTGCGCCGAGTCTCTTCGCGCGTTTTACCGCCGCAACGGACAAATCGAGAGAAAATAAAATTTTCTTTACTTCTTCCCCGAAATTCAGTATGATTCCGCTGTTGTCGTAATCGCCCTTCGCGACCGTTTTATAAGAAAGTTCGAGGGGCGCAAGCTCCTCCGCAACCTTTTTAATCGCCTCTATATCG
>CAVBZJ010000009.1:0-28981 GCA_963599785.1 Anaerovoracaceae bacterium
ACTCGGCGCGGCGGCGAATATCATATTGATTTCGTCCTTTTCGGAAAGTAATTCCTTAATTTTAGCCGCAATATCTTTTGCCGCCGCTTCGCCCATTTCCTTTCTGCTTCCATAAATCTTTACTTCTAATTTATCCCGCATGAATTCTTTTGTCATAGTTATAATTCCTTAAACCTGATTTTCACGGTGTTTTTCTTCTTTGAAAGTTCTATATCGTTAAAATGCGCTTTTCCGTCGTCGTACCCGAAGGTCGCAAACCTCGTGTCGTTTTCTAAAAGCTTATATTCTTCCGAAACGCGCCCTTCCGTAACGGAAACGCTTTCGGGAACGTACTTTTTCCCATTCGCAGTGAACGTAAGATACTGCGGATAGCTTGCGCTCTCTCCGTAAAACGAAATTTCCGCATAATCTATCGCTTCGTTTTCCGTTGCGAAACGGTGATAGTAGCACCCGCTCTGCTCGAAAGCGACGGTAGAAGGCTTCAACGCGCCTTCGTAAATTTTTTCTTCTTTCCCCGAGCGGTAGCGGACGATTATCCCGCATTTCGGCGTTCCGAACGCGTCGAACTGCATCTGTTCGAGAACGAGAACGCCCCTTTTACCGACCTTTTCAAGCCGTTCCTTTTCTGCCGAAAGTCTTTCGATTATTCCCGTATATTTTTTATCGAAGGCGTTCCCTTCGCTCTCCACGCCCTCGCGATACTTTTTCCAAAGCGTTTTCCCGTTTTCGTAAACGGTTCTATAATTATTTATAATCTCGTCGAGCCGACACGCAAGCCCTTCTGCCGTTTTCCACTGCTCGTAGCCGTCGAAAACGTCGTTTGCAAGCTCGCTTAACGTAAGCCCCGAACAAATTTCCAGCATATAGCCGTAAATATCTATCGCAATATCACGCGCTTCGCCGCCGTCCGGAAGATTGTTTTTTATCCTTTCAAGCGCCGACGAAAGCTGCTTTTTATAACTGTCGAGCGCAAGATACCTGCACTCCGCAACGGAAGAAACGCGCTCGTTCCTGCCCGTGTCCACAGCGTTTACCGAAAGCACCGCTTCCGCAAGCGCGTTATCCCCGAGAACTTCGGCAAAAATTTCCGAAGCAGTCCGTCTTTTGCCGCTCGATAATGCCCCGCAATACGCCATAAACGGATACGCGCCCTGATAAAAGCTGTCCTGCCGACACCAAGCGGTACAGATAAAGCCCACGGGCGAATACTTTTCAGCATACCGCGCAAAAGATTCTATATTGTATAAAGAAGAAGCGCGGTGAGCGTATACGCAATACATATACTTAAAACCAAGCTCGTCGTAAAGTCTGAACAAATCGCGTTTTATGCGATTTACCCAGTGTCCGCGCGGCTCGTGGTCGATATAGCCGTAGTTCCAGCTGCAAAGAATTATATCGCGCGGAAGCTCGCGGACTATATCCGCGTACTCGAAGAAGTCGTCCCACATCATCATGGTTTTTCCGAGCGATTTCAGCAAATCATAGGTATGCAGAACGTGTTTTCTGAAAATTTCCGTCTTACTTTCGCCGCTTTCTATTCGCGCGCGGCATTCAGGGCATACGCCCATATCGAAAACCTCGTCAAGCCCCGCGTGAACGAACTTTGAAGGAAAAAGCGCGACTACTTCCTTTATATATTCGTCAGAAATTTTTAAAAACTCTTCGGCGGAGGGGCAGGCGCAAGAACCGTACGGCTCGGGATCGAACCCTCTGCCGTCTCTCTGCTCGTTTTCGCACTCGGCAAATTTTCTCCATTCGGGATAAGCGAAGAACTTTTCCTGATGTCCGAGATTTTCGAGCGCGGGAATAATTTCCAACCCAAGTTCTTCCGCAATCGAAACTATTTCTCTTATTTCTTCCTTTGAATACGTTTCTTTTTCGGAAAACCCAGAAGTTACGCTTGTTCTCACGGCGTTTTCGATATAGAGGATAACGGTATCGTACCCCCATTTTTTCGCCTTTGAAAAATAGTCCTTTATAAACGACAGGTTTTCTTTCTGCCTTGCTATATCGAGCTGTAAACAGTTCATTCGCGCATACCTCCGCTTAACGCGGTTTGCCTTTTCCCCCGCCGAAGCAAGGGAAAAGGCTTTTCGCATCGTTTTTTATCGTTAACCGTTTTCGCGGTTATTGTTTATTACGCCTTATGCGTGACTACGTTTGTAGAATAAAATTCTCTCGCGCCGCCGTTGACGTACTTTTCGTTGATAAGCCAGCCGTTAAGAACTTCTCCTATCGTATTTCCCGTATGAACCTCCGAAAGCCACGCGGAAACGTTGCCGCCGTCGAGTTTTTCGCTGCAAGAAACCTTCCAGCCGCCCTCCACCTTTTCGAGAGTCAGCGTCGCCCAGACGTTATATTGCGCAACGTACGCGTTCCAGCTGTAAAACAACAATTCGTGATTGTTTTTAACCGCAAAGCTTACTCTGTCGTAGCCTTCGAGCGAAATGTTTGCAAACGGAACGTCAACGTAATTTTCAGAACTCGCCTCGCATTCGTGAGTATAAACGTACACGGTATCGAAGCCCGCAGGCACTTCTTCCGTTTCGGACTTGACGCCACCCGCAAAAACGGAGCTTTCGATAGTTCCGAAAGCGGGATCGGGCGTTCCGCGAAGCTCGGTGACGTAAAGAAGCTGCGTGCTTTCGTCGCTTGCCTTGCTGTAATCGTAGTTGATTATCTCGTTAAGATAACTGCCCGTAACCTTGTCGGTATAAAGCGTTTCTCCGCTGTAAAGGTTGGTAACGGTTACCGCGTAGCCGTCCGTTTCCCTTGCCGCCTCGAACTGCATCCACACGCCGCGCATATCCGCCATCTTACTCCAATCGGGCTTAAAGAGAATATATCCGTTGCACATTACCGCAAAACGCAAAGAGGTATATTTAGCCGCGTCCGCGCCTACGCATTTGAGTTCCGAAGCCGAATACACCGTTTCGTATCCCGCGGGTGCGGGTATCGCCTCCGCCTTGCCGAGATTGTTTTCCGCCTTGACGGCACAACCGAGGTTTTTACCCTCTACGTCGGCGGGAACGTATTTTTCGTCCTTAACGCCTCTTATTTCGGTTATCCAAAGCTTATAGCTTTCGGATACGTCGCTGACGTAAGAACCGTTCGTCACGTTCATTATCGCCGCGAACGTTTCGCCGTATGCAGTCCTTTCAAAAGACCAGTCCTCGCCGTAAACTACGTTCGCCGAATATTCGCCGCCCGTAACTTTTTCAATCGTGATATTCGCCCAGTCGGAAACGACTTTCGCGTTACCCCAGTCCGAGCTTCCGTTAAACATTACCCAGTGGTTGGATTTAAGCTTGAACGCTATCTTTTTATACGCCGCGATATTCGCAAACGAAAACGCGTTGCCGTTCACAGCCGAATCTTTCGCCCATTCGTATTCGATGACGGTTTCAAACGTATCGGGAATATCGCTCGTTAAAGTCGTCGCCGTTACCGCGTTCTTTTCTTCTCTTATAACACGCTCGTCGATTTTCTCGCCCCAAAGCACTTTCGCGTTGATTTCGGTATCGGCGGTTATATCCTCGTCAGTCGCTTCCGCCCAGCGAACGAAGGTGTATTCGGTATCTTTAACGATTGCTTCCTGCGCCGCCGCTAACTGCGCCGCGGAAATTTTTTCGTAAGGAAGAACTTCGATTTCGTACTTTACTTCTCCGAAAAGCTTAAATCTTACGCTGTAAGCTCTCGCTCTGATGCCCTCTACTCTCACCGTAACGTCCGCTTTCGCGTTCTCGAACTCATAATAGCCGTTTTCGTCGGCGTCGAGCGCGGTAAAGCTCTTGCCGTCGTAAGAATAGCTGACGGTTATTTCGCTGTCCGAATAGTCGTCCGCAAGCTCGACGGTGAATTTGACGGTTGCGTCGAAGTATCCGTAAGTAAAGGACTTCGTTTTAATTCCGTCCGCGACGTTTGCGGTAACGGTAACGGTATAGGTGATTTCCTCCGCGTCCGCTTCTATCACGACGTCCTGAAAAGAAGTCACCGAAGCGATGACGAACTTACCCGTCGCCTTGTCGAAAGGAACGTCTTCGCCGTTAGCCTTCGCGGTTATTTCGCCTTTCACGCGATAACCTTCTTTAAGCTTTACCTCGAACGCATAAGAAGAACCGTGTTCCGCTCTGCCGTCCGCGGGAAGAATCACCGCGTCGTTATCAGAAGAAAAGCGTATGCCGAAGTTTTCCTTTCCCTCGGCGTAAGCCTCAATCGTAAGCGCGCCCGTCACGTTTTTAACGACGTATTTGCCGTTTTCTTCCGTAACCGCCGCGTCGCTGCCGTCAACGACGGCTTTCACCGCCACTACGCTGCCCTCGGGTTTTTCTACGGAAAAAATATAATCTCCGCCGTAAGCCACCTCGTCGTCGCCGACTATCGTAATGCCTTCGCCCGCGTTTTTGGTAACCGCAAGCGCCTTTTTCTTCGCGCCGGTAACTGTTATGACAACGTCTCCGTCGATACCCGAAATAACGAGGAAGTTACCGACTCCCGAAGTGGGAGTAACTTCTTTTCCGCCGACGGTTGCGGTGATTTTAAGCTCGCCCTCGTAGCCCCTTAAAAGAGATACGGTAAAGTCGAGAGAGCCGTTTTTCTCCACCTTCTTTTCGCAGACCACGCTTACGCCCTCGCAGGCGTTTACGGTTACGTCGAATTTTCTGACCTCTGCGCCCGTAACGGTTATAACAACGTCGCCTTTAACCGCGGAAATAACGTATTTTCCCGCTTCCTTTTCGGTTACGGAAGCGTTTTCTCCGCCGACCGTCGCAGAAACCTTCAATACGCCCTCGTAACCGTCGTTAAGCCGCGCGGTAAATTCGAGGTCGGAGTTTTCCGCTATTTCCTTATCGCACTCCACCGTTATGCCGCTACCCGCGTTCACGGTAACCGTATAATTTTTTACGCTGTTGTTACAGGCGAAAAAACACAGACAGGAAACCGTTGCGAGAATCGAGGCAAATAAAACCTTAATGCTCTTTTTCATCTTTTTTTCTCCTTATAATTTTTTTATAGACGGGCGGTTCACCGTTTTTCGCTCGCCGCCCCGTCTTTTTTATTTTTGATTATTTCTTATACCCGCGAAGCACGGGAAGTTCCGTTTCGGAAAGCTCCCAAACCGTCTTGTCGAAGGTTACGAATGCTCTGTAAACCGCGTCCTGACGGGTTGCGGAAAGATAGCTGTCCGCAAGCTTTACCGAAGAGGAAGACGGATATTTAACCCACACGGGCGCGCCGTTTGCAAAAACTATGACCTTATTTAACGTGCAGCTGCCGAGTCCCCAGTTAAGGTAATCTCTTTCGATTATTCCGAAGTTCTTATCGAACGCTCTGCCGTCCGCTCTTTTCAGTTCGAGGAACACGTTTTCCGCGCTGCCGCCGATAAGCGTCGAGCAAAGCCCTCTTCCCGAGTTCGCGCCGTACACCACCGAAGCCCTGATATTTGAAATATACGTTTCGTGCTGAACGGTTCTCTCCGTTTCGCCCTTATCGTTAAGTATGGATTCGTGCGAATAATAGTTCTCCGATATAAGCGCGCAGTTCGCTTTTGTAAAGCGGATATTTTCAAACGTCAGGTTTTTAGCCTTTATGCCGATAACGGTTATGCCGAATATCGACTGAAAAGCGTCCCTAGCCGAATCGTTATACCTTTTATCCCGCCACGAAGTGATATTTTTAACGGTGTGATAGTTGCCGTTCACTTCCGAACAGAACGTGTTGTTGTCTCTTCCGAGCGCGTATTCTTCGCCCTGAAAATCTATATCGTTTTTGAGATAGTATCTGTCGTTAAAACGGAAATCCTCTTTGAACATCGCAAGCCACTCTTCGGGAGTGGAAACGGAAGCCGTGTAAATATCCGCAGAAACGTATTCGGTGTAACCGTTCGCCGAAATTATAACGTCCGCAGTACCTTCCGCAACCGCGGTTATTTTTCCGTCTTCCGAAACGGTAGCCACGCTCTCGTCCGTGCTTTCGTACTTAAACGCCGCGCCGTCCACAGTCGTTTCCTTTTCGCCGTCGAATCTCACGAGACTCGCTCCTATCGGCGCGGGTTCGTCGTTCTTTGCAACGAGGTAGGTTTGTTCCGCGGTTTTGATATATACGTCCGCTCCGTCTGCGTCGCTTGCCGTAACGGTAACGAGACAGGTCGCCTTAACGCCGTCCGCTTCCGCGGTTATGGTTGCCGAGCCTTCGCGCTTTGCAATAACCTTGCCCTTGGAACTTACCGAAGCTATCTTCGGTTCGCTCGAAGACCAGCGCACCGAACGCGCGGGCGTAACCGTGACTGCGAGCGAAAAAATTTCGTCCTCTTTTGCTTCGTAAGAGGTTTTGTCGAGCGTAACCGTAACGTTGGTTTTGGGATCGTCGGGCTTATCGTTTCCGCCGTTCCCGCCGTTATTCGCTCCGCCGCAGCCGTACGCCGCAAAACAAATAGTCGCGGCGAATATAACGGCAAGAATTTTCTTTAATCTGTTTTTCATAAGGTCTCCTTATCCGAAAATCTGCGTTTTCCAGCCCTCTATAACGGAAAGCATATTATTTGCCGATTCTCTCGTGCCGATAATATTGAATTTCTGCGTATAGGTGTTCATATCGTTCCAGTATTCTTCCTTTTCGCTCTGCGAAAGGTAGCTCATATAATGAGTAAACATAAGATATATGGGCGATAATTTTTCGCGTTTTAATCTGTCGTGCAGAACCTCGTATCTCGCGGGATCGCTACTCTTTATCGTTTCTACCTTTGCAAGTCCTCTGTCGATAATATCCATCATTTCGAGTACGGTCGCTCTCGGCCAGTACGCGGGAAGGGTGGTATCGGAGAAAATTCTGCCCGTAAACGATTCGTTTTCGTTGAGATATTTATAGCGGGTGCGGATAAAGCCGTAATATTCTTTCATTTCGTCCGCCGCAACGCCGTAGTAATGCTCGATGAAATCTTCTACCATTTCGTTGTAATCGTAATCTCTCCGATAGAACATTTTGGACATAGTGTAAAGCTTTAACGCTTCCATAACCGGCAGACAGGAATCCGCAACGCCCTGATCCATAACGTAATCCGCGCCGAGATCCGCAAACACTCTGTAATGCTCGCCGGGAGTCGCAAAGTTGTTTATCGTAGCGAAATAGCTGTGCGCGCTGGTGCTGTAAGTCCAGATACAGATTCCGTCTTCTATGCCCGCCTGCTTAAACAGCTCCGACCAACCCTTCATATTGAGATAATACGCGGAGTTTTCGGAACTCGTAAGCCACTGCGAGAAATCGACGTAAACGGGCGCGCACATAACCTTAACGCGTTCGTTTATGACGTAATCCTTCCATACGGGCGTCCATGTGTCGGTCGCCGCGTCGTATTTTATAGGCGGCTCTTCGGAGGTCTGATACGCAAAGAACACGAACTTTATATCCCTGTCGGGGCAGTTTTCTTCCAGCCACGGTCCGAGTTCTTCCGCAACCTTGCTGGTGAAATTGAGCTCCTGTCCGCCGTAGCCGCCCATAAGCGCGCGCTCTTCCTGACACGCGGTACAGTTGCACATGGTTTTGTCGTCCTCGTGACCTATCATAACGTAGAAGCCTTCGGGACTGCCCTTTATTCTGTCCTTAATCTGTTCTTCCATTTCGAGGCGCATACCCTCGTTCGCATAGCAAACCTGCGTACCCGATTCCGCGTACCAGTCGGGGTGCGCGTCGCCGTATTCGGAAATAGGCAGGAAAGTGGAAACGGTCGTATGAGCGAACGTTATCCATTCGCCCGAACCGAGCCACGACCAAAGTCTCATTCTCTTGGTGTACACGTCGTTCGCGTCGAAGCTTTCCGCAAGCATTTTTCTCATATCGACTACGGGAATAAATCTTACGTCGAAATCGAGAAGCGGAATTTTCGTTTTGCTCTCGTAAGCGAGTTCGTCCGCCGCGTAAATTTCTAGCCCTGTCGCGTAATTCAAAAAGTCGTATACCGCGGACAACGTGCCGTTACTGTTTTTTGCGGCTATAACGAGGGTATTGCCGTAGCGTTTCATATAATACCCCGTTTCGCCCATCTTTTTATCGAAGGTCAAGCCCGTTTCGCCGAAAACGGAAGTGTTTCCGAGCGAGATATACTTATTGTTCTCGTCGAAGGTCGCGCCGTCGTCCGTGACGATGGGAATTTCCACGTTCGTCGAAGCCTTGATAAAGTCCTGCAATTCCGCCGAAGCAAAGCGCAGAATGGTATCCGCGGCGGCGGGGATAACTATTTTATATTCGGTCGTACCGTTTTCGACTATGTTCGTTCCCGTTTCCGCAACGGTTTCGGGAAGCATCGCGTCGAAATTAGTATAAACGATTCCGTTGTCGTCGCGAACGGACGAATCGTCGCCGCCCCCGCACCCGCCGAAGGCGGATACGGAAACGACCGTCGCAAGTATAACGGATAACATTCCGAGTTTTCTTTTCTTCATAATCTCTCCTTATTCGTTTACGACGATTTTGAATCTGTAATACATACTGTTATCGTTCTCGTCCTGAACGTAGTAGTAAATTTCGTATTCTCCGTGACCGGTGAGCTTAACGCCCTCGCCTTTGAGGGTGTACATAACTCCGTCCGGAGTACACATATACACGAATACCTTCGCCTTGGAAATATCGCCGTTATCCTTTATCGTATACGAGGGAAGCTTTATCGTCGTTCCGCTCTTTACCGACTGCGGCAGACTGCCGTCGAAGATAAGCTCGGGCTTAACGCTGTCCGAACAATAAACGTAACGGGTTACGGAGGCAACGTTGCCTTCCGCGTCCTTCGTGGAATAGGTTATCGAATATGCGCCGTATTTTTCCACTTTAAAGGTTTGCGAGGTAGCGGCGGAAACGCCTCTTAATACCACTTCTTCTCCGCACTTGACGGTAATTTTCACGTCCTCCACTTCGCTTAACACGTCGTAAGCGGAAGCGGCGGGGAGCGTTACGGTATCGCCTATCTCGTATTTGCCCGAAACGTAGTCGCTTAAAGTAATCAGCGGCTGGTTATAGTCTCCGCTCGTATCGTTAAGGTTCTGGTTGGCAATGTTAAGGAGCGAAACGGGGTTTTCGGTCGCGCCGATAAGCTCGAACTCCGCGTAAACGTATCCCGAGGGGAAGCCGCCGAATTCTCTGCCTTCGTCCGTACGCTCGGCTTTTCCGAAAACGTAGCCGTAAACGTCGGTGAATTCGTTCGTCGCCGCGTTGAATTTCACGGAGAACGCGCCCGCAGGCTCAACGCTGAACGCGCGGGAAACGCCGTTTACTTTCGCTCTGTAAACAGGCGAATGATTTTCTATCGTAACCGTAACTTTCACGGTCGGATTTTCGGAATCTCTGAGCGTTATTTTCATAACGTCGAAGCCCTGCGCGAATCTTTCGCCGCCTATCTTAAAGCCGAACGAAAGATGTTTTACGCTTATTTTTCTCGCAAAGGCGGTGCTTCCGTTTTTACCCGCGGGAACGTTGAAATACAAACCGTCCGAACGGGTTTTCGCTTCCGCGTCGCCGCCGTTTATAAAGAGGTTATCCATAAAGCCCTGATAGCCTATGCCGCTGTCCTTTATCGGAACTTCGGTCTCGTAAACGAAATCTTCGCCCGAACCGCCCGCAAAGGTAAAGCGTATTTTAGCAGTTTTGCCCGCGTCCGCAAAAACGGGGCGATACGCCGTACCGGAGGAAATTTCTCTCCATTCGCCCGTCGCGTAATCGTAAACTTCCGTTCTCGCCTTCACCTCTTCTTTTGAACCCGTACCGTAAAGATACGCGCTGTAATCGCCGAGCATATAGCTTTCGCCCGCAAAGAATATCGGGGGAAGCGCAACGCCGTCCTCGTCGAACACCGGCGCGTTCCCGCGCGAAACGGTGAAATAACGTGTTAAAACGGTTTGCTGACCGACGTAATCGGTAACTATAAATCTTACGGTATAAGTTCCCTCGCGCAGACAACGGAATTCGCCGTATTCCACGGTCACGGCTTCGCCGTTACAAAATACCTCGTAAGAGGTCGTAAGCCCGCCGACTCCGCCTTGTGCCGTAATTTCGGGAAGAATTATCTTCTTGCCGTAAGCGGCAGTCTTATCAAGCTCGCGGGATATGGCGGCTTCGGGTTTCGATACCGAACGCTTCGCGGTAACGTTCACTTTCTTTTCGGAAACGTTCCCGTAATAATCGCAGGCGGTATAAACGATAGTGTAAACGCCCTCCGTCGTCGGAACGAATTCGCCGTTTTTAACGTCTATTCTCGATTCTCCGAAATACACGACGGGTTCGGAAGCTTTTACGCCCGTGTAAGTGTCCGCCGCGGTAAAATCGAACACGCGGTAAGGCTTGTTCACGATAGCGAAAGGCACTTCCTCGTTCGGTAAATCCACGCTTAAAGAAGGAGCTTCGGTATCGTCTACGAACGTTTCGGTAAGAGGATCTCCGTCCACGCTCAGAACGCTGACTTTGGCGGTACTCGTTATGCCCGCCGCGTATATGCGCATATATACTTCTCCGTTGGTAAAGCCCTTCCACGGAGTCTGTCCCGCGCTCAGATACGGATCGGTCGTATCGAAATCTCTTACGAGCCACGGAACTTCGGGGCTGCCGTGTTCCGCGTCGCCCGTAAAGTGGTCGGGCGTAGCGTACAGCGCGCATTCGTTATAATCGAAATATAATTTTAAGATGGTTTCGTCGAAATTTCTTCCCGTAAGGTTCTGTGTAAACGACGCGGGAGAAATAAAGCCGCCGTCGTCGTGGCTCGGCGCGTCGTTTACTTCGCAGTCCGCACCTTTATAGTCGTAATAATATCCGACGTAGCCCTGTCCCGAAGCTTTGGTTCTTATACGCATTATGTTGGGCGCATAATCGAAATACTTCATTCTTATCGTCACGAAGTTCGTAGAGTCGTGCGCGTCCACGAGTTCGACGTAGAGCGCGGTCATATCCTTCTGTCCGGGCTTGTTCGGCTGGGTGACGAGTTCCACGAACGGAACGTTCTGCGATTTATCGCTGAGCGCAGTATCGAAAACGTTGTCCGAAAGGTCTATTATCTTGTTGTATACGAGCGTAAGGTTGTTTTTGAGCGTTACCGTATGCCCGTAAACCTCGTTATTAAAATCGAGCGCTCCGAATTCCACCGCGGAGGGATCGGAAAACACGTTTTTATAGGTATTCGCGACCATAAACGAACGGACGTTTTCGCCGCCCTTCCATTCTTCGGTAAGCGTATACTTTCCAAGCTCGTCGAGAACCGCGCCGCTTGCCGCCGCCGTCTTTCCCGAGGGATAAAGAAGGGTTGCGGTCGCGGTAAGCTCTTCGCCGCGAACGTAGATTTTAGCGGGAACAAAAGAAAGCGTCGAGCCGTATTCCAGAGTCGCTTCGAGGTCGCTCAATACTATTCCCTCTTTTTCCGCGGTCACGGTAAGCTTGCGACTATCCGTTATTTTATCCCCGAAAAGCTCGGTAGAATATACTATTTCGTATTCGCCGAGCGCGTCGAAGGAGTAATAAATTCCGCCGTTTATTTTCTCGTAATCGGCTTCCGCTTTACCGTTTTTATAAACGGTTACGGTCGCTTTTATGGGAAGTCCCGAGCAGGAAAGCGAAGAATCGAGGGTTGCTTCGGGCAAATACGCTCTCGCGTGCAAGCCCGCCGTTTCGGGAACGGAAAACTCCGTTTCGTAATCGAAAACGCTCGTAACATCGTTTTCTTCGATAGCTTCTATAAGGCAATATTGAGAAACGCTCGCACCGTTTCCCGCGTAAGCGTAATAAGCATAATAATTGCCCTTCTTTTCGGGCGTGAAAGAGGTCTTTCCGCCGTTCACTATCTCGCCGTTTTCGTTATAAACTCTTATCGCAACCGAAGGGTTTTCCACTTTGCCGCGGAAAAGGTCCTCGACGTAAGCCTCGGGGAGGTCGTAATTTTCTCCGACAATCGCTTTGGTTTTAACGTTTACGCTCATAGTAAGCGCGCTGTCCGTGCGCTTTTGGTCGAGTGCGAAGCCGCCGAAGTTATAAACGAGCAATTCGCCTTTCCCGCTCGTCTTTATCTCGTCGAAAACCACTTTGACCGAATATCTTTCAAAGCTCGGAAAATCGAATTTCAGGCTTTTACCGTCGTTTATTTCCTTGCCGAAATCCCAGACGGTTCTGTAATTCTCGTTTTCGCCGCGAACCGAAACGCGTTTGGTTTCGGGATTGAAGCTTATAAACGTCGAGCCGACGGGCGAAAATTCGGTATAAGTGCCTTGTAAGTTATAAGCGGCGGTATAGCCGCAGGTGCGGTCTTTGTACCATTCGTTGTTAAAGTAAACCACGCCCGCTTTGTTGCCTTCCGCGTTCACGTTCGCAAACGAGGAGTCGTTTCCGTTTTTAATCTCTACCGCAACGCTTCTCCCCGTCGCTTCGTCGGTGAAAACGAGCGAGTAATTGCGAAGATCCGCGCCGCCGTCTTCCGCAACGGGTTTAAGCTCCGTCTCGAACGCGCCGCCGAAGCTGCCTTTGAATTCCGCAGACGCGCCCTGCTCGTAGCCGTATAAAAGAAGTCCTTTCTTCGTAGAGCCGAGAGCGGAAACGCCCGCCTTATATTTTAAGGGAGTGCTTTCGGAGTATCTGAAAACGTCGCCCGTAGACTCGGCTTTCCCCTCCGTAAGAAAAACTCCCGCGAACGCCGCCGAAACGCATAAAATAAGCGCGGCGACGGTCAGTGCGATTTTCTTTACCGATTTTGTCATTCTTTAATACCTCCTTCGGTAAGGTTGCCCATAATTTTGTTCCTGAACGCGACGAAAAGCGCGAATATAGGAACGAATACTACCACGCCCGCCGCAATTTTAGCGGTCGGGGTTGCGAACTCGCTCGTATTCACTATCATAAACGAATACAGTCCGAGCGCAACGGTAGGCATATTTTTAAGAAACAGTAACGGCGTCTGATAATCGTTCCAGAAAGAAATGAAGAACAGCAGGAACACCGTGCCGAACAGCTTTGCCGCAAGCGGAAACATTATGCGGAAATAAACGGTAAAGTGCGAAGCCCCGTCCATAAACGCCGATTCCGCGTAGCCCCACGATATTCTTTCAAAATACGCGTAGAAAATAAGATAATACATATTGTTGAAAGAAAATTTAAGGACGTACATACCTAAAATGTTGTTCACGAGATGCAGGTTATACGCCATTTCGAGGGTTGCGGGAAGGCTTCCCACGATAGGCAGAACGAGCGACAAAATAACTATATTATGTATGACGCTTGCCGCCTTACCCTTATATCTCACCGTGCAATACGCGAGAGTCGCCGTGCAGAACGCCTGACAAAACGCGCTTCCGCACGCATACAATACCGAGTTAAACAGCATTTCCTCTAAATAAACGTATCTCGTGCCGCCGTTTGTCGGTATCTGAACTCTCATTCCCGAAAACACGTTCGCGTAGTTTTTCAGCGTGAACGGAGAGGGAAACCCGAGCTTATCTTTATCGTACCCGAGCTGGGTTTTGAAAGAAGTCATTATCGCCCATAAAAATATCGTCAGAATCAATAACGAATACAGCACGAGGACTATTAACAAAATTATCTCGAACGCGGACATTTTTTTAGTCCGTTTTTTACTCATTTCCGCCATTTTCTAATCCTCGCTCGGTCCGTATTTGATAAGGAGCTTCTTTATAATCATAGTAAGCGGCGCGACGACTACCGTAACGAGCAAGCCGTAAGCCGCGGCTATCGGATACTGCGTGGGGTTATCGCCGTCGCTTCCGCTCGTCGCAACGAGGTTGAAGAGGTGATACCCGAGCGTACGGGTATAAACGGGCGAACCCTTACTTCCGTAGAACGCGTGTATATACGCCTGATTGCTGCCTATTCCCGCAATCGAAATGATAAGCAGAGAAACGCAGGTGGTATAGATAGACGGAATGACTATATACCAGAAGGTTTTCGCTTCCGAAGCCCCGTCTATCATAGACGCCTCGAAAACGTCTTTCGGAACGCTCGACATAGCGTTAAGATATATAAGAATATTTCCCGCAAAGCCCATCATCAGATAGAAAAGGAGCAGCGACGGGAAGGCGTATCTTTTATCGAGGAAAAAGGATTCTATATAATTTCCGCTCAAATCGTATATAAGCTGCGCCATACCGTGTTCTATAAAATGCTTATAGAATATGACGAGTACCATTATGCACACGACGTTCGGCAGAAATATCAGAATTTTGAAAACGCCGCTCAACGCGAATTTTTTAAAGATATAATACGAAAAAAGCACCGATACGGGCATAACGATAAATATATCTATCGCCATATATTTGAGGGCGTTAAGCACTACCGTGTTAAGCAGCTCGCCCGTTCTCCACTCGTGAAAGATACTCTCGAAATTTTCAAACCATATCCACTTGGTAACGATATTTCCGGTAAAGTTTTCGTAAGACTTGAATGCGAGCAGCACGCTGTTGAAGTTCACCGCGACGTAAAAAATCGCGAACTGCAAAAGCGGCAACGCCACCATCACCCAGAAGAATATCTTTCCGCTCGTTTTTATGGAATTTACGCTTCTATTTTTGTTCATTTATTCACCCGTTCGGCTTGCGCGAGGGATTATTCTCCCCCGCGCCGCCTCTTTTTTTACGACGTTCTTAAAAACGAAGACGCCGTTTTATTCCGTTCAGGAAACCGTCCAGCTGTTTTTGTAATAATCGTAAACGTTTTTGAAATACTGTTCCGCGGTAACGTTCGCGTTGCTCTCCTCTTTCCAGAAGGTGAAGGGGTTTGCCGAGCCGTCGCTTAAAAGATAACCGTATTTCGACCATTCAAGAAGAGCCGTCTGCCTCTTCGTCGTGTCGGTAGTTCCAACCCATTCGATCCACTCGGTGTTTTCAGAGCGGGATAAATAGTAGTTGTTTCTTCCGAAATAGCTCATACCGTTCAAGGTATCGTCCGTCAGCTCGTAATTAAGCGAGCGGAGCATATCGGTATCCTTTGAGAACACGTTCATAATTCTGTCCGAATTGAGGTAGCTTACGAAAGCTTTCGCAATCGGAACAGCGTAGTCCGCGCAATATTTATTGATGAATATTACCGCCTTTCTTTCGGAAACCTTGGTAGTCTTTTTCGTTCCTACTTCCGCGTAAGTGGGTTTGGGGAGCGGAAGCACGCCGTACTTGCGGTTTTCGGAATGTCTGTCCTCTTCGCCCGCGTAGTCCGTTCTCGCCTCGCTGTTCCACCAAGTGCCTTCCACCATCATAGCAATGTCCTTACCGCCGGTAAGTCCTTCCGCATTGCCGTTAAGGAAGTAGCGTTGCGTGGTTCTGAATTCCATATTAAACGATTCTCTGTATCTGTAAGAGGAATCGCTCATCATCATTTTCACGAAGCGAAGCGCGTCGAGCTTACCTCTCTGCGCGTGCAATTCGTATGCGGTAGAACCGTTAATCTCGGTTGCAGGGCTGGTTTTGGATAAATCGCTCATATCCACGAGGTCGGTCGCCGTTCCCGAAAAGCTCATATTGAGAGCCATTTGTTCTTTGCCTTCGTTATTCGCCCACATATCGTTCGCGAGACCGATAAGATATTCGGTAGAGGTCGCGTTCCAGATAAACGGAATAACGTTTCTTCTTACCATACAGGTTAAAAGCGCCTGAAAATCGTTATAGGTTGCGGGAAGTCCGTCGTCAAGCGAATAATCCACGCCGTTTATAACGCCCGTCTTGCCGTCCGGACCTTTGCTTCTCGGCGCGACAGCGGGATCGGAATTTCTTACGAAAAGCGATTCCACGTCTCCCGATTTAAGCCTTTCTTCCGTCCAACTTTCGGTCTGACCGTCCGTGCCTTGCGCGAAATAAAGCTTTTTATCCTCGAACAACGTCACGTTATAAATAAGGTTCATAGAACTCTCGAAGAACGGAAGTGCGTAATACTTCGCTCCGTCGCCCTTATCCATCAGATAGAAATTTTTAAGGTCGGGCGAAAGCTTGGAAGCAATAGTCTTTTCCTCTTTTGTGGTCGGAGTAAGCACCGCGCCGTCGTTCATCACGTCCGTAATATCCATCATCACGTCTTTGGACACGAAATCGTAATAATCTATGCCAAGGGTGATGAACACTTGGTTCTGCGACCTTTCCACAGTACCCACGCCCGTGCCGGTTTTATCGAAGTCTTTAACTATTTCCACGCCTTTTTTGCCGGTCTCGAAGGATACCTCCGCGTATTCCTTCTCGAACATAGAAATAACGTTGTCTATCCACGTTCTGCCGACGCCGCCGTTATAATATCTGACGTATAACTGCGACTTGGTAGAATCTATTTTGCCGCCGTTTTCGCCGTCGTCTCCGCGGCAAGCCGCGCAACCGAGAGCCGCCGCAGCCGCCAGCGCGACCGCAAGCACTCTTTTCATTGTCTTTGTCTTTTTCATAATGTCCTCCGTTGTCTTTTTTAGCGAAGAGCCTTGAATTTATCCGAAGAAAATCGGCTCTTCGCGTCAGTTGCTTTTTATAATTCGCTTAATTCTTTTAAGCAAGATCCTCTATCTTGTTGGATGTATTGTAATGGTCTCCGCTTGCACCGGGGGTCGCCGTATAGGGCGAACCTTCGCAGAAAATATCTATTCCGAGATTCTTCGCGTCTGTGGCAATCTCCGCAATAGTGCCGTAGGTAGTGTTTTCAAACACGCCCGCGAGTAAATATCTGTAAGTTATGCCTTCTACCTGAATTCTCTTGTATTCTGCGGAATTTTGTTCAACCTGACTTAAAGCCGTTTCGATTTTTGCGTAAAGCGCAAGAAGCTTTGCGTCCGTTCCGCCCCACGCGTTTTTATCGAACGCGTATTTTCTGATAAGGTGGCAGCCCATCGGATCGTTGCCTTTCGCGCTTACCCAGTATTCGGAAGCTTCTTTATAAGCCTTTGCGTAAGCGTTATACAGCTCGTGCATCGTAGAACCCGCCGCCCCGAAATAAGCGTTGCAGAATTTTTCTATCAGCTCGTCCAGATCCGTTCTGTAAGCGTTTTCCGCAAATTTCTTTTCGAGATAGAGTTTAAGAGCCGTCCAGTCGGTGGAAACGTCGTCCCCCGCCTGCCCGAGATTATAAAGGTGCTTAACGCCGTTATCCGCAAGCGCGGCGTATCTCGAACCCATATTCGATATGGAATCGAGCGGGGCGAAATAGTTGTCGTAGTGCGCGGAATAATCGAAGCACATAAGGTCGCCGCCGTTTAAGAGAGCCTTCCATTTGGGAAGCTCCGCCCAGAAATCGGCGTTGCTTTGCTCGTAAATATACGCTCTGCCGTTAGCCACGTCACTGTTTTCCGACCTGCCGCCCGTCGTATCCGATACCGCGCGGTAGTGATTCGCTTCTATCGGCGCGAACATAACGTCCATAGAAATTTCGCCGTTATTATAGAATGTCAAATCGGAAAGATTTTTCGTAGGCGCGGTAAACGAAGCGTTATAAGCCATCAGAACGAGGTGAATATTTCTGCCGAAAGTATATTTTTCGGCGAGAACCTGCGCGACTTTTTTCATAAACAGAATATATTCGGCGGAATACGAGCCGTATTTCGTTTTGAGCGCGGCGGATTCCGAACTTGCGGACCACCCCCACATATCGCTTAAACTGAATACAAATTTCTCTTTAACAATCCCTACTTTAACCTGACTCATCATATCGTCGTAAATATATTTTGCGACCGTGCCTGCCATTTCGCCGTTATCGGCTTCCGTAAGTCCGTAAGCGAGGTTAAGAGTATCGAACGTGCCGCCCTCGGGTTTAGAAGCGTCGGTATACCAGTTCGGGTGATCCGCCTGATAGGTTTCCGCGGGCAGAACGTCGAACGCGTTGTGATAACTGCCTTGCAGAATCTGCCAGTAATTGACGTAACCGAGCCTGTACTGATAAACGAAGTTCGAGCTTTTATTTCTGTACTCGATAGGTCCGTGCGCCCAGTTGTAATCTATGGACGGGTTAAAATATTTTTCGGAAAGAGCTTCGTAATCGAACTCGCCCGTGCGGGAAACGGAATAAACCTCGTCGGAATAAAATTCAAGTCCGAACGCTTCGTTTAAGAACGCGTACACCGCGTTAAGCGTACCGTAACCCGTGTTGCCGAAAAGATATACGTTGCCGTTCTGTTTTTTTATGGCGTAGCCGGTGTCGGTATAAAGGTCCTCACAGGTAACGCCCTCCGCTTTTGCAAACGAAGAACCGAGAACGAAACGCTTGCCGTTTATAAGCTTGTCGTTCACGCCGTCAACGTACACTACGTCGAGCGTCGTACCCGTCATATCTCTGTAAAGATTTACGAATTCTTCAACAGCATACTGATAAACTCTGCCGTCCTCGCTCGTCTGGGAAGCTCCCGCCTTGTAGGTTTTTTCTACGAGGAGGGTGGTTATATCGTTTTTCTTTTGCGAAACCGTAACCGCTATATCGGTGTTCGGATTGTCGTTTGCACAAACAGAAATAGTTTCTATACTTAATTCAGGGAACTCTTTACCGCTGTTTTGTAAATTTCCGTTTTCGTCGTATATATAGATTTTGTTATCGGTTCCGTTTGCAACTACCGTATACCACTTTTCGACTTCTGCCGACTGTCCTTCACAATTAGCGTTCCAACCTCCGCTCTTTTCGTATATCCAGAACGTCGTACTTTTTCCGTGCAATCTCACTTTAAAGGAAAAGTTGCCTTCGCTGTCCGCTTCCAGATACTTGTTTATACTTTTTACGCTCGTATAATTCGGTTGTTCTACGTTTTTATAAATAAGTTTATCTCCGCCGTAATATACCGTGGTATTTGCGGTAACGGAGCTTAAATCGGCTTCCGCGCCGCCCTCGGAAACGAGCCAGCAAGCGTTCGTATATTCGTGAACGTAGCCCTCGTCGTCTGTTCTCGCTTCGGGAACGAAGGAAACGGCGGAATCGCCCTTATTTATCGTTTCTACCGAAATCACCGAGCCGTCCGTATCGAGATACGTTACGGTAACCTCGGGCAGTATATCGACTGCAACATCGGTGTTAGGATTATCTCCTGTGCAAATAGAAATGTCGTTTACACTTAATTCGGGGAATTCGCCACTGTTTGTTAATTTGTTTCCGTTTTCGTCGTATATAGAAACGATTTTAGTCGTTCCGTTTGCAACTACCGTATACCACTTTTCGACTTCCGCCCACTGTCCAACGCTGTTAGCGTTCCAACCGCCGCTCTTTTCGTATATCCAGAACGCCGCGCCGTTTCCGTGCAATCTCACCTTAAAGGAGAAACTGCCTTCGCTATCGGCTTTAACGTAATCGTTTATACTCTTCACACTCGTATAGTTCGGCTTTTCTACGTTTTTATAAACGAGCTTATTTCCGCCGAAATAAACGGCAATATCGGAGGTTACCGCACTCAAATCGGCTTCCGCGCCGTCCTCGGAAACAAGCCATTTAACGTTATTATATTCGTAGATATAACCCTCACTATCCGTATAACTTGCGGGAACGAAGGAAGCGGATTCGCCCTCTTCTACCTTTTGAGAATTGATTACCTTTCCGTCTATATCTATATAGGTAACGGTATATTTTTTCAAAATTTTCGGACTTATCGCCGCTATGTCGGTCGTAGTATTCTCGTGGTTAGCGCAAATCGACATCGTGGTAACGTCGAACTCTTCAAACACCTTTTCAACAAGCTTCGCGCCGTTCTCGTCGTATACATAAACGGTTTTTGAGGTTGCTTCCGTTCTCACGGTATACCAAACGCCTTCTTTCCCGCCTGCCTCAAAATAATCCATAGTCCAACCGCCGGTTGCGTAAACGGTAAAATTCTTGTTATCGGCACCTCTTACTCTCACCTTAAACTCGATATTTCCTTTATCGTCCGCTTTGACGTATTTGTTTATAGTCATTACGTTAGTATAATTAGGTCTTTCGTAAGTTCTGTAAACTATATAAGAACTGCCGTACACAGTGATATTTGCGGTTATCGCGCTTAAATCCGCTTCTGCCGTTCCGCCGTTTTCAGTCGTCCAAACGTAATTTATGGTATATCCGTCGCCGAGGTCTTCCTCTCCGCCCAAGGCGGCTCTGCCCTTTCTCACGGCTTCGGTCTTTATAACTTCGCCGTCGCTGTTTTTATAGGTTACGGTATACACTTCGTCGCGCGCGTCCTTCACACCGAGAACTTCCGTAACGCATACGAAACCGTTCATATCCAAACCGAACACGCGATCGGCAGGACAAGCGGTTATTTCCGTGTCTTCGTAATAAACGCTCCAACTTCCGCCCGCTTTCTTAACGTATTCGACGGGTACCCATTCGTATTGTTTATCGTCGTTTCTGCCCCTGAACGGAATGGAGTAACCGCCTGTTTTATTGCCGTTTCCGTCTTGTTCCAGCTTAATGTAAAATTTAAGTCTCGTATATCCGTCTTTATCGAGGTTATTGAATATTTTATAATCGCCGGCAGCGGTATAATCGCAATTAAGTCTATACGCCTTGGAGTAGCCCGCGGGCAAGCTGTCGTCCGCAAGCTCCGCGTGCAACGAAAGGTTGCTCGAAAGTTTTTCGCCCGTCTCATAGCTCGTCGCGTATTTATCCACGAACAAAACGTAATCGTCGCCCGCCGCCAAAGACGCCGCGGAATAGTTAGCGGAGTTCCCCATATAGTGGTCTATCGTTTCCTGCTGTTCCGCCGTGAAAGAGCTTCCGGAAAAATACGCCCTTTGCGCAACTTCGAGAGCGGAGCGGGTGTTATGCGCCGCGCCCGAAACGCCGTCTACCGTCGCGTAGTCCGCAAGCGTGTAGCTGTCTCCGTTCTTAACGTACGCGCGACCTACGAAATTGCGGGAAAGGTTGCCGTCTTTAATATTCAGTATAGAACCGTTTAGAATACGGTCTCCCTCCGAATTTGCGTTCAATTCGTCGTATACGATGTTTATAATTCTCGTTTTAGTGCCGTTATAGACGTATTCGCCGTTTTCGTTACGGACTGCCCAGTCGTACACCGCGTTCTCGCCGAACACGTTTTCGTAATCGAGGGGGTTTTTCGCAACGTAATCCTCGGGCGCGATAAGCACGCCGTACGTCGCGCCTTCAACGTATTCCGCGGCGGGAACGGTCGCGGTAAAACGCAGTCCGTTCGTTCCGCTTTCGCTCGCGTACCTTATGGAAGCGCCTTCAAGCATTTCAAAGTTTTCGGCAGCGTGCGCGGAAGTAAAGCTCGCGGTCGCTATTCCCATACCCGTGCTGATTGCAAACGCGCAAATCGTCGCGCACAATAATTTCATTTTCCTCTTCATCTTCATTTCCTCCCTTAATCGAGCCCTATACTGAACGGATCAGTCTCGCCCCTGTCTCCCGACACGTCCATAACGTCGTCTTTGCCGAAATATGTAATTTCGACGGTTGCCCGCTCGTACGGCTTATATTCCGCGCCGAACGGGGCTGCACAAGTACGTTTTTCCACGTCACTCGCTCTTTGTCCCATTGTTTTTCTCCTTTTTAGGGATATTCTCCCTGAATTATTTTTGCGGGGCTTCCCCCGTATTGAACCTTTTTTATTTTCTCGTGCTTGTTTTTCTTTTCTTCTCGTGCGCGTTTTTGTCGCCGTCGCGCCGCGCCGCGTTCAGCTTTTATCGCAGTCCGTCGCGCCCACCGCGCCCTTCGCTTATTTTTTCACCGCGTACGCCGCGCCGAGGGGCGGAACTTCCAACGCGTCGCCGCAGAGTCTTCCGTCTCCGCCGCAATAAGAAAAGCCGCCTTCCGTTCTGAAAATTTTCTTTTCGGTCGTGTTGTTAAAAATGAACGAAAGCTCTTTATCTCCCGAAACGAGCCTTTTTTCGTAAACTTTTTCGCCGTCGGCAAATTCAAGCTTTTCCACGCCCGCCTCGTCCGCGATTCTTTCGAGCAGAGCTTCATAAAACCCGCCGCGGTCTTTGCTTTCGCCGCAGTCGGCGCAACCCGTCGCGCCGTTTTCGCACCCGCCGCATTTCGAGCCTCCGTTTCCGCTTGCAACGCTTTCTTTAAGGTAGCCGTACCCGAGAGAAAACCCGAGCAGATAAAACGCGCCTTTCCCGTAAGAAAATTTATACGCCGCGGCAGCTCCGTCCGAGAATTTCATAATTTCTTCCGCGCCTTCCGTTTCGTAGGTCGTTTTAAACGGATAAACCTTTGCGATTTTCCCGTCAAAGCTCACCGTTTCCGCTCCGTCAGAAATTCTGCGCTCGGCAAGCTCCGCTTTCACCACGGGCTTGCACGCCAAACCGTAAGGCTGCATCCAAGTGTTTCTCTGCCGCATGAAAAAGCCCTCGTCGGCAACGACTATTCCGCCGTTTTCCACAAACTTTTCTATATACAGCGCAAGCTTTTCGTTCTCCATAACGCAGTACGGGAAATACAAAACCTTATAATCTCCGAATTTTTCGGGAGTGGTCGTATGCACGAAATCGACGGCGTATCCGCCGCTCATCAAAAGCCTGTACCCGCCTTTAAGCGCGCCGTGGAAATATCCACGCATGTTCGGATTCCTCTTGAACGAATTATCCACGCAATAATCGTCTATCGCGGAAATCAGCGAGGAATCGTAGTCGAATACTATCGCGAAATCCGCGGTTTTCGCCTTTGCGTCGCCCAAAAGCCCGCCGTCCTTTAAGAGCGTTTCGCCGAAGCGTTTAACTTCTTCCGCCACGGGGCGCGGCTTACCGTTCATTCGCACGAGTCCCGCGCAATCGGCTTCGTGTCCTATCCGTTCCGAACGCCATTGCCAATAATTTATCCCTTTCGCCCCGCACGCTATCGCCGCGTACTGCTTGAATTTCATATCGTACGGCGTATCGTATTCTCTGAACATTCCGAGTCCGGGGTAAATTTCGTAGACGAAATAATTTTCGTCCAGAGAACGCATATAGTCGTTAAGCATCAGATAATCTTCGCGCCGCGCGTGCGTATCCATCGTAGATTCTATACACACCGAAGTGCCGCAGAAATCCACCGCTTTAAGCACGAAAGTATCTTCGCAATTATCCTCTATCGTGTCCTGATAAAGCGCGGGGCAACCGACGTGCGCCGTTATCGGGCGCGTTTTATCGTATTTCCGTATCGCGTCGTAAACGAACCGAAGCCATTTATACAGCTCGCTCCCCGCTTTGAATTTTTTGAACTCGTATATATCCCAGTAACCCCTCGCCATAGAAGGAAGGGCTATTTTTTCAAAGCTTTCTTCCGCAGTGCCGTAAAACTCGTTCAACGCCTCTATCGTGCCGAACTTATTTTTAAGGTATTCGCCGAACGCTTTTCTGCAATGCGGGCAGAAGCACTCCTCCGCGGGCGAGTTTCTTATCTCGTTCCAAGCGTTCCAGAATATAACGTTTTTGCACGAAGCGTATCTTTTCGCGACCTCTTCCACGAATTTAACCGCGCGCGCCTGCACGAACGGATTAGTAAAACACGGTCTGAACCCGCCGTAAAACGCGCCGTGAGAACCGGGGCTTAATTTCCGCCCGTCGGGCGCGATTCGCGTTCCCTCGTATTTGTCGTAAATATATTGCGGCGCGCATTCGAGAAGAAATTTGATTATGACCTTTTTGTCGTGCTTTTCGCAAAGCTCCATAAGCTCGTCAACGTCCGAAAAGTCGTAAACGCCCTCTTCTTTTTCGTTCCAACGCCAGTTGATTCGTATCTGAACGGTATCGAGATTATATTCTCCGAGCGTTTTTATATCGCCCTCCCACTCTTCTTTAAGAGGAGTCGGCGAACGGTAGTATTGAGTTGCGTGAATAATTTTATCGAATATCATAATCCCCTCTCGTTTGCTTGCGTTTTTTCTTTTTTCTCGATCGCGAAGGCTTTTCGGGCTTTTCGTAAATACGCGCACGATGGCATTGTGTTTTAATTATACAAATATTTTAACACCGAAAATAACGTATGTAAATAGGCAAAATTGCCTTATTCTTTTGTAAAATTGACTTTTAAAAAACGGTAAGCGAGCGAGGTGTTTTTAAAAAGCGAGCAAGTTGCAAAAAAACGGGCGTTTTAAGCGATATTCGTACGTTTTTGCCCGAATACGGCTTATTTTATTTATTATTCTTGACATTAAAAACGCAAGATGATATAGTTAAATTATGGGCAAAATTATAGATATAGATACTTATATCACCAGTCTTTCCACAATTAAATACTCTAATATTTTCATCACGAAGCTCGGACTGATGCAGGATAATCCTAATCAATATTACGAATATATTCCTAACGAAAGACACGATTATTGCTTGCAATACGTCACCTCGGGCGAGGGCGTTTTCTATACGAACGGAGTCACCTATAAGCTGCAAAAGGGCGATTTGTTTTTGCTGCCTAAATCGAGAAATCATTATTACAAAGCCAACCCCGACAACCCGTATAATTACTACTGGATTCACTTTAACGGGAGCGGGTTCGATAAATATCTGTCGCTGATAGGCTTATCCGATTCCTCGCCCGTTATTCATAATCTCAATAACGAAGAAATCGTCAAGACCTTTTCTAAACTCATAGAAATTTCCAAAAAGAACGCGAATATCAACCAGCTAAGGCTGTTATCGCTCGGCTACGAGCTTTTATATCTTCTCGCTTCCGAAACGATTTTGCAGGAAAGAAACGACGCGGACATAAAAGAAGAGCTTTGCAACGATATAACGAATTATATAGTGGAAAATTTCAAAAAGCCGCTTACCCTCGACCATATCGCGAAGAATTTTTCTATGGATAAATACTATATTTTAAGGATTTATAAAAAAATAACGGGTTTTACCCCGATACAGTTTCTTATAAATTATCGTATAGAGTATTCCTGCTTTTTATTAAAGCAAGGCTACCCCGTAAACGAAGTGGCGTTTATGTGCGGATTTAACGACATACCGAATTTCAGCGTAAGATTTAAGAAGGTAGTCGGCACTTCCCCCGCAGAATTCAAAAAACAACAGACGTAAAAGCCTCTGCCCGATACGAAGCAATCGAATTTTACAATAAATGTACGTCTGCGTTTCTATCGTTAAATCATTGCGTTCCGTAGTGACACGGATTTTATTCTTTTATATTTTTAATCTCTTATAATTATCGTTAAAACCTTTTAAAAAACCGACATTTTTACCGACGATTTCCTAAAAACATATCACGGCGATACTTACCGATATACAAAAATAACGTGCGATACAGGGTTCTCCCCATATCGCACGTTAGTTTTCAATTTTGTAAGACTATTTCAAATAATACAACTCAATGCTATATAGTATTTTCCTCTTCCTTTTTGCACTTCTTTTTTTGGAATACGGGGAAAGTTATAAATATTAAAATAATGTTTAAGGCTGTTTATATTGAAAAACAAAACTGCCCGCTTGAAAACTTGCGGGCAGTTGTAATATTGCGCAAAGCGCCCTTTTCGGTCGTTTGATTTTAATAAAACTACTTTATTAAAACTCTTCGACCTCTTTTCTTGTAGGTACGGACTGCGCCGCACCGCGACGGGTACACGCGATAGAAGCCGCTTTGCTTCCGAAAGCCGTCGCTTCTTCTATGCTCTTACCTTCCGCAAGCCCTACGGCAAGCCCGCCGCACAAAGTATCTCCCGCGGCGGTAGTATCTACCGCGTTCACCTTTAAGCAAGGATAAGTTTTAGCTCCGTTTTCTTCCGCTATCTCATACCCCTTCGAGCCGAGAGTAGTCACTATTCTCTTTATCCCCGCCTTAAACAGCTCTTCTTTCCCGCCGAATATCGCAAGCTCCGTTTCGTTCGGCGTTATCAGATCGACGTAGCCGAAATACTTCGATATTTCTTTATTCGCGGGCGCGGGATTAAGTATAGTGTAAAGCCCTTTCTCTTTCGCCGCTTTAAGCCCTTCGCCTATTGCTTCTATCGGGTTTTCGAGCTGAGTTAAATATATATCTCCCTCGCTCGCTCCCTTCAAAAATTCCTTTATATCCTCCGCAGTAAGCTTTGCGTTAGCTCCCTTGTCGAGAATTATTCTGTTGTTTCCGTCGGTCACTACGATTACCGCTATCCCCGTAGAAACGCCTTCTTCCTTTTTTATATATTCGGTATTCACCCCGACCGCGCGGAGATTTTCTGTCAGCGTTTCGCCGAAGCCGTCTTTACCGACCGCACCGCACATATAGACCTCTCCACCGAGTTTACCCGCCGCAGTTGCCTGATTCGCGCCTTTACCACCGCCGTTAGTGATAAAGTCGCTTCCCGTTATCGTTTCCCCCGCTTTCGGCATATACGGACTTTTTATCGTCAGGTCCATATTCAGGCTTCCCGCTATATATATCTTTTTCATTATTTATCCTCTTCAATCTCCACGCCTTCGGGCAAGTCTATTTCGCTTACGATTTTTCCGTTTTCATTTCTGTGCGAAACGAATATTTCTCCGTACGGCGTGGGAATTTTTCCTTCCGCAAAAGACAGTCCCGCAAGGTTCGGTTTTATCGTCACTTTCTTAAAACCTTCGCCCGCAGGCTTAACCCCGAGTACCGTTCTCGCAAGATACGCGTACACTCCCGAAGTCCAACCGTGACAAAGGCTGTGGCGAAGTCCTTTATAACAGAAATCCCCGTAATCGCGGTGAATATTTTTCACCCCGCCCGTCGGCAACTCGTCTATGGGTTGCGGCTTATCTTTCAGCCACTCCACGTTAAAATCTTCCCACAACGCGGTCGCGCCCATATCGAGCATTCCGCCGTAATATTCTTTGAGCATATCGAGAACTTTTTCTCCGTTTCCCGCTTCCGTCGCCGCGGTAAGAATATAATAGCCCAAAAATCCCGAAAGTCCTTCTCCGCCGTTTTTAACGAGCTTATCCTTAACCTCTTCCGCCGTTCTTCTTCCCGAAAGTAACCCGAACGCTTCCACCTGCTTATATTCGCTCGGAACGGCTTTATTTTTTGACAGCCTTTGCATAAGCTCGCGCGCCGCAAAACCGTCCTCGCCGAAATCTTTAAGCAGTTCTTTCGCCTTTCCGAACGCAACCGCCAGCAACGCAAGCCAGCCCGTTTTACTGTCCTTTGTGTAATTCGTCTGCCAGTCGAAGAAATATTCGTTATCCTGCCATAAACAAAGCTCGTTGTCCGCGTAAGAAATCTCGCCGTTCTCCTTGATGATTTTTCCGAAATCGCCCAGAATTTCCTTCACGAAATGCAGATTTTCCCTGACGAACTCCTTTCTCCCGCCGTATAAGGCGTAATCCGCAAGGCAGATTATCCACCAAGCGGAATATGCGGGAATTTTGTTCACCCACGCATGCGGCAGGTAGTAACCTATGCACGATAACGAATTTTCTATCTCGCGAATATTTCCGTAAAGCTGCAAAACCGTGAGCATTTCGGGATGCAAATCGCCTATCCACACCGTTCTGTCGCGCTTGATTCCGTCCCACATATAGCCGTTTCGTATGCAAAGTTCCGCCGTATACGCCGCCGTTTCCGCAATTTCGTTGAGCCTCTCATCGCTCGACTTAAAATACCCGCGCCGCTCGTAGGGGCAAAGCTCCGCTTCCGCAAAAACGGATTTTATTTCGACAAAATCGCCGTTTTCAAGGTCTATTCTCACAAACCGAAAGCCGGCGTCGCACGTTCTTATATCCGTCCAAAGTACGGCAGGATAAAAATTATCGCGCACCGAATGAGCGTTGCACGCGCCGTGTTCGCCGACGTTCGCGCAAGCCTCCGCAACCGATTCCCCGAGCCTTATGTGAAACTCCGCTCCTTCGGCAACGTTTTTCGTAAGCACTCTTATTCCGCCGTAAATTTCCTTGCCGAAATCGAGAATAACGTAACCGCCGCGGGAAATTTTCGTCACCGCATCCTCCGTCATAATCACCTGCGTCGCGCGGGTTGTAAGAAGCCGCGCCGCGTTCTCCGTCTTTTCGGTTTTTATAATTTTTATCGGAAATACGTTCTCTTTTTGTACCGTTCTCATAATGTTTCCAGATATTCGTTAAGTTCTTTTTCCGCTTTTTTGAAGTCGTTTTTAAGAGTCATATACCTGCACTTGCCCGTTTCGGTCTTTATAAACTCCGTAAAGCCGCCGCCAAGAACTCTCACTTCTCCTTTTTCGGAAAAACTAAACTTTTTCTCGTTCATTGCCGCCATACAGGTCAAAGGATCCCAGCTCGGACGCGTTCTTTCGGGATTCTCTTCGTATCTCGTTCCGCCGCGCTCGTCTATCGACTTAAAAAACGCTTCCATAGCCTTTCTCGTAAGTCCTTTCGTACTGCCCGCTTTCGTTGCGACGCGCGCGCCCGCTTCCGAAGGGCATATAATTATTTCGCAAGGAAATTTTTCAAACACGTTCTTCGCGGACTCTACGTCCTGCTCGACATTCCATTCCGCGAACGGCTTTTCTCCCGCTGAAAACTCGAACGCCCCGCCCATAAGATAAAGCTTGCCTACCTTTTCTTTAACGAGTTCGTCGCCGCGCTTATCCGAATATTCGTCTGCACCGCTTTCCAAAAGTTCCGCGATATTGCAAGCAGGTCCTATACATATTATATCGGTCTTATTGTTTTCGGCAAGCGTTTTTCTCATAATCTTTACCGCGTTCTCCGCTTTTATCGGCTCGCCGCCCGCAATAATCTCCGCGTAATTGTCGCAGTCATCGCAAGAAAGAGGCTCTCCTTTAAATTCGCCTATCGGAATTTCACCGTAGCCGAACTCGGTTACGAAAGCTTTTGCCGCGGCGGAAGCGAACTTTCTTGCGGTGCAAAGGGTTATCGCCTTAATTTCGCATTCACCCGCTTTCATCTTGCCGAGAAGATATAAAAGCGCCGCCGCGTCGTCGCAATCCGCGCCTATATCCGTATCTAATATAAATTTCTTCATATCCATCTTACTTCCATGGGTTTAAGGGTAAGTTCGGTTTTTACTCCCTTTTCGTCGTAAAACTCCGTTCTCTGCTCCGTTTTCGCGTTGTTTATCACCGCGTACTTTCCGCTCGCGGGATAATAATTACATTCCGTATTCTCGTTAGTAGAATAACATTCGTATAGGTTTTTGTTCGCCA
>CAVBZJ010000010.1:0-27251 GCA_963599785.1 Anaerovoracaceae bacterium
GGATAAATTTTATCCCGCCTCTTAAACTCGACTTTTTTTAGAAAGAGCCAAACTTTCGCTTAAATATGACTTTTGGTGTTGCAATCTGCGATACGCAAACCTAATTATAACCTGTTTCAGGTTAAATGTCAACAAGTTCTTCTATTTATTTTATAATATCCGTATGTATAAAAGGATAGTCGAACTTCGCAAGGAGAGAAAATTAAATCAAAAGCAAGTTGCGGAATATTTAGGTATGTCTCAAACAGGATATTCCAAGTACGAGACGGGAGAGAACGACATACCGACCGCAGTTCTGATAAAGCTTGCAAATTTATACAAGACTACCACGGATTATATACTTGAACTAACGGACGAATTATAAGGAACGCAAAGCTGTTGCGTTCCTTTATTTTTTATAATAAGGATTTAAAATTAAGTCCGCCACCCGACGATTTGCAATCGTCGGGTGGCGGGTTCTTTTTCTGTTTATATTTTTAAAAACCTATTGTTTTACGAAAATTTCCGCTTACTTTCTGGGGTTTTTAATGTTAGCTTGCGCGGCGGCTAAACGCGCTATCGGTACTCTGAACGGAGAACACGAAACGTAATCTAACCCTATCGCGTGACAGAACTCGATCGACGAGGGATCGCCGCCGTGTTCGCCGCAAATTCCGCAATGAAGGTCCTTTCTCGTCTTTCTGCCGAGGTCTACCGCCATTTCCATAAGTCTGCCTACGCCCGTGGTATCGAGTCTCGCAAACGGATCGGATTCGTAAATCTTCGCCGCGTAATAAGACGGTAAGAACTTGCTCGCGTCGTCGCGGGAGAAGCCGAACGTCATCTGCGTTAAGTCGTTCGTGCCGAAGCAGAAGAACTCCGCTTCCTTGGCGATTTCGTCCGCGGTAAGCGCGGCTCTCGGAATCTCTATCATCGTGCCGACTTCGTATTTAAGGTCTACGCCCGCTTCCTTTATAATCGCGTCCGCGGTTTCGACTACTATCTTTTTGCAATATGCAAGCTCTTTGACTTCGCCGACGAGCGGTATCATAATTTCGGGTACAAGCTTCCAGTCGGGGTGACGTTTACTTACCGCTATCGCCGCTTTGATAACCGCTTTGGTCTGCATAACCGCGATTTCGGGATAGGTTACGGTAAGACGGCAACCACGGTGTCCCATCATCGGGTTGAACTCGTGGAGAGACGCGCAGAGAAGTCTGATTTCCGCGGTCGTTTTGCCCTTCGCTTTCGCCAAAAGCTCTATATCCGCGTCGATGGTCGGAACGAATTCGTGGAGCGGCGGATCGAGGAATCTTATCGTTACGGGCTGACCTTTAAGAGCTTCCATAAGTCCTTCAAAGTCCGCCTGCTGCATCGGCTCGATTTTCGCAAGAGCTTCTTCTCTTTCTTCTTTCGTTTCCGAACAAATCATTTCGCGGAATTTATCTATTCTGCCCGGTCCGAAGAACATATGCTCGGTACGGCAAAGCCCGATGCCCTGCGCGCCGAGGTCCGCAGCTCTCTTCGCGTCGTCGGGGGTATCCGCGTTGGTACGCACGCCGAGCGCTTTATACTTGTCCGCAAGAGCCATGATTCTTCCGAAATATCCGCTGTTGGGATCTACGGGAACGGTCTTTATAGCTATATCGTAAATGTTACCGGTAGAACCGTCGAGAGAAAGCTCGTCGCCCTCGCGGAAGGTCTTTCCGCCAAGCTCGAAATACTTCTCTTCTTCGTGCATCTTGATGTCGCCGCAGCCGGAAACGCAGCACGTTCCCATACCGCGCGCAACGACCGCCGCGTGAGAGGTCTGTCCGCCGCGGACGGTAAGTATACCCTGCGCGTACTTCATACCCTCTATGTCTTCGGGAGAGGTTTCCAGACGAACGAGAATAACCTTCTTGCCCGCCTTGCCGAGTTCTACCGCGTCTTCGGGGGTGAAAACGATTCTGCCCGCAGCCGCTCCGGGGGAAGCCGCTATACCCTTGCCGACGACGTTTTCTTTATCCGCTTTTTTAAGTGCAGCCGCGTCGAAGGTGGGGTGCAGAAGCATATCGAGGGTTTTAGCGTCGATTTGGAGAAGCGCTTCCTGTTCGGTTATCATACCCTCGTCGATAAGGTCGCAGGCGATACGGATAGCCGCCGCCGCGGTACGCTTACCGTTTCTGGTTTGAAGCATATAGAGCTTGCCTTTTTCGATGGTGAACTCCATATCCTGCATATCTCTGTAATGATTTTCGAGCGTTTTGCAGATTTCGAGGAACTGCTTATAAACGTCGGGGAGAACTTCCGCCATTTTGGAAATGGGCATCGGGGTACGAACGCCCGCAACGACGTCTTCGCCCTGCGCGTTCATAAGGAATTCGCCCATAAGTCCTTTTTCGCCGGTCGCGGGGTTACGGGTGAACGCAACGCCCGTGCCGCAATCGTTACCCATATTGCCGAACGCCATCATCTGAACGTTTACCGCAGTACCCCAGCTGTACGGAATATCGTGGTCCATTCTGTAAACGTTCGCTCTCGGGTTGTCCCAAGAACGGAAAACCGCTTTGATTGCCTCGAAAAGCTGTTCCTTCGGATCGGTCGGGAAGTCTTTGCCGAGCGCCTGTTTATATTTTGCTTTGAACTCTTCCGCAAGCTCGTGAAGATCTTCCGCGGTGAGGTCTACGTCGTAAACGACGCCCTTCTTTTCTTTGAGCGCGTCGATAAGCGACTCGAACTCCTTCTTCGACACTTCCATAACGACGTCGGAGAACATCTGGATAAATCTTCTGTAACAGTCCCACGCCCAACGGGGGTTGCCGGACTTTCTCGCGAGGACTTCTACGACCTCTTCGTTCAAGCCGAGGTTAAGAATGGTATCCATCATACCCGGCATACTTGCGCGCGCGCCCGAACGCACCGAGACGAGCAAGGGGTTTTCCTTGTCGCCGAACTTTTTCCCTGCGATTTTTTCGAGCTTTGCGACGTTTTCCATAATCTCGGCTCTTATCGAGTCGTTGATTTGTCTGCCGTCCTCGTAATATTTGGTGCAGGCTTCGGTAGAGATGGTAAATCCTTGCGGCACGGGAAGACCGATGTTGGTCATTTCCGCAAGGTTCGCGCCCTTGCCGCCGAGGATTTCGCGCATTTTCGCGTTGCCTTCGCTGAATAGATAAACGTACTTCATTTAATTAGTTCCTCCAAAAGTTTGCTGTAAATAAAACTTTTTTTATAGACTTGCCGTTTACGGCTTATCTATTTTACACTATTTTTTAAATTTTTTCAACCGTTATAGAGTAATTCTCTCGATATATTTGATTTAATTCGACATTTTTATCAATTCTTTAAGCGATTTGAGCGTTTCGTCCGCCTTTAACGTTATATAGTGGTCGATAAGCTTTAACGGCGGTAGCGCGTCCTTTTCTTCAAGCTCTTCCCCCGCCGCCGCTCTTTTTAAAGCGTAAAAGGTGGAAAGCCTTATTTCCCTTCCCCTGTCCTCTTTGCAGTCTTCGCACAAAAACCCGCCCGAAGCGTGGTCGAAATACACTCTTCCTTCGGGAAGCGCGCCGCATTTATAACAGCACTCGGCGTTTATCCCGTAGCCCGAAAGCCTTAACGCGCCGATAAGAAAATTCAAGAGAAGCGGTTCTGCGGGACGATTTCCGTATGCGAGGTTTTTGAGGAATTCCGCGGTTAAAACGAACAATTCCGCCGAAACGATACCCTCTTTAAGAAATTTTCTGTCGTATTCTATCGCCGCGCCCGCCGCGAAAAACTTGCGCACGTCCTCTCTGACGGGATAAAAGCTGTCTATAAGACTCGCCCCGATAACGGTGCGCATATTTCCGCGCACGGAAAAAACGTATTCGGTAAAACAAAAAGGCTCGGCAGCGAATTTCATCTTCGCGCCCGCCTTTTTTACCCCTTTGATTTTTGCGGAAACTACCCCCTTGTCAGGTGTGAAAATATTGAGAATTTTATCGTTTTCCCCGAACGATACTGCGGAGAGAACTATTCCCTGAACTTTTTCTTCCATAAAGGTTTTTCCTTTCGTTTACGGCGTTTCCCGCCGATTTTATCTTAAAATTTTGCCGCCCCGCTTATCGCTTTTTCAGCTCGTTATAAAGCATATAATAAGAAATTTTGCCCGTTTTTTCA
The DNA here is from genome assembly GCA_963599785.1 of Anaerovoracaceae bacterium. GTDB lineage: Bacteria > Bacillota > Clostridia > Christensenellales > Borkfalkiaceae > UBA1259. Next base: position 4,120 of record CAVBZJ010000010.1, read on the forward strand.
AAGGCTCGCCACGCCTCGTCGATAGCGGGGTTTTTTTCGGTTTTTTCGTTCATTTTTCGTTCCCTCCCGTCTGAATAAGTATGGGAAAACGAAAAATTTTTATGCGCCCCGTATGCAATATCGCTCTGCACGACTTTCGGTTGTCATTCTGAGCATTGCCCGTGTAGACAATCCCGCGAAGAATCTCAAAAGTTACTTTCGCGTAGAGATTCTTCGTAAGTCCGTCAAGCATGATAGGCTCAGAATGACAAACAGGGGGTGCGCGAAGATTCTTCGGCGACGGGTGTATATACAGTTACTAACTGTATGCGTTTGTAGGGCGGGGCTTACTCCCGCCGCTTCTACGGCGTATAAGAAAAAACGCACGGGTAATCTGCCGACTGCCGCTTAAAGAATAACGGGGAAAGTCTGTTTGAGGTATGTGCGCCACGAAATTTTACAGGCGGTCAACCAGCGGAACGTCCCGCATTCCGTCCTGTCCCGTCCTTCTTTACTTTCTTATTCTTCTCCGTAACCGTGCTGCTTTATAAGCCTTGCGCTGTTGCGCCAATCCTCTTTTACCTTGACGTAGGTCGTTAAAAACACCTTGCGCCCCAAAAACTTTTCCATATCCGCGCGTGCGAACGAAGAGACCTCTTTTATCGCCGCGCCCTGCTTTCCGATGAGTATCGCCTTATGCCCCGCCTTTTCGCAGATTATGTCGAGGCTTATATCGTACACCCTGCCGTCCTCGCGAAGAGCAAACTCGTTCACGATGACCGCGACGCCGTGCGGTATTTCCGCGCCGAACTTCAAAAGTATTTTTTCGCGCATTATCTCCGAAATCATAAACTTTTCCGAACGGTCGGAAATTATATCTTCCTCGAACAGCTTTTCGCCTTCGGGGAGCATTCTTTCCACGACTTTTATAAGCTCTTTTATGTTCTTGCCCTTTCTCGCCGAAACGGGAACGACTTCCGCGCCGAATTCCGCAAGGTCTTTAAGCTCTGCTATAAGCAGGCTTTCGGGCATAATGTCTATCTTCGTCGGCACGATTATAAGCGGCTCGCCGAGCTTTACGAATTTCCTTATCGTTTCCTTATCCCGCTCGCCTATCCCCTCGTGCGCGTCTATGACGAAAAGTATCAGGTCCACGTCCTTGGCGGAATCTTCCGTGGTTTTCTGCATAACCGAATTGAGAAGATTGTCCGCGCGGTAAATACCGGGGGTGTCTATAAACGCCGCCTGCATCGTTTCGGTGGTGAGTACGCCCATAATTCTGTCGCGTGTGGTCTGGGGTTTTGGTGAAACTATCGCCACCTTTTCCCCCACGAGAACGTTTACGAGCGTGCTTTTGCCCGCGTTCGCCCTGCCGACGACCGCTATATATCCGCTTTTCATTCGTTTTTCTCCTTTTTATAACGGTTTTACGACGAGTTTACGACGGATTGACGCCGAGCGGCAAACTGCGCCGCTTTTTCCCCGACCTTTTAGTCTTCGTCCGATTCGCCGAGCAGCGCGAGAATTTCTTTTTCCTTTTCGCGCATTTCCGCCTTATCCTCGTCCGTCATATGGTCGTAGCCGAAAAGGTGCAGAATACCGTGAATTATAAGGTATTCCGTTTCTCGCTCTTCGCTGTGACCTATTTCCGCGGCTTGCTCTTTGATTCTTTCCTCGCACAAAACTATCGAACCGATAAAGATATATCCGCCGTCCATTTCGGTAAAGCAATCTTTTTTGTTAAGCACCACGCCGCGAATACCTTCGAGCGTCGGAAAAGACAGCACGTCCGTCACCTTGTCCACGCCGCGCTCGCGCCTGTTAAGTATCTGTATGCCCTCTTCGGACTCGAAAACGAGTTCGGCTTTGATTTTGGCTTTTTGCTTCAATACGGTATACGCCGCTTTCGCCAGCTTTCTGAGTTTAAGCTTTTTCTGCAAGCTTTCTATAACGAGTTTTCCCATTACGCTTCGTCCTTCTTTTCTTCCGCGTCGTCCTCTATCTTGTCGAGGCTGATCTTCGGGTATTCTATTCGGCTGTGATACACGCCCGTCAGGCTGTTCACCACCGTGTTTATTATTATGTTGAGTTCTTTAAGGGTTATTTCGCACTCGTCGAACTGCCCCCATTCCATACGGTCGCTGACGAGCTTTTTAACCACGGCGTAAACCTTTTCGCGCGAACGGTCGGGAAGAGCGCGCGCCGCGGCTTCGCACCCGTCCGCAATCATTATAATCGCGGCTATTTTGGTCTGCGGCTTCGGCCCCGGATAACGGTACTGCGCGAGCGAAACCTCGCCGTCGGTGAACTTTTTGGCTTTATCGTAAAAGTAAATTATGGGGAGCGTGCCGTGATGCTGCAAGCATACGTCCGCGATAATCTGCGGCATACGGTTTTTCATCATAAGCTGATAGCCGTCGGTCGCGTGCGCCTTTATTATGTTTGCGGAAAGCTCCGGCGTAAGGTCGTCGTGCGGATTAGTGCCGTCCGCCTGATTTTCCTTAAAGAAATCGGGGCGGCGAAGCTTGCCTATGTCGTGATAATAAGCGCAGGTTCTCGCGAGAAGCGCGTCCTCTTCGATAGCCGTCGCGCACGCCTCCGCAATGTTGGAAACGACTATCGCGTGGTTGAACGTTCCGGGGGCTTGGGCTATCATTTTCCGTATGAATTTGGATTTATGGTCGGTAAGCTCCGCATACTTAAAGAAAGAAGCCTTTTTAAACAGCACCTCGAAGAACGGCAGAAACACCATAAACAACGCGGCGGAAAGCGGTCCCGAGCAAGCCGCGGAGGCAAGCGAAACCGCAAGGTTATTGTTGCCGAAATCGACGAGCGGCAACGCCACGCATAACAGCGCGGGAAGCGACAACAACAGGCTTAAAGAGAGCAGCTTAACTCTCGAACTCACGTCCTTCAAAAAGTATATGGCAATCGTTCCCGAAGCAAGCCCCATCGCGAGGAAGAATACCGCAGAATATTCCGAAAACCCGCTCGTCGTTCCCGAAAAGTTGTCGAACAAAAAGGTTATCACGCAGAACAGGAAGTTCATAAACGCCGCGGTTCGGCTGTTCGTTAAAAACAAAACGAGCAGCGCGGAAAGCGCGAGCGGGCGAACGTACATGTTGACGTACTGCCCCGTTAAAAAGCAGATTATTATCGAAAATTCCAGAATGAGAAAAAGCATTTCGGAATTAGCGGCGTCGCGCAGAAAATTTCTGTCCTCGAAAAAGAAGAATATCACGATAACCGCTACGAATAACAAGAGAAGCAGCAGGAAATTGATGAATACCGCGGGATTCCTGAAAAAATCGTCGAACGCGTTTTTGCCGCGCGCGCCGTTTATCGCGACTATCGCCACGAATATCAGCGCAAGCAGAATTACGTTCGCCACATACGTCACCGCGACGGCGGCGATATTGCCTTTTGTCCAAGGCGTGATTTTCATTGACTTTTTTTCCATAATCGTTTTTCCTTTCGCGAACGGTTTTTCGCGCGTTTATGCAGGTTTTTCGCAAGCTCACGTCAAATTCTTGCCGAGTTTTTTGCGAAATCTACCCCGCGACCACCGTTCTTAAATAATAAAGCTCCGCCGTATAGACAAAGCCGTTTTCGTCCTCCGATACGGTTACGAACGCCTCTGCGGGGTCGTCTCCGAGCCGCGCTTCGGCAAGCATCAGGCAAAGCTTTTCTTCGCCTTCTTTTTCCGAATAATATGTAAAGGTTCTTTTGATTTTTAAGGAAACCTTTGCGATGACCCCGACGAACACCCGATTTTCACCGACCGTCGCCGTGCCGTCCGCAATAAGGTCGCCCTTTTTCACCGCGTCGCCCGCTTTAACCTTCGCTTCGCCGCGATAAACCTTTATGCTTTCTATAATTCCGTCCTCTTCCGCGCGAAGCTCTTTAACCCCGCCCGTCAGCACGTCCTTTTCCTTTTCGGAAAGTGCGGAATCTATCACGAGACGGTTGCCGCGCTTTGTGCAGGAAACGAAAGAAAGCCGCGGATTGCTCATAAGAATCCCGTCCGCGAGCCGATCCAAATCGAGAGAAGAAAAGCGGGAAAGCTCCTTCACCCCGACCGAAGAAAGGTAGCCGTCTATCTCTCTTTTAAGAATTTTTCCGCTGCCCGTGTATTCCTTGGAAAAGACGAAATCCCCCGCAAAAACCGCGAGCGCGAGGAAAACCGCCGCCCCTATTATAAGCCCGAAATTCCTTAAAAGATACGAAAGCGGCTTATCTCTTCCGCTCGTTTTCACTTTTTCTATATCAGTATAGCACAATTCGCGCGTAATTGCAAAAAATTTTTGCTTTTCGGAAAATTTTAAGGTGATAAGCAGGGTTTTGGCGTCCTTTTTTTCCGCTTTTTCCACAGTCACGCCGCGGCGGACGAGGGTGTTTAAAAGCGACTCCGTGTTGAGCGCGCGGATTTTATACGTTTCGTAAACTCTTAATCTCTCTTTACCGAAAGAATTTTTCCGCATATAGCCAGATCCCCCGCGCAATATTTTTTTATGAAAAGCCCCTCGCCGAGGACGGTAAGCCCGCCCTTTTTTATACGCAATTCCACCTTACTCTCGGAATAGCTTTTTATCGACCGCACGCCCTCCAAATACAGCGCGTCGTCGCCGAAAAGCACCGCGCGAAACAGCGGTTCGGCGGTTATTCCCGCCTCCGAAAGACATTCCTTTATTCCTTCTATAAACCCCATATTCGCCACCCCGTAAATAAAGTTTATGCCGAAACGGGGTTTAAAATACCGAAGCGCGCGGAGAACTCTTCTCCGCGCGCCGCGTTTTTGATTTTATTTACCGCTCTTAAAGCTTTAATTTTTTTTCGGGCGATTGCCGAAGCAAATTTCGGTTTTACCGCCGCCGAATAAGCCTTGCGATTAGTTCTTGCTTTCTTTAAGCTCGGCGAGAATCTGTTTTAACAGTCCTTCCGTGCTGTTTTTAGCGGCTTCTTCCGCTTCCGCCGCGGCTTTTGCTTCTGCCGCAGCCTTTTCGTCCGCCTCTTTCTTCGCGAAATACGCTTCTACCGCCGCTCTGTCTTTAACGTTCACGCCCGCGCCCGCAAGCTCCGCTCTTTCCGCCTTGTCGAGGTGGCGTCTTCTGAGGTCGTTTTTAAGCTTTTCGTTGTTTTCTTTAACTTTATTTATCGTTTTAACGATTAAGAACAGCACGAACGCGATGATGAGGAAGTTGATTATCGCGTTTATGAACGCGCCCCAGTCTATGTAAATGGAGTTCGCAAGGTCAACGAGTCCCGTCGTTTCGTCGGTCTTTTTAAAGAGGAAGGTATATACCTCCGAAAGGCTGTCCGCGCCGAGAAGCACTCTTAAAAGCGCGTTGATGAGCGGCTTTAAGATGTTGTTGCTCAAAGCGTTTACTATCGCGGTGAACGCGCCGCCGACGATAACGCCGACTGCCATATCAAGCACGTTTCCGCGCGTGATAAATGTCTTGAATTCTCCGAAAAACTTTTTCATTTTTCTTTTGCTCCTTCTGTAATTATTTTTTTATTTTTTTCGTTTGGTTTTAAGTCTTACGATTTTTCTCGTAAGGTACGCGCACTTTGCGGGCGAAGCCGTGATAAGTGCGGCTAAAAGCTCCGCTTCTTCTCTCTTTGCTCTGTCTTTTCCTTCCATCATTTCTCCGCTATCGCCGTAACCACCGTCGCTATCGCCATCAGCGCGAGATACAGCGAAAACCATTTATAATTTGCTTTCTTTATTATGTTGAGCATAAATTTTATGGCTATGTATCCCGTTATCATCGCGGTGAGTACGCCGAGTATCAGAGGAAGCGCGGCAATCTCGCCGATTGCGTCGCCCTTTATGCACTTTATTCCCTCTAAAAGCGCCGCCGCGAGAATTATCGGAACGCTCATTATAAAGGTAAAGTTCGCGTTCGATTCTCTTTCGACCTTGCCTATCGTGCCGAAGGTCGCCGTCGTTCCGCTTCTCGAAATGCCGGGGAACACGCCTATCGCCTGACCGCAGCCCATAATAAGCGCGGTTTTACAATTTATCGGGTTAATAAGCTCGACCTTTTTCGCACGCATTTCCGCAAACAGAAGCTCCGCCGCCGTCAATAAAAACGCTATCGCAAGAAGCCAGATATGCTCCGAAAAAAGAGTATCGAGGTGTAAATACTTCTCAAATATTATTCCGACTATTCCCGCGGGAACGGTGGCGATTACGAGGTACAGCATTTTGTTGAACGGCTTTTTAAACAGCGCGAGAATTTCCCGCCACAAAACCACGATAACGGGAATAAGCGTGCCGATATGCAGCATAACGCTGTAAAAGGTTACGTTATCCGTTATGCCGAACCAATGCTGAATTAAAATCAGATGTCCGCTCGAAGATATGGGCAGAAATTCCGCAAAGCCCTGAACCGCGCCCAAAATTATCGCCTGCCAGATTTCCATAAACCTTCTCCTTTTTTACGTTTTTCTATATTTTTTTGCGCCCTGTATTTTATGTTTTACTATTTTATATTTTTATTTTATATTTTACGCCTGCGTTTCCGCGTTTATGAGCTTTAAGAACTCTTTGACGGCAAAGGTCAGGTTGTCGTTTTTAGGAAGGCATAAGCCTATCGCGCGGGTGGGAAGCGCGGGCGAAGTGACTATTTCTTTAAGACTTCCGCTTTCTATCTCGTGCTTAACGAATTCCTTCGGTATACACGCTATGCCTATGCCCGACTTTGCAAGCTCCGCCATAAGCTCCAAGGAAGCAAGCTCTATTTCGGGGTGCAGATGAATTCCCTGCGAATGCGCGAAAGAAACTATCGCCTGCCGCGTGGAGGTCGAAAGTTCGAGCATTAAAAGCGGGTAGTCCTGCAATCTTCTCAAATCAATCGTTCCCTCGAACAGCTCCGAAAATCTGTCGCTCGCGACGAAGGTGTCGTGCAGCTGCATAACCGTGGACAAAAGGTTCACGTCCGAATCGTCTATCGGAAGATTTACGAAGCCTATGTCGCCCTTTTTGTTTTTAAGCAGCTCTATCGTCTCGCCCGAAGTGCCGTTCTGCAAAATCAGGTTCACGTCCGGATAAAGCTCGTGATATTTTTTGATGTACGGAAGAAGAAAATGCGTGGCGACCGTGTCCGAAGCGCAGATTCTCACCACGCCCGTGGCGGTGTCTTTTAGCTCCGCGTATTTGCTTTCCACCTGCTCGAACAGCTTTAACGCCTGCTCGACGAGCGGAAAAATCTGCTTGCCGCCCGTTTCCGAAAGCTCCATTCCCTTGTGCGTGCGGTTAAAAAGCGTGCCGCCGAGCTGTGTTTCCAGCTGCTTTATCGCCTGCGAAACGGCGGGCTGGGATATATACAGCTCTTCCGCCGCCTTCGTCAAGCTTCCGCACTTCGCAACGGTGTAAAACGCCTTGTAAAGCTCTAAGTTCGCCATTCTTCCTCCTCTATTTTCCCACGCAGAAGCGCGAGAATATATCGTCTATTATGTCCTCCGAAGCGGTTTTGCCCGTTATTTCGCCCAAGGCCTGCCACCCCGCGGTTATATCTATCGCAAGCACGTCGAGAGGCTCGGTTTTTACGCCATTTTTCGCCGACGAAAGACTTTCTTTCGCGCGGGTTAAAGCTTCGTAATGCCGCTCCTCGCACAAAAAGTCGCCGCTTAAATCGGTTTCCGATACCGTGCGTTCGTACAAGAGCTTTTTAAGCTCTTCTATTCCCTCGCCCGTTTTTGCCGAAACGTATAAGTCCGCGCGCCCGTCCTTCATATCGCTTTCGTCCGTCTTGTTCACGATGAAAAGCGCGTTTTTATCCTTACAGAGGGAATAAACCTGCTCGTCCTCCGCGGTTACATCTCCCGCCGCCACGAGGAACAGTAAAATATCGTTTTCGTTGAGCGCTTTTTTGGAAAGCTCCACGCCGAAGCCCTCTATTCCGTCCGCTTCTCTTATTCCCGCCGTGTCCGAAAGGAAAAACCTTACGCCCTCTATATCGAGCGAGCCTTCCACCACGTCGCGCGTAGTTCCCGCAATCCCCGAAACGATAGCCTTGTCGAAGCCGAGAAGGGCGTTGAGGAGCGAGCTTTTGCCGACGTTGGGTTTTCCCACTATACCGACCTTTACGCCGTTTTTAACGCGGCTTCCCGTCTTGAACGTCGCAAGGAGCGCGTCCGTTTTTTCTATCGCCGCGTCGAGCGCAAGCGACACCGCTTCTCTCGAAGTTTCTTCCAAGCCCTCTTCGGGAAAGTCCATATCCGCGTCTATCTGCGAAAGCGCGGCGGTAAGCCCTTCCTGCATTTCGGTCACGTCTTTCGTAAGCCTTTCGCGGTATAACGAGTACCCCGCCTTAACCCCCGCGGTCGATTCCGCGTTTATCATATCGATAAGCCCCTCGCTCGAAGCGAGCGAAAGCTTGCCGTTCATAAACGCTCTGCGGGTAAACTCGCCGTTTTTTGCGAGCCTTGCGCCCGAAGAAAGAATTTTTTTCAATATCCCGCGGGAAATCGCCACGCCGCCGTGGGAATGAAATTCCACCGTGTCCTCGCCCGTAAAGCTTTTGGGCGCTTTGAAATACACGCACAGCCCGAAGTCCTTGAAATCGCCCGCGTCTATCTCTCCCGCGTACATAAAATTCGGGATAAAATCTTTGACGGGGGTTTTGCCGACGGGGCGGAAAAGCTTTTCCGCAACCGAAAGGGGGCTGTCTCCGCTTATTCTTATCACCGCGACGCCCGCCGCGCCCGCCGCCGTGGATATTGCGGCTATGTTATCGTTCTTCATTTAAATAAATTTTCCCTGAAAACGCCGAAAAGCAGAACGGCATTTTTTTGACCGCCCCGCGTTTCGTTCTATTTGTTATCGTCTTTTTTATCGTCGTCCGAAAATTCCGAAAACGGATCGCCGGGGTCTACTTCGCCGCGCTCCGCAAAATCCTTGAACGGAGTTTCGGGCGGTCTTTCGTAATTTCCGCCGTTTCCGCCGCCGTAACCGCCTCCGTTATACCCGCCGTTGCCGTTTCTGTAATACGGGTTGGAATACGGACCGTAAACGTTGCCGTAGCGCGAACGGAGATAATCGGAATATTTCATTTCGGACTTGTTCCTTATAACGAATACGAACACGCCGAACAGCCCGAAAAACGACAGCACCGAAGCGAGTATATAATGCTGCGGCCAGTAGTTTCTGAACAGATTGATATACAAAAACACCGTTACGAGCGTAATAAAAAGGCTCGTGAAATAGGTGATTACGTTTATTACCTTAAAAATCGGCAGGTTTACGGAAGGAAACGGGTTTACAAAATCGTCGCCCGTTATGACGTACGCGCCGCCGCCCACGCCCGTCAGAATAGTCACCTCGCCGTCCTGCATAAAATACCCTACTACGGGATACCATTCGATAAAATTATAAACGAGAGACAACGCCTCGCCGACGGCGAAAACTATCGTTACCCACAGCGCGAGCTTTTTGAAGCTTACGCCGAAAAGCTTGGTTTCCCCGATAAGACGGCACGCGCAGTACAGCCACGCGCACGGCACGAAGGAAAGCCACGCGAATTTATAGCCCTTTCTTCTCGAAAGAATGAAAAGTCCTACCGAGCGCAGGGCGTAAAAGGTCAGCACCACCGCAAGCACTATCGCCGCGATGATATAGACCTCCGTTTTGCCCATCGTCTGATAAACGTAGCTGTCGTCGTTGTTTATGGCTTTGCTGAAAATTAACATTTAACCGTAATCTTCTCCGAAAAATTTCCCCTTTTCTCTCAATCTCCCGCCCCGTTCCCGAAAGGGGCGCGCTTTTATTAAGCTTTTTATTCTTTTTAATAAGCTCTCGCGAAAATGACGTTATGCTTTGCGGGTTTTCCGCAGATAGCGCAACGCTCGGGAACGCCCTCTTCGTCGCACATAACTCTCGCGGTCGCGGAAGCGAATTCTTTTACCTTGTCCTCGCACTCGCGGCAGCCGCACCAGCCCGCCTTTACGAAATTCTGCCCTTCTACGCCGTCTAATATACCTTGAAGGGTATCCGCGTGAACGACTTTTTTATCTCTTCTCGCTCTCGAAGCTTCCAGCATATCCTTCTGAATAGTATCAAGGAGCTTCGTTACGTTTTCCGCAAGGCTTTCGAGAGAAACGGTACTCTTTTCGAGAGTGTCTCTTCTCATAATCACCGCGTGTCCCGCTTCTATGTCTCTCGGACCGATTTCTATACGCACGGGAACGCCTTTCATTTCCCATTCGTTGAACTTCCAGCCGGGACTCATTTCGCGAAGGTCGGTTTTTACCCTCACGCCTGCGGCTTTGAGCGCGCTCTCTATTTCCTGCGCCTTTTCTATAACGCCGCCCTTATGCGCCGCGACGGGAATGATAACCGCCTGAACGGGAGCGACTCTCGGCGGCAGAACGAGTCCTCTCTGATCGCCGTGCGCCATTATTATCGCGCCTATCATACGGGTGGAAGTTCCCCAGCTCGTGGTATAGCCGTATTTGAGCTTTCCGTCTTTATCGAGATATTTTATGTCGAACGCCTTGGAGAAATTCTGCCCCAAATAGTGCGAAGTTCCCGCTTGCAGGCTCTTTCCGTCGAGCATCATGGCTTCCATACCGAAGGTTGCGACCGCGCCCGCGAATTTTTCCTTTTCGGTTTTTCTGCCCGTGAATACGGGGATAGCGAGCGTTTCTTCCGCAAACGTTTTATAAACGTTAAGCATTCTCATAGTTTCTTCCATCGCTTCCTCTTCGGTCGCGTGGACGGTATGCCCTTCCTGCCACAAAAACTCGCTCGTGCGGAGGAACGGACGGGTGGTCTTTTCCCAACGCATAACGTTGCACCACTGATTCATCATCACGGGCAAATCCCTGTAAGACTGTATCCATTTCGAGTACATCGTTCCGATTATCGTTTCGCTGGTAGGACGAATCGCGAGCGGCTCTTCGAGCTTTGCTCCGCCCGCGTGGGTGACCACCGCGACCTCGGGCGCGAACCCTTCGACGTGTTCCGCCTCTTTCGTGAAAAAGCTCATCGGGATAAGCAGGGGGAAATACGCGTTCTCCGCGCCCGTTTCCTTAAATCTTCTGTCCATATCCTTCTGAATGTTTTCCCAAATCGCGTAGCCGTAAGGTCTTATTACCATAGTGCCTTTAACGGGACCGTAGTCTACGAGTTCGGTCTTTAACACCACGTCCGTGAACCATTGAGTAAAATTCGTTTCTATGTCCGCTATCTCTTTTACGAACTTCTTGTCTTCCATACCTTCTCCGTATAAATCGTTTTTCAAGGTTTATAATTATAAGCTATATATTCAATATATCGCGATATAACTCAATATAACTAACTATACCTCTGCTATTCTATAATTAAACCACAGGCGTGAGTTTATGTCAAGTTTTTTATAATATTTTACCCGAAAAGACTTAAAAAAGGCTTGAAAATCCCGCCGATTTACTATATAATAGAAGCAATATACAAGGACGCGGAGGAAACGCTTTCGCTAATTTCCCGCCCGCGCCCGATTTCGGAGGATTATATGGAAATCAAACAACTAACGGTCAACGCGATAAGGGTTTTATCCGCGGAAGCTATTCAGAAGGCTAAATCCGGTCACCCCGGTATGCCTCTCGGCGCTGCGCCTATCGGCTACGCGGCTTTCACGAATATGGTTTTCAACCCCAAGGATACCGCTTTCGACAACCGCGACAGATTCGTGCTGTCCGCAGGTCACGCGTCTATGCTCGACTATTCTTTATACTATCTTTTCGGCTTCGGTCTTAAAAAAGAAGATATTATGAATTTCCGTCAGCTCGGCTCGCGCACCGCGGGACACCCCGAATACCGCGTCTGCCCCGGCGTAGAAACGAGTACCGGACCGCTCGGACAAGGTATCGCCAACGCCGTCGGTATGGCTATCGCGGAAAACTATCTCGCGAATAAATTCAACAAAGAAGGCTTCCCCGTCGTGGACCACTACACCTACGCGGTTTGCGGCGACGGCTGTATGCAGGAAGGCATCGAAAACGAAGCCGCTTCCATCGCAGGCTCGCTTAAACTCGGCAAGCTTATCGTTTTCTACGACGACAACGACATCACCATAGAGGGCAGCACCGACATCACCTTCACCGAGGACGTGGGCAAACGCCACGAGGCTATGGGCTGGCAGGTTATAAAGGTTAAAGACGCAAACGACCTCGCCGCGCTTAACCGCGCGATAAAGAAGGCGAAGGCGGAAACCGAAAAGCCTTCGCTCATCATCGTAAAATCGGTCATCGGCTACGGCTCGCCGCTCGCGGGCAAGGCAAGCTGCCACGGCTCGCCGCTCGGAGAAGAAAACCTTGCCGCGTTAAAGAAAGAACTCGGCTGGGATTACGCGCCCTTTGAAGTTCCCGAAGAAGTGTTCAAGCACTGCAAAAAGTTCGCGAACAAAGGCAGAAAAGCGGAAAGAGCGTGGAAGGCTATGTTCGCCGAATACGAAAAGGCTTACCCCGAACTCGCGAAAGAGTATATCTCTTGGAAAAAACGCGAGCTTCCCGACCTTAAAAATATCGAAGAACTCTGGCAGTTCGAGAAAGACGACGCTTCGAGAGGTTACAGCGCGACCGTTCTCAACAAGCTCGCTAAATATATTCCGAATCTTATCGGCGGCAGCGCAGACCTCGCGCCCGCAAACAAATCCAACATAAAAGACCGCGGCAGCTATTCCGCAACCGACAGAAGTGGCTCTAATATGCACTTCGGTATCCGCGAACACGCTATGGCGGCTATCGTGAACGGTATGTATCTCCACGGCGGACTTATCCCCTACTGCGCGACCTTCGCGGTGTTCTCCGATTATATGAAGAACGCTATGCGTATGTCCGCTATTATGGAGCTTCCCGTAGTCTATATCTTAACGCACGATTCGATAGGCGTCGGAGAAGACGGACCTACCCATCAGCCGATAGAACACCTTGCGGGACTCCGCGCGATGCCCGATATGAACGTATATCGCCCCGCGGACGGCAGAGAAACGACCGCCGCGTGGATAGCCGCGCTCACCGGAAAACACCCCTCCGCGCTCTTTCTTTCCCGTCAAACTCTTCCGATGCTCGAAGGTACGGGCAAAGAAGCGTTCAAGGGCGGATATATCCTTGCGGACAGCGACAAAAAGACTCCCGACGTCATACTTATCGCGACGGGCAGCGAAGTGTCGCTCGCGGTTAAGGCGAAAGCGGAGCTTAAAAACGAAGGAATCGACGCGAGAGTCGTTTCTATGCCCTGTATGGAAGACTTCGAGGCGCAGAGCGAGAAATATAAAAAGAGCGTTCTCCCCGACGGCGTGAGAGCGAGAGTGGCAATCGAAGCGGGTTCGCCGCTCGGCTGGTACAAATACGTCGGTCTCGACGGCAAGGTCGTGGGAATGGAAACGTTCGGAGCTTCCGCGCCTGCGGGACAGCTTTTCGAGAAGTTCGGCTTTACGGTGGAAAACGTAGTCGCCGCCGCCAAATCCGTTCTCAAAAAGTAATTTTACGAACTAAAAGCTATAAATTCGGTTTCCCGTCGCGGATTGCGGCGGGAAATTTTTTTCGTCGTCACCGAAATTTTTTCGCGCGCGTATTATAATATTGTTGACACTTTTATAATTACGGAGTAAAATTAAATTATCAAAAGAATAAATCTCCGGTAGGTAAGGCTACCGCAGGGATACGGGTTGCTGCCGCGAAGTAGTGGAGACACTATGAGAAGGTAAACAGACTGCGTCGAACACAAGGCGCAATCTAACGCAACTTCACCGCCCTGCGGAGTTAAAGCCAGAATGGTTGCTTGCGCTCTTCTCTTTGAGTACAGTATTTTTCGCCCGCCGTTCGTTCGGCGGTTTTTTTTACCGGAAAAGGAGAGTATTATGACTGACGAAATTATGGAACTCTTCGATAATCTGTCCGCGGATTTCGAGGCAAGAAGGTTTGCAGACCTTCGCATCAAGCTTCTCGACACCGAGCCTGCCGATATTGCAAGCTTTATGGAAGAACGGCTCGACGAGAAAGAACAGCTTATGTTCTTCCGCCTGCTTCCCAAAGAACTCGCTTCCGACGTATTCATCGAAATAGATTCCGACACGCAGGAGGCTCTTATAAAAGCCTTCACAGATAAAGAACTTAAAGCCGTCATCGACGATATGTATCTCGACGATACCGTAGATATTATCGACGAAATGCCCGCGAACGTGGTCAAGAGAATCCTTAAAAACTCCGACCCCGAAAACCGCAAGCAGATTAACGAGCTTTTAGAATACCCCGACGATTCCGCGGGTTCTATTATGACCACCGAATACGTTTCTTTCTCCGCAAAAATGACGGTGGAAGAAGCCTTCGACAAAATCCGCCGCACGGGGCCCGATAAGGAAACGATTTACACCTGCTACGTCACCGACGGCAAAAAACGGCTTATAGGCGTAGTTACGGTGAAAAAGCTTCTGCTTTCCGATAAAACCGACCTCGTGGAAAACATTATGGATTCCAGCGTCATAACCGCCTCTACGTTAGAAGATAAAGAGCAGGTCGCGATGAAATTCTCGAAGTACGACTTTTTAGCCCTGCCCGTAGTGGATAAAGAAGGGTGTCTCGTCGGAATAGTCACGGTAGACGACGCGGTAGACGTCATTCAGGAAGAAGCTACCGAAGATATTCAGAAAATGGCGGCAATCCTCCCTACCGAAAAGCCGTACCTCAAACAATCGGTATGGAGCATCTGGAAAGCGCGTATCCCGTGGCTTCTCCTCCTGATGGTCTCCGCAACCTTTACGAGTATGATACTTTCGGGCTACGAAGAAAAGCTTTCTATGCTCGTTTCGGGCGCGACGCTGTACGCTTTCGTGCCGATGCTTATGGACACGGCGGGCAACGCGGGCAGCCAAAGCTCGGTCACGATAGTCCGCGCGCTTGCGCTCGGCGATCTGGAATTCAAGGATATATTCAAGGTTATATGGAAGGAGCTGCGCGCGGCGTTTTTCCTTTCGATGACCGTCGCGGCGGTGTGCTTTGCGAAAATTCTTTTAATCGACAAACTGTATAACGACGGCGTGACGGTAGAAGTCGCGGCAATCGTTTCTCTGGTGCTTATGGCTACGATAATTCTCGCGAAGCTCGTGGGCTGTATACTGCCGCTCCTTGCAAAAAAATGCAAGTTAGACCCCGCGGTCGTGGCAAGTCCGTTTATAACGACTATCGTAGACGCGCTCTCGCTTATCATTTACTGCTCGGTATCCATAGCGATACTGCCGTAAATATATTTATAGAAAGGTTTAACGAAAGGGGAAAATCGTGGGAAATATCCTGTCGAGGTACTTTTTATGCAGAAAAACGCAAGAATGACTACGCGCCTTATAACTTTTACGGCGATGATGACTGCGCTCGTTATGGTTTCGGGGTTTATCCCGCCGATTAATATTCCGCCCATCGGCAGAATCTACTGGTGCGACGGCATAATCTTTCTCGGTTGCTTTTTGTTTGCGCCGCTCCCCGCGGCGATAATCGGCGGCGTGGGAACGTTTTTATACGACCTTCTGCTCGGCAACGTGGTTATGATGTGCGCTTCGCTCGTTATCCACGGGCTTCAAGCCTTTCTGGTGTCCTTTTTGTTCCACAAAATCTTCCCGAAAAAGAAGCACGAACCGATTTTCGCGTTTTCCGCCGCACTCGTCGGCGCGGCTGTGGTTATCGCGGGATATTTCGTAACCCGCCTGTTCGTGCAGAGAGAGGGCGTGACCGATTACTTCGCGTACGCGCTCACCCGCTTGCCTTCGGACGTTATTCAGGAAGCGGTAGGCATCGCCGCCGCGCTCCTCGTCACTTACGGCTTCCGTCTTAAAGTCGCGCTCGCCAAAAGCGGACTTCTCCCCGAAATCGCCGTGAAAAAGGATAATTCGGGCGAAGAAACGCCGAAGGCGACCGAAACGAGTTCGCAGACGAATAAACCTGAAATTCAAGAAGAAAACGAAAAGAAAAACGACGAATAAAAACGTAAAAAAGATATAAAATGGTTTCAAAAAATTACAAAGGCACGATAATCGGGTGCTTTATGGGGTATATCGTGCAGGCGATAGTGAACACCTTCGTTCCCCTGCTGTTTATCACCTTTCAGTCCGAATACGGCGTGCCTCTTTCGGAAATTACCGTGCTTATCACGGTCAATTTTGCGGTTCAGCTATGCGTAGACCTTTTGTCCGCGCTGTTCGTGGATAAAATAGGCTATCGCTTTTCGGTATATTTTGCACACGCTATGTGCGCGGCGGGGCTGGTGCTTTTAACCGTTCTGCCCTCGGCGTTCGGCAACGCGTTCATAGGGCTGCTTATAGCCGTCGTAGTTTACGCGATAGGCGGCGGGCTTTTAGAGGTGCTTATAAGCCCTATGGTAGAAGCCTGCCCCACGGACAACAAACCGCAGGTAATGAGCGTTCTGCATTCCTTTTATTGTTGGGGAAGCGCGGGCGTTATACTTTTATCGACCGCGTTTTTCGCGCTGTTCGGCACGGAAAAATGGAAATATCTCTCGATATTCTGGGCGATTTTCCCCATAGCGAACCTGATACTTTTCACCCGAGTGCCGATACTTACGCTGGAAGAGGAATCGGGCGAAAAAACTTCTATTATTTCGCTATTTAAGAACAAACTCTTTTGGGTTTTTATGATAGTTATGGTTTGCGCGGGCGCAAGCGAGCAAGCGGTAAGCCAATGGGCTTCGGCGTTTTGCGAAAGCGCGCTCGGCGTATCGAAAGCCGTCGGCGACGTCGTGGGCGTTGCGGGATTTTCGGTAATGATGGGGCTTTCCCGCCTGCTATACGGAAAGCTCGGGAAAAAGCTGGATTTGAACTTTTCTATGGCGATAAGCGGGTTCGG
This sequence comes from Anaerovoracaceae bacterium, assembly GCA_963599785.1. Classification (GTDB taxonomy): domain Bacteria; phylum Bacillota; class Clostridia; order Christensenellales; family Borkfalkiaceae; genus UBA1259. The sequence goes on from CAVBZJ010000010.1 coordinate 20,938, forward strand.
GTGCGTCGGTGCGTACCTTATCGCTTCGTTATGCTCCTCCCCCGTGCTGTCTCTTGTAGGCGTAGGGCTTTCGGGGTTCTTCTGCGGAATAATGTGGCCGGCAACGTACAGTAACGGCGCAAAAGCCATAAAGGGCGGCGGAACGGCTATGTTTGCGCTGTTCGCCTTGGCGGGCGACCTCGGGTGTTCCTCGGGGCCAACCGTCGCGGGAATCTTTGCAAGCGCGTTCGGCGACGACCTTAAAAAAGGGATATTGCTTTCCATAGGCTTCCCCGCGGTGCTGGCGATAACTATGCTTTTGTTCGCGATTTTTTCGGGGAAGAAGAAAGAAAACGAGCTTCCGCTCGAATAAATTAAAAAAATAAAAAAAACCTCTTGCAAAACCGTTCGTTTTGTGCTAATATATTATTGTTAAAAAACTCAATTACACGAGGCAACAACGTCTTAAAAGTGAGGAAAATGAAAAAAGGCTTTCGTTTAGGGTGTCACCATTAGGGAAACAGGCGTAGGCGAAAAGCTTACGCCTGTTTTCTTGTCTTTTACGGCAACTCTATTTCACCTACGTGGGTTAGAAATATTGTTACTGTTCTTTTGTATCCGCTTTCAGTTTTCACCTTTTCAGAAACAATAATTTTTTCTATTAACAATCTTACTATTTCGGGAGTAAGTTTCTTTATTCTTCCCGCTTTGACAACAATGGAAACAAAATTATTTATATTGTCGTTTATCTCGTCATAGCGTTCTATTTCACACTTACTGTTGGCTATTGTTTCTTTTAATGTAAACTGTTCTTGTTCGTATGCTTCAGACATCAAGATGAACCGCTCTTCCGAAATTTTTCCTAAAACCTTGTCTTTATAAAGGCTTTGAATTACCTTATTCAAAGTCTTTATTCTGTTTTCGGCTTCAGATACCTGTTTCACTTTCTTTGAGATTTCTTTTTTTGAAAGCATTCGAGAGTGTTCGACAGCAATATCAATAAACTCTTTTTCGTGGTCGATAACAAAATCCGATACTCTTTTCAAATAACTCAAAACAATTTCTTCAATTGCTTCCACCGTTATTTGGTGAGAAGAACAGGTTGATTTCTTCTGTTTGCGATAAGACGAACAGTTAAAATATTCTTTTTGCTTCATTGTAGAACAACGACAAAGATACATTTTCTTTCCGCAGTCAGCGCAATATACCATACCCGAAAACACATTCATTTCACCCATCGGGGTAGGTCTGCGCCTCCCTTCACGAATTTTTTGAACTGTTTCGTATGTTTGCTTATCCACGATTGCCTCTTGCGTTCCTTCAAAGGTAACCCATTTCGATGAATCGTTCCACAATTTCTTTTTGTTCTTGTAGGATTTTTTAGTCGTGCGAAAATTCACTGTACATCCCGTATAATGTGGGTTGCTAAGAATGTTTTTTATTGTGTCAGAACACCACAGTTCCGGTATAGCAGATTTGGCGGGATGTTTTATTCCGAGTTTATCATAGTGGCAAATCGGCGTTTCAACTTTTCTTTCGTTAAGAATACGCGCAATCTGAGTAGGTCCAAATCCTTGCATGCAAAGATTAAAGATTTCCTTCACTGTTTTTGCCGCTTCTTCATCAACAATCCATTTATCTTTGTCATTCGGATCTTTTATATAACCGAAAGGCGGGACAGTGCAAAGATGTTTCCCCGAATTGCCTTTTGAACGAAAAACGGCACGTATCTTCTTACTGGTGTCTTTTGCATACCATTCGTTGATAATATTACGAAATGGCGTAAAGTCGTTATCTACTTGACTATTACTATCCACGCCATCATTGACAGCAATAAATCTCACTTCAGCTTCCGGAAATGTGATTTCTGTATATACGCCGACTTTCAGATAATCTCTTCCGAGTCTTGACATATCTTTTACGATGATTGTCCCGACTTCGCCATTTTCGACTTTTTGCATTAGGCGCTGAAAATCAGGTCTATTGAAATTCGTGCCTGAATAGCCATCATCAACAAACGTTTCAATATTACGAAATTTATGTTCTTTCGCATACTTCATTAGTATTTCTTTTTGATGCACGATGCTGTTGCTATCACCTTCTTGTTCGTCATCGCGGCTTAACCTACAATATAGTGCCGTGATTTTTTCTTGATTATTATTTTGTGTTCTCATAGTTTACTCCTTCTGAGAACACTCTGCAAGTTCGTTATATTTAACCGACAGCATATCTTCCACATCGGATTCTATTATCCTTTTTGTGATATCAAAGATATTTGTCTTGGCGGTTACGCTTGGTTTGACAACGACAGTATAAACCGTGTTGCCGATTTTCTTATCATATACTGTTTCTTTAATCGTGTTTTCCGTAATTTAATCTCCTTAGATCTTATTACGCAAACACGCTAAGAAGGGGAAAGATTACTTATTTTGCGTTGTGTTATTCAGTTCTCGCTTTAACGCTTCATATCCTTCCACAATTAACCTAACTTTCGTTATGTTGTTCACCCGAAGAAACTCATTTATTTCATCATATAGGGCACATGGAATCATCGTTCCAAAATTGCCGCTCGTTTGTTTTCTTCTTTCCTTGTGCTTTTCTTCATACTTCCTGCGGGTTATGCGTCTTGATGAGTCTTCCTTTCGTTCCATAGTTGCAATACTCCTTATGCGTAAACGATTTCGTTTAAGATTTCTTCTTCAATACGGTCTTGCATTTCTTTTATTCGTCTGACGTCTTCTAAATAATTACCTGTCCGTTTGTATTTTTCATCTTTAGACAATTTGTCGTACATAACAGAATAAAGTTCTTCCGCTTGCCTGTCTATTCCGTGAAGATAATCGGGAAGATCGCCGCCGAGCGCCCAATACTTTCCGACATTATGCTCTTGCAAATAGATTTTGGCAAGTGTTCCGTATTTGCCGTAAACGTGTTTTACCGGTTTTACAATACTTTGATACACCTTGATTTCTTCAACCGTTAAGCCTTCACCGTTTTGGGCTTTCATTAAAATTTCGTCTTTATTCATAGCAAAACTCCTCATAAGATATTATCGTATCTATACGACAATATTATTTTACCGTATTTGCTTATCGGAGTCAAGCTCTTTTCTGTGAACAAAGGCATAAAGAGTGCAAAATTTTTGTTTTAGGGTAGTGTTTTTTTCGATTTGAGAAAAGTCGGTTTCCGACTTGTTCAAGCCTGCGATTTTCCGATAGTTTGGAAAATCCTTATCCTCGTTGACTTTTCTTCGGGACACTTTTTCCAAGGTTTATTTACCTTTGAAAATGCAATATTCGGCATTATTCCTGCGGTATATCTACCGCCCCTATGAAGTTGTAAATGATTTTTATTTTTTGCGTATTATGAGAAAACTTTTCTTTTTCGCCGATTTCGATTCTGTCCACAAAAGAATAAAGAATTTCTTGCGTTAGTTCTTTAAATTCCGTGTACTTTTTCATAAGTGAAATGAAGTTAGTCAGATTATCGCTTTCCGTTTTCACTTCGCTTAATCGCATTTCGATTTCAGCTATTTTTGTTTTTAAGTTTTTCTGTTCGGTAATGTAACTATCCGCAAAAACATCGTATTGCTCATCGGTTATCCTTCCGAGTGCCTTATCCTCATACAATTTACGCATAATCGTATTTAATTCGACATTTCGCATATTCGCCTTTTGCAATGCTGCTTGCGCCGATGCAGTTATCTTTAATTTTTCTTTTTGCGAACAATCAAGATAATGCTCTATAAACTTTTTTTCGTGACGTTTTACATACGCGCAGATTTTTCTCAAATCGGTAAGGATAATTTCGTCCAATGCGACGATACGAATTCCGTGTCTCGAACAAGAACTTTTCTTTCTCTTTCTGTAGTTTGCGCACACAAGGTATTCTCGTCCGTCTTTTCTGTTGCTGCAACTGTATACCATTTTCGCGCCGCAATCGGCACAGAACGCCTTGCCTATGTACTTATTTAAGTTTCGCGGTCTATACTTTATTTTTTCTTTTACGCTTCCATCCTTTACTTGCGGAACGACTCTGCGACTTTTTCGTATTTCCTGCACCAACTCAAAAGTTTCTTTAGAGATAATCGGCTCTTGCGTATTCTCGAAGATTACCCATTTGTCGCGGTCAAGAAATACTTGCATTGTCGACTTATACGAAGGCTTGGACGTTTTGAAATTTACCGTACACCCTGTATAATCGTAACAACCGAGAATGTGATAAATCATCGAGTTGTTCCACATTTCGGGGTAACTGCTTCTCGTCCTCACGGGCAATCCGCATTTCATAGAATGTACAAGCGGTGTATCTACTCCATCTGCCGTTAATGCTTTTGCTATCTGACTTGCAACCATTCCAGACAAATACATTTCATATACACGTTTTACCACTTCCGCCGCTTCGGTATCTACAATCCATTTCGTTTTATCGTTCGGATTTTTCATATACCCGTAGGGCGGTACGGCGGTAAGATGTTTTCCCGCCATACCTTTTGCCCGTATTACCGCTTTTACTTTCTTCGACGTATCGCGGGCATACCATTCGTTTATAATATTACGAAACGGCGTAAACTCATTGTCGTAATCCGAAACGCTATCTACGCCGTCGCTTACCGCTATAAAACGAACTTTGGCATTCGGAAACAATATCTCGGTGTAATATCCGACCATTATGTAATTCCTGCCGAATCTCGACATATCCTTGACGATAACCGTTCCGACTTCGCCGTTCTCTATATCCGTCATCATTCGTTGAAAGTCGGGACGATCGAAATTCGTTCCCGAAAAGCCGTCGTCAACGTAAAATCTACAACTTGTAAAACCGTGCTTTCTCGCGTAATCTTCAAGAATTTCCTTTTGATGCGTTATACTGTTTGATTCACCCGTCAATTCATCGTCGCGGCTTAATCTACAGTATAATGCCGTTACCGTTCTACCACCTCCGTTTACATTTTTCTTTTTATTCAATGCCGTTTGCATATTTAACATCTGCGTTACCTCCGTCAAATTCCAAACAGCAATCAGGACTGTATATTGCTTCGCAAAAATGCCTGTCTATCAGTTCTTGCAGTATTATCAACGGCGTTGCTTTTACTCCGTCTTTTTCTTCCGCCGTTATTTCGTATATCGTTTTTCCGATAACCAAACTCTCTTTGCGTTGCCTTTTTAATTTTTCGTTCCCCTTTTCCGATACCTGCGTTTTATTTCGTTGATTCAAATCTCCTTACTTTTATTGTGCGGATACTATGTTCTCTCTCCGGATGGATACTATGTTCTCTCTCCATAAACACAAAAATCCTCCTGTTCGATATTTTAGTTTTTGTTACGTTTTATTGTTGTTTTTCTCTTCCTCGAATTTGCGCAACTCAAAATCAAAGAAATCGTCGTAGCCGTCCATTATCTTCGCAAGGTCGGTATTTATTTCTCCCGCCTGCTCCAACAGCGACTTATATCCTTCTTCAATGAGTTTAACTTTCGTATACCCGTGTTTCTTCAAAAATGCGTCTATTTCTTCCGCCGTTTCTCTCGGTATACTCGTTCCCCATACCACGTTTTTGGCTTTTCTCTCGTTCTTATGCTTTTCTTCATATCTTTTATCTCTTTCGCTTCTCGGTTTCATTTCTAAACCCTCCGTAAATATATCATCGTATCAATACGACGATTATATTTTACTGTTTTCTGCGTTCAGAGTCAAGCTCTTTTATGTGAACAGAGAGTAAAAGCCGCCTTAAATTTTACTTATGTGCGCGGTTCTTCCGTTTGACCGTTCATAACGTTCTTTTTCTTCCTGCATTTCTTGCTCAATTTTCTGCAACAGTGGGATTTGTTTTTGAACGGATGGCGTGCAGAAATCTGCAAACGACGAAAAGAACAAACCGATCGAACTCATACCATATGTAATTCCACGATAGGTGTTAGGGGCGATTTTTGCCAAAGTCTTTCCTGCGTGGACATACTTTTCGTTCTTATCTTTTTCCTTTTGCAAAGTTTCTGCTTTTCGGGCATATTCAAGCGTTTCGTCCATAGCCTTTGTAAGTCGCTTTGAAAGGTCGTTATTTGTCGCCGTTAAAGCAATAACTTGTTCTTGTAACTTTCCACGTTTCTTCGGAATTTTTCCGCTTTTTGCCTCGGTTAAAGCGTCCGCGTAAACCTGATTTTCTTCTCGTATCGAATCCGCTTGCTCGATTATCTTTTTTGCCTTATATTCGGCAGTGGAAAGATGTTTCTTCTGACTGCCTTCTTTTCCTCGTTGTAATCCCCAATGTTTTCCGACGGTTTCATAAAAATCCGTTTGTAATTGTTGCAGTTGCGGTTTATCGAAAAGTTGTTTACTGC
>CAVBZJ010000011.1:0-27132 GCA_963599785.1 Anaerovoracaceae bacterium
GAAGAGCTATCGGAGGAAGGAACGCTTGTTTACGGTATGCCGGAGGGGAAAAAGCGGATAACGCTTTATTTCCCGATAGATACGGAGGTCGGCGTGAAAGAGATTTCCGCAGACGAAGAGCTTTTTCCCATAACGAAAAAAACGAACGTGTTGTTTATCGGCGATTCCATAACGCAGGGGTATGGCACGTTTGAAACGGATATGACTTATGTAAACGTTCTGAACAGAACCTTTGAATGGGAAATTCTGAATCAGGGCGTAGGCGGATATTATTTTGACGAAAAAGTTTTAACTCCGCTTAAAGATTTCGTTCCGGAGAAAATTATAGTCGCTATGGGAACAAATCTTCATTCGTGGCACGATAAAGAAGGATATATTTACGGGTTTTTCAAACGTTTCGGCGATATTCCCGCTTTATTCGTAACGCCTCTTTGGAGAAACGATAAGGATTTCGACGAAAAAGGAATGCGCGAAACTTACGAGGAGATTTGTTCCGAAGCAAAAAAATTGTCCAAAGCAGCGGTTATCGACGGATTCGGGCTTGTTCCGCACGATAGTAAATATTTTTACGACGGCTTGCATCCGAACGCCGTCGGCGCGGAGATTTACGGAACGAATCTTGCAAAAAAAATCAAAGCTATGGGTTTTTAATTATAGCGGATTAGAAATAACGGGAACGGAATTATAATTATGAGCGAGCTTTTAACAGGCGTAAAGATATGGAACGGGAAGGTAAACGCAAAGGACACTTACGTTGATTTTAAAGGTAAGTTCAACGCTTCCGGCGGAGAAAAGATATATTTACGCATATCCTGCGACAGTAATTACACCGTTTATGTGAACGGTCGGCTTGCGGGCTTTGCCGCGTGCGCGGACTATCCGTGGTACAGAAATTACGACGAAACGGATATAACGCGTTTTTGCTCGGAGGAAAACGAAATCGCCGTTACCGTGTGGCATTACGGCGAGGACAGCCAGACTTATATAAATTCCGAGGCGTATTTGCTGTTCGATATAACTCAGGGCGATAAAACGCTCTTAAAAAGCGACGAAACCGTTCTTTCGAGGGTAAATCCGCACTATAAAAACGGGTATTGCAAGAGTATATCTCCGCAGCTCGGTCTGAGCTTTTTATACGACGCGACGACGGCGGAGACTCCGTTTTTTGCAAGCGACGAAACGGGCGAGGGCGTTGCCGTTTTGAGAAATCGCGGAAATTGCAAATTAAAAGCGAGAGCGAAATGCTCGGTTACCGCAACGGAAGGCGGACTTCTCGTCGATACGGGCAAAGAAACCGTAGGCTTTTTGGATTTGGAGTTTTTTAGCGAAACGGTTCAGAAAATAACCGTATCGTACGCCGAGCATCTGACGGACGGCGCGGTGAAGAGAAAAATAGGGACGTACGATTTCAGCGCGGAATACGTCGCGAAGGCGGGCTATAACGAATATCTTAATACGTTCAGGAGAATAGCGGGCAGGTATCTGCTGATAGAAAGCGAAGCGCCGATAAAGATTCGTTATGCGGGTATTCGCCCCGTCGAATATCCGTTTAAGGAAATAAAGCGGGCGTTTGCCGACGAGTCGCTTCAAAAAATATACGACGTTTCGATATATACTCTTAAATGTTGTATGCACGAGCATTACGAGGACTGCCCGTGGCGGGAGCAGGCTATGTACGCGCTGGACAGCAGGAATCAGATGCTGTGCGGATACTATGCGTTTAAGGGATACGTCTGCCAGCGGGAAAATCTGATAATTATATCGAAAGGGTTGAGAAGCGACGGGCTTCTTACCTTATGCTTTCCCACGGGTAAGGATTATCCGATACCGTTTTTTTCGCTCGTATACATTATGCAGGTGTGGGAGTATATAGAGCATACGGGCGATTGCAGAATACTGCTCGAAGTCGGCGAAACCGTGGATAAGATAATGCAGACGTTCGGCGCGAGGATAGAAGGAAACGGGCTTATCGCCGATTTCGAGTATCCGTACTGGAATTTTTACGAATGGACGGACGGGAGCGACAATTCGTGGCAGTTAAACCGTAAAGAAGGCGATTATTGCGAAAAGCAGTACGACCTTATTCTTAATTGTTTTTATATGATAGTCTGCGGATATTATGAAAAACTGACGGGCGTGCGGATTCCGACGGAAAAAACGCGCGAAGCTGTGAAGAAGACGTTTTTTGACGGCGGAAAAAATTCGTATAAGTTATCGACCGTCGGGGAAGCGAGGTATTCGCAGCTCGGAAACGCAATGGCGATACTTGCGGGAGTAGCGGACGCTTCGGTTGCGGAAACGACGATTTGCGATGAAACGCTCGTTAAGATAAGCCTTTCCATGAACGGTTTTTATTACGACGCGTTGCTTAAAACGAGCGAAAAATATAAAGACTTCGTAATAGAGGACATAAAGACGAAATACGGGAAGATGCTGAAAGCGGGCGCGACGACCTTTTGGGAAACGGAAAACGGCTGGGAAGATTTCGGCGAACTCGGAAGTCTTTGTCACGGCTGGTCGGCATTGCCCGTGGTTTATTTAAGCAGATTTTGCAAATAGCGATAAAAGTAAGTCGTAAACAGACGAAAAAAATAATATAAGACAAGCCGTCCGAAAAGGGCGGCTTGTCTTTTGGTTTGACTTAAAAATTATAATAAGCTTAATTCTTTGTCGTTACGAGAGTACATACTCGAAAACGCATTAAAAACGGCGAATATTTAACGTTCGTACAATTATTCTGCGCGCCTTATTATATTTGGCGGCAGTTTTCGGCGGAAATATTGCATTGACACGCAAAGCCGTTTAATGTATAATGATTATAAAATATCGAGCTTCGGAGCGTATGACAATGTTTTTATACGATTTACAGGTAAACCGTTTTACAAAGCCGCAGGGCATAGACGTTTCTTCTCCTTCGTTTTCTTTTTGCGTCGGCGGCGAGGGTGCGGGCAGACTTTCCGCTGTCCGCATAACCGTTTCCGAACGCGAAGATATGCAAAATCCCGTCTACGACAGCGGGGAACGCTCCGATATTTCTCCGCTCGGGTTCGTTCCCGAAGCGCGGCTCGACGGCGGTAAAAAATATTTTTGGCGCGCGGAAGCTGTGAACGATAAAGGCGAAAGGGCGAGAGCCGTTTCTTTTTTCGAGGGCGGGCGAAGAAGCTCGGAATGGAACGTTCCTTTCATAACTACGGCAGAGGATAAGAGAAGTTCGGCGGCGTTTTACAGAGCGTTCACGCTTTCAAAACGCAATTTTTCAGAGGCGAGACTGTATATAACGGGACTCGGACTTTACGAAGCGTATATAAACGGACAAAAGGTCGGCGACGAATATTTTACTCCGTTTTACGACGATTACAGATACGTTTTGCAGTATCAGACGTACGACGTAGGCGCGCTTTTACGCGAGGGTGAAAACGAAATTACGGTGCTTCTCGGCAACGGTTGGTACGGCGGAAGATACCCCGCGGGTAAAAACGGAGACGGTATGTTCGGCGACGGGTTTAAGCTTTCCGCAGAGCTTGTTATTCCCGCAAAGGAAGGCGACGGACAAGAGAAAGGAGATGCACGAGGGGAGACGGGCGAAGTTATTATTACGACCGACGACGAATGGCGGGAAGCCGAAAGTCCAGTGATTTTTTCCGAAATATACGACGGGGAGATATACGACGCGGGAAAAAGCCTTTTCGGGGAGGACGGAAAACTAACCGAAGAAGCGAAGAATACCGCGAAACCGATAAAAATTTCTTCCGCGCCCGTCGCAAAGATTATTCCGAGAATAAGTCCGAGAGTTTGCGAACGGGAAAGCTTTTATCCCTCGCTCGTAAACACGCCGAAGGACGAAACGGTTCTCGATTTCGGACAGGAAATAACGGGCTGGGTTGAATTTAACTGCGACCTTAAAGCGGGAGAGAAAATCAAGCTTACTTACGGAGAAGTGTTGCAGGACGGTTGTTTTTATCGCGACAATCTGCGCACGGCGAAATCGGAATTTATATACGTTTCGGACGGAAAACGCCGTGTAGCACGCCCGCATTTCACCTTTTACGGGTTCAGGTACGTCAAGGCAGAGGGCGTAGCGGATATAGATAAGAGATTAAGCGATTTCACGGCGAAAGCGATATATTCGGAAATTCCGCGGCGAGGATTTATACGCACCTCGAACGGTATGCTCAATAAATTTATAGAAAACACGGTCTGGGGGCAGAAAGGAAATTTTCTCGACATACCGAGCGATTGCCCGCAACGCGACGAACGGTTCGGTTGGACGGGCGACGCGCAGATTTTTTCGGAAACCGCGCTTTATCACGCCGATTGCGCCGCGTTTTTTGAAAAATATCTGTACGATATGAGAGAAGAACAGCAAAGATACGCGGGTGCTTGTCCGTTTATAGTACCCGACGGTTTTTTCGCGTACGAGGAAAAGCGCGAGGGCGAAAAGAAAAAGGACGACGTTTCGGTTAATATCACCCGCGTTTCGGGCGCGTGGGGAGACGCGGCGACGGTTATTCCGTGGAATTTATATCGTTTTTCGGGCGATTCGGGTTTGCTCGCAACGACGTATGAAAATATGCGGCTTTGGACGGAATTTTTATATAACGCGGACGAAAAGCTCGGCGGCGGAAAAAGACTTTGGAATTTCGGCTTTCAGTTCGGCGACTGGCTGGCGCTCGACGCACCGAAAAGGAAGAATCCCGACGGCGTGCGCGGAGCGACTGACGAAAGCTACGTTGCTTCCGTATACTATTATAACGCCGCAAAGACCACGGCGAAGGCGGCGCGCGCGCTCAAAAAAAACGCCGACGCGGAGAAATACGAAAAACTTGCGGAAGAGATTTTCTCCGCTATTAAAAAAGAGTTCGTGACGAATGACGGTAAGCTTACTACGGAAACGCAAACTTCTTACGCGCTCGCGGCGGTATTCGGTTTTACGGACAGAAAAGCGGCGGGAGAAAAGCTCGCGCGGCTCGTAAAGGAAAACGGGAACAAGCTCGATACGGGGTTTGTGGGAACGGCGTTTCTTCTCGACGCGCTGACTTTGACGGGAAACGCGGAAACGGCTTATACGCTTATGCTCCGCGAGGATTATCCGAGTTGGCTTTACGAGGTGAAATGCGGGGCGACGACCGTTTGGGAACGCTGGAATTCTTTGCTCGAAAACGGGAAAATAAGCGATACGGGAATGAACAGCTTAAACCATTACGCTTACGGCGCGGCGGCGGCCTGGCTTTATAAAACCGCTTGCGGCATAAACGTTAAAGAGGGTTTCGAGGGCTTTGTAAGAGCGGAGATCCGTCCCGTGCCTGACGAAAGGCTGGGTTCGGTGTTCGGAGAATACCGTTCGGCTTTCGGCACTTACGCCTGCGGCTACGAGCAATCGGAGCGCGGAATAAAGTTCGAGATAACCGTGCCGTATCTCGGGGAAGCGGAATTTTTCGTGCCGACGGGCTGTTCCGCACTCGGCGAAAACGGCAAACGACTGAACGACCGTACCCTGCGTTTTAATGGCGGAAAGCACGTCGTTCAATGTGTAAAAACGAGCGAGTGTCGGGCGTAGCTTTTACGCGTTCGATTAGAATATTTTCCAAAATATTTCTTTTTTTCGCTACGCTTCAATAATTCCGTATATTCTGCGCGTCGTTTCCCGAGCAAGGAAACGACGCGCTTTTTTTGCGATTTTTTGCAAAAAACCGAACAGCACACAGTAAACAAAAAAACAAATACAGAGCAAAAAATAGATAAATACGGGTATTTATCGCATGCTAAAATAATGTTATAATTTAAGCCGAAACAGAGAGTGAGTTAAACTCGCGTAAAGCCGTGCGCTTTCATCGCGGAACGGTGCGGAAAAATATATATTTCAGGACGAGAAAATGAAGAAAATTACGAGAAAAATAATTGCGGGCGCGCTTGCCGTGGTCGCGACGCTCGGAACGGGCGCGATAAAGGGAGGATTGAGCGTGAAAGCTAACGAAACCGCAGACGTTATATCCGTCGTTGCTCCCGCGCATAAATCGGTCGTTTCCGCGGATAACGACCGCGTTGCGGACTTTTTTAACAACTATAAGCTTAATTACAGCAAAGAGTTTTACGGTCTCGGCGAAAATCTGCCGATGAACGACGTAAAGCTACAATGAACGTGCGAAAACGGCAAGTATTATATCGTTTATATAGATTCCTCCGCCGACTTTTCCTCCGCGGAGAAATATACCACGGTAAAACCCGAGCTTACCCTCGGCTACCTTGTTCCCGACGTGAACTATTACTGGAAGGTAAAGGTCGCAAAGGAATCGGGCGAACAGGTATTTTCAAAAATCTATACATTTAAGGTGCAAGCCTTCGTGCGATCGATAAAAATAGACGGCGTTTCCAACGTGCGCGACCTCGGCGGGGCGGTCACGAAGGACGGCAAGACGGTTAAGTACGGTATGATTTACCGCTCGGCAATGCTTGAAGGCGTTACCGAACAGGGGAAAATGCAGGCGAAACGCCTCGGCATCAAAACCGACCTCGACCTTCGCGGCGAGACCTCTTCCGTTTCTCCGCTCGGCGAAAACGTTAAAAGAATAAACTATTCCGCGCCTTGGTACGTTGATGAAATAAATAACGGCGTAAACTGCGGAATAAACGGCGCAAAGGAATACGTCGAAGCGTTTGCGAACGAAATTAAGGTCTGCGCCGATCCCGAAAATTATCCTATGATTTTCCATTGCTCGCTGGGGCGCGACAGAACGGGTACGCTCGCGGCGGCGCTTTTGGCAATTTGCGGCGTGGAAAAAGAGGATATAATCCGCGAATACGAGCTTTCGTGGCTTTCCGAGATAGCGTGCAACAATTCTTCCATTCAGGTCAGCGCGATAACGAAGCTCTGCAATTTTATAGAAGCGCAGGCGGGCGCGGACTTTAACGAAAAAGCGATTAACTATCTTTTGTCGATAGGCGTTTCGGAAAGCGAAATAAATTCGATAAGAAGCATTTTGTTGGGGTGAGGAAGATGAAAGCATTAAGAAGAACGTTTATAATCGCTCTGACGGTTGCAATGCTTGCCTTCTTTTCGGCGGCGTTTACCGAAACGGCTTTTGCGGCGGGCGCGAGCTATGATATTTCGGAGGTTGCTTCTCAAATCTCGCATAAGGCTTACGAATTGAAGGTCGGCTCAAAGGAGACGGGCGAGAAAAAGCTCGGCTACGGTGATTCCGTAAAATTCGCTTATAAGGAAAGAAGCGGCGAAAATCAATACGGGCATTATTCGAGAACGGCGTTCGGCATAGGCAGCTACGGCTTTTATTTCTATCATTCTTCGGGGGATATAGACGTAAGAACGTGCAATATGGAATCCGACGCGAAAAACTGGGAAAGAGCGGCGAAGGGCTTTGCGACTATTCCCGATAAGACGTTTAAAGAGTTTACCGAAATCACCGTTAAAGCGGAGCTTAAACAGGGCGACGAAAGCACTGTTGTTTTCAGTCTTGCTTACGGCGGCGAAACTATTAAGCAAGAGTTCAAAAAGAACGAAAACAGCGATATGAAATTCCGTTTCGGAGATCACGACGTGGACGGAAATTTCGTGAAATCGCTCGTGCCGAAAACGGATAACGAACCGCCCGTAATAACCGTCGCGGTATCGGAATTCAAAGTTCCCGCAGGCGCGTATCCCGCAGAGGACGCCTTTTCGGTGACAGATAATTCGGGCGAATACGAGGTTAAGTTAAGCTGGTCTTTCGGCGCGCTCGACGAGTTCGGGAGACTTACCGCAGGGACGCACGTCTGCACGATTACCGCAACCGATTACGACGAAAATTCTTCTTCGGCGACTATAACGTATATCGTTACGGAGGACGAGGCGTTAAAGGAATATAAGCTGAATTTCGTTGCGGACGGAAAGCTTGTTAAGACCGTAACCTACACGGAGGAATCCGCGGAGTTTATCGTTCCGCCCGCCGTTCCCGAAAAGGAATATTACGACGGCGAATGGGAAGAATTCACGCCCGAAATGAACGATACGCAGACCGTCGAAGCAAGGTATACGGCGAAAAAATATCTCGTCGTGTTCGTGGCGGATAAGAAAATAGTATCCGAACAATACTACACGATAGAAAACAAAAGTATAGAAGAACCCGAAGTACCGAAAAAAGACGGTTATACCGGTGTGTGGGAGGCTTACGAGCTGAATTTCAAAAACATAAGGGTTTCCGCGATATATACGAGAAATCAGCCCGACAACCCCGATAACCCGAACAATCCCGACAATCCGAACCCCGATAATCCGAATAATCCCGATACGCCCGAAGAGCCGAATGATAATTTGCAAGCGGGTTGCGGCGGAAGCCTTTCGGGAGCGGTTTTACCTGCGATTATCGCGTGCGGCGCGGCGGCTTTGCTTATTACGTTAAAGAAAAAACGCGAAGAGCGATAAGAAAAACGTATCGAATCAAAAGCGTATAAATTTAAAGCGACTTAAAGAAAAACGTCGAAGTATATAAAAAAGATTTTGCAAGGCGTGCGCCTCGTCAGGTTTACGGTAAAATCGGACGACTGCGTTTATCGGTCTTAAAAAATAAAAATTATATCGGAATGAGGAGGAGAACAATGAAAAAATTATTAACCTTATGCCTTACGGCAATATGTTGTTTGTCGGCGGGGGCGTTTGCGGTGACCGCGCTTTCGGGTGCTTCGGGCGCTGCGGCGGCCAACGACGAAAAAGCCGCGACTTTAACCCGCGAAATAACCGAAGCGTATACCTTTACGGGCGACGATATGACGAATAAAACCGTCGCCACGGATACTCCCGCGGTTCAAAGCTGGGTAGATTATCTTGAAATGAGTAAATTTACAAGCGCGTTTAACGCCGAAGATTCAAAATTCTATATGGGCTTCGAGGCTGTCGACGCGAGCGAATACGCGTTCGTAACGTTCAGGGCGCACATATGGGGCAGCGATCCCGGAACTATGCACAACTACGTTCTTGCAGACGTTTACACCGCGCAGAACGCTTCCGCAAATTATAAGGTTATGATAGATAAATCTTACGTTGCGAGCGGCTATCCGATAGAAGAAAACGTCGTCAGCATACCCACGTCTTTACTTAAAGACGAAAGCGGTATGGTCGGCGGACTTATAATCAAAAATCCGACGATAGACGGCATAAGCGGCTGGTTTATGGTAAGCGACGTTACCTTTACCGACGAGGCGAGAATAGGTTTAGACTATTCCGAAACGAAGTCCGTGCAGAGCGGAAACGAAGCCGCGCTTATTCAGGACATATACTCGGTAAACTGGAAGGATTACGCTTTAAGAAACAAAATGACCGCTTCGAGCAACAAGCTTCCGTTTGAAATTACCGTGAAATTAGCCTCTCCGCTTTCGGCAGAAGATTTCGATTATTTCAGATTCGACGCGCTCGGCTGGGCGGGAAACAACGCCCTCGTTCCCGTAACCGTGAAAAATCTCGACGGTACGGAAGTAAAAACGTTATACGCATATTTCGCGTATAACACCGACGGCGATAAGACCTGCTATATTCCCGCAAACGGATTAAAGAACGCGGCGGGCTTAATAGAAGGCTTTGTTCTCGAATCCGAAAACGGCGTAGACCACTTTATCTTTACCGATATAACCGCGGTTAAGGGTTCGCCCGAAATTATGATAGATTTGGGCGGAAGCTCTTCCACCGCAGGCGTATACCAGAAAAACAACTGGGCGGGCATAGAGATTTGGGATAAAAACGGGCTTTTATATAACGGCAGAGATTTAGCAAACGGCACGCTTACCACCGTGTTCAAGCTCCCGATTGATTCTTCCGTTTATAAAACGATAGACTTCGACGCGCTCATTTGGAACGTCGGCGGCATAAAAAAGGTGCAGATAGAAAAGCTCGACGGCACTAAAACCGAGATAATAAATATGGTTTCGGGAAGCGTCGAGGAAGAGGTTAAAAACATCGGCGTAAAGGTAAATGCGGAGCTTCTTGCGGACGAAGACGGATTCGTAGAGGGCTTTAAGATGACAATCCTTGACGATAACGAGGGCGGACATCTCGTTTTCTCCGAAATGAAGGGCGGAACGACCGAAAAAGAATATTCGATAATTTTCAGGGCGGAAGGCGCGGAAGATATTGCGGTAAGCTTTACGAAGTCTACCGTAGACAGCGTTTCCGCACCGAAAGTACCGCATAAGGAGCATTACGACGGCGAATGGGAAGCCTTTACCGTCGATTTCGAGGAAGGCAAAATCGTAAACGCGGTTTACGAGCCGACCGTTTATTCCGCAATATTTATGGCGGACGGCAAAACCGTTGCGACCGTTGAATACACCGTGGAAAACGTTGACGAAATAGTCCTTCCGAGCGTACCCGAAAAGGAACGTTACGCGGGCGCGTGGGAAGCTTTCGAGTGGGAATTCGGCTACGGTCAGATAATCAACGCCGTATACACTCCCGCGCAGTATAAAATAACCTTTATGGCGGACGGAAAAGTCGTGGGAACGGTTAATTATTCGGCGGAAACGGCGGAGACCATAACCGCGCCGAGCGTTCCCGAGAAAGAGCATTACGAGAACGGCGCGTGGGAGGCGTTCGAGCCTGAATTCAACGACACGCAGATAGTAAACGCGATCTATACGCCCGTCGTTTACAAGGCGGTTTTCAAAGCGGACGGCAAGGTCGTTGCAACCGTCGAATACACCGTGGAAAATAAGGACGAAATCGCCGTTCCGAGCGTTCCCGAAAAAGAGCATTACGCGGGCGAATGGGAGAAATTCGAGCTTGATTTTGCGGAAAATAAGGAAATAAACGCGGTTTATACAGCTAAAAAGTATAAAATCACTTTTAAAGCGGACGGCGTTACCGTTTCCGAAACGGAATACACCGCGGAAACCGCAAGCGGCGTGACCGCACCCGCTGTTCCCGCAAAAGAAGGGTATACGGGCAAATGGGATGATTATACTCTCGGATATTCAGAAAATCAGGTCGTGAACGCGGTTTACGAAAAGAACGGCGAACCCGATACCCCCGATACTCCCGATAACCCCGAACCCGAAAAGGGCGGCTGTAAAGGAAGCGTAAGCGGCGCGCCCGCAGTTCTTCTTATAGTCGCGGCGGCTTTCGCGCTCGTAGTAAGGCTTAAAAGAAAACGCGGCTGATGCCGATACTAAAAAGACAAAACGCAACAGGAGCGATTGTAAATGTATAAAAAATTAAAAATCGCAATAACGACCGCAGCCGTCGCTTTGACGGCGGCGGTATCCGCGTTCGGCGGAGCTTTCGCGGCGAACGGAGCGAGTGCGGCAAGTGCGGAGGAATCGAAATACCTTATAGACAGCGGTGTATATTCGCTTAAAATGGACGATTCCGTTACCGAAACGGTCAGTTATCGGCATACTCAGTCGTATCTTTTGAACGCGCGGGACGTCGAGGGCGATATACGGCTTAAATTCAGAACCGTTTCCGCGTATACGGAGCTTGAAGGCGAAGAGTTTTACGGACTCGTGAGAGGAAAATCGGACGACGCGGGGTTCGCTTATGCCGACCTCGGAAAGACTTTCTGGTACGTTTTCGGCGCGGGTAACCCCGGCGTCGGCGACGTCACGATTTATAAAGAAGGCGCGAATACCGATATATGTTACGATACTTCCGCGCACGCGTTTTCCGTTTCGATAGACGGCGAAAATCAGTCGTCGAAGATGGCTAAATTCGTCGCTTCGGCAAACGGAGCTACCGCGGATTCGCTCGGGGCGACCAAAATTTGCTGGGACGCGACGAATACGAACAAAACGATAGAAGTAACTCTCGAAGACTTTGCGATTACCGATGCGGAAGGCTACGACCTCGGCGTGGAATTAAGCGGGAACGCAGACAAGTTCCCCGATAAGCGGCTTGAAACCTCTTTCTACGGCTATGCGGGAAAAACGGTCACGTTCAAACGCTTTGATGAAGGCGAGGTTGCAAAGCCCGCGGTTCTCGATAAAAACGGCAACGTGCTGAACGTGGAAATTTCTAAAACGGGAAGCGGGGAATATTCCTTCGTTATGCCCGCGGAGGAAATAAAAATTCAGGAATATAACGAAGTGAACGACGACCGCTATTACGGAACGTATTATAACGCGGAAAGCGGGAACGGATATATATTCGGCGAGACAACCTATAAATTCGGCGGAGCCGCGAAAACCGAAGTTTCGGTAACGGCTTACGACATAGGTCTCGTCGTTATTACGGACGGAGAAACGACCGTCGGAGGCAATTTCGTTTACGGAAATCTCTTTATAAACGGCGCGGCTTATAAACGCCTTTTGCGTTACACGGTGAAATTCGTTGCGGACGGCAAGGAAATAAAAACCGTAACCGTGGATTCGGGCGATTACGTTCTGGAAGATCCCGCTTTAACGCCTGAAAAAGAGGGATATACGTTCGTCGGGTGGAAAACGGGCAAAGGCGAAAGCTACGAATTCGGAAAGGTTATAAGCGAATCCGTTACGCTTTACGCGGATTTTAAGTCGGACGCGGAGCATAAAGATCCCTCGGGCGGCTGCGGCGGAAGCTTTTCCGCGGGCGAAGCGGGTATTGCCCTGCTTGCGGCGGGCGCGGCGATTATCGTTATCCGAGCCGCTTTGAAAAAAGGTAAAAAAGAAGTATGAAAAACGTTAAAACGGCAGACAAACTGAAACGGGCGGGCTTTATATTTTCGTTTACCGTGCTTCCCACGCTCACGTTTCTGATATTTTACGTTTACGTCAATCTCAATTCGTTTGCGATGGCGTTTCAGTTCAACGAAGCGGACGGAACGATTCGCTGGACGTTTGACAATATAAAGCTCGTTTTCGAGCGGCTTTTCCCGCCGGACGCGGAAATGGGCGAAGCGTTTTCAAACACGTTCAAAACGTTCGGCGTGAACATGGTAATGTTTTTTATAGGGGTGTTCGTTTCGTTCTTTCTCTATAAAAAAATATTCCTTTATAACGTATACAGAATTTTGTTCTATCTTCCGAGCATCGTTTCGGCGGTAGTTATGTGCGCCGTGTATAAAGACCTTATCGGAAGCTACAACTCGGGACTTCTCTTGCAGAAATTGTATAATCTGAGCTACGTTCCAGACGTGTTTGCGGAAAAGGCTTTCGCGAATACCGCGGTGCTTATAAATATGATCTGGCTGACCTTCCCCGGTAACCTTATCATATGGGGCGGAACGTTTGCGAGAATACCCGACGGCGTAATAGAATCCGCCAAAATCGACGGCGTGAACTGGGTTCAGGAAGCGTTCAGAATAATCATACCTATGGTCTGGCCGACCTTTGCGCTTATGTTCGTTTTGTCGATAGCGGGTATATTCGGCGCGAGCGGGCAGGTGTTCCTTTTAACGCAGGGGCAGGCGGGTACGCAGACGATTTCCAACTGGATGTATATGCAGGTATACGGCGTTTCCATTAACAATTCCTCCAACGCGTTCAATTATATGTCCTCGCTCGGAATGTTTTTAACGCTTATTTCCTGCGTGGTTTCGCTTACTATAAGAAAGATTTCGGGCAAGGTGTTTCAGGGGGTGGAATACTGATGAAAGCAAAAACGGGATTTCTCGGCTGGCAAAGGCGTACCCCTTCGGAGCGCGTGCTGTATACCATAATATTCGTTATTTTTGCGGCGTTCGCGCTGTCTTACGTTTACTGTCTGTGGTGGTGCTTCTCTTCGGGAATGAAAACCCACGACGAAATAGTGGACAGTCCGTTTTCTCTCCCGAACGTATGGCATTTCGAGCATTTCGGCGAAATGATGAGCCTTATGAGCGTTTCGGAAACGGGATTCTGGGGAATGCTTTTCAACAGCGTATACTTTTCGGTAATAGGCGCGCTGTTTTCGGCAATGAGTACGGCGACTCTCGCGTACGTCACCTGCAAGTACAAGTTCCCCGGCGCGGGCGCGTATTTTATCGCTTCGCTTATAACTATGATATTGCCGATTTACGGTAACGGCGGCAGTATGTACGTTTTGCTGAATAACCTCGGGCTGCTCAACAGCAGGCTGATGATACTCACGAGCTTTACGGGAATAGGCGTGAATTATATGTATTTCTACGCGTTTTTCCAGAACGTCAGCAATACCTACGCGGAAGCGGCGGAAATAGACGGCGCGGGCGATTATACCAAATTTTTCAAGGTAATGCTGCCGCAGGCGCTTCCTATGTTCGGCGCGGTGTTCCTTCTTATATGGATGGCGGAATGGAACAATTATTCGACGGCGGTGCTGTATCTGAATAAGCTTCCCACGCTTTCCGCGGGCATATATCTTTTCCAGACCGAAGCGACTAATATGGCAAGGTTCGATATACTTTATCTGGCGTATTTCGTCACCTGTATACCGCCCCTCGTTATATTCGCGTTCTTCAATAAAATACTTATGAGCAACATTTCTCTCGGAGGAATAAAGGAGTAATATGAAAAAAGTAATCAAAGCGGCAACAGTAGCTCTCGCGGCGGCGATTTCGCTGTCGGCTTTCGCGGGGTGCGGCAACAAGCCTTCCGCCAACAGCGCGACGGATATAGAAATATCCTTCTGGGTGGCGGGCTTCGGCGAAAGGTTTATGGACGATATTATCGCGGGATTTAACGAAAAATACCCCGAATACAACGCTTATAAAAAATCGTCCACCACTTCTACCACGCTCGTGAATACCTTAAAGCTCGGGCAGAACGATACGACGGATATTTATTTCAATCAGCAGGGTAATTTAAGGAATTACCGCGATCTCTTTATGAATCTCGAAGAAATCGTAAACGAAAAAATCGACGGGGAAGACAAGTCCGTTGCGGAAAAATACGATTCCTCGCTTTTCCGTTCTCTCAAAAACCCCGACGGCTCGCTCGATATGCTCGGCTGGGCGGGCGGCGTTGCGGGTATTATGTATAACGCCGATATTATAGACGGAACTACCTATAAAGTTCCCAAAACCTCCGATCAGCTTCAAAGACTGACCTTGGCGTTAAAGAGCGACAAAAGATACAACGCGCAGACGTTTACTCCGTTCGTAAGCTTTAACGACGGCGGATATTATTTATACCTCGTGAAAGCGTGGATGGCGCAGTATGCGGGACTTGATTATTACAACGACAACTGGCTTATGCTTAAAGACGCGGACGGCAACGCGCCCTCAAAAGATGTATACCTCGGCAAAGAGGACGGGAAATACGCCGCGCTCGAAGCGATGACGAAGATTTTCAGGAACGACACCTTATTATTCGGCGCGAATTCCGACTTAAAGGACAGCGCGCAGACCAAATTCGTGCAAGGTAAAGGCGCGATGATGGTAAACGGAACGTGGATGTATAACGAAGCGCAGTCGAGCGGAAGCAAGACCAAGGATTTCAGAATAATGCGCACCCCCGTCATCAGCGCGATAATCGATAAATGCGACTCGATAGAGGACGATACGGAGCTTGCGGCGGTCGTAACCGCGGTTGACGAGGTTCTCGATAACGGCGCGGCGGTTTCTTTAAGCGGCGAGGACTACGAAGTAACGCAAAAAGACTGGGATACCGTTTACGACGCGAGAAGACTTATGTATCACAACGGAAGCGATCACTCGCTTATCGTAAACAAATATACTAACGCGAAAGAGGGCGTTAAAAAGTTCATTCAGTATTATTATTCGGACGAAGGGATTGCTAAATTCGTAAACGCGACTCATTCTTCGCAGAACGCGAGAATTACAGACGCTTCTTTAATTAACAAGGACGACTGGACGGATAATGAAAAGAGACTTTACGAGGATACCGAAAAATACGTCTTCGTAACTGACGGAAATGCTTTAAGCCCGATGTTTACGAACAATATTATGAAGGTTTACGGCGAGCTTAACGTCGTTTCGCTTATGACCGTCGGCGAAACTCCTCTGAAAGTCGCCGAGATATGGGCGGAATTTGAAAAGAACGTAGAAAGCAACTGGGCTAAATGGCTCAACAACGCGGGTTATAAAAGCTGATGCCCGCGAGAGCCGATTTCGGTAAAGGAGAAAAACGATGAAAAAAATCGTAAGTACGGTAAGCTTACTGTTTGCCGCTTTCGCTTTATGTCTCGTTCCGTTTCTTTCTCCCGCAGTAGCCCGCGCGGGTTCTTCTGAAACGACCGTCGCGGACAGGTCGAGCTATTCCTCGGGGATAGACGGAGCGACTTGGCTTAACTTCGGACAGGTTAAGGGCGAAAACGGGAAGATAATTTTTGACGACGACGTGAAAGAAAACGGCAGATTAGTAGCCGCGACAAAAATACAGGATTATTCCGATTGCGGAATGCCCGAAATTTTCAACGCCGAATACGGAATAACGATAACCGATATTCCCGAGGAGAAGGGCAGCCGTTTCGGCGTGGCGTACGGGCTTAACGATATGGAAGATAAGCTCGGCGCGGCGGGCAGTACGGAAATTTATTTCGTTAAGTCGGAAGGCGCGTTAAAGGTCGGCATTTCGAGATACTCCGCGGACGGAGAGGTGAAGATAGTCGAACCGACCGCGTTTGACGGGATAACTTTCGGAAATAGATTTACGCTGAACGTAACGCTTGACTCGGACAGCGTGATGAACGCGACCGTTTCCGCTTCGGGCGGCGCGAAAAAAGTTTTGGCGGATAAATCTAATCCCCTCAACTTTGCGCATTCGACGGAGGGTTATACGGCGATCGGTCAGAACGGAAAATGCGCCGCGGAGGTATCTTCGGTGAATATTAAAGCGTACCGCTATTTCAACGCGGAAACGCCGCTCGAAATAACCGAAAACTTCGATAACGGGCATTATAACCGCAACGCCTTTTTCACCCGTTCGCAGATGGACGACGCGAAAGGCTATGCTGGCGGCTGTTACGTCAAGGACGGCGCGCTTAAATTCGACGTTTTGTCGAGCTTTATAAGCACGGTATATCATTATTCTAATTTCGAGCTGACCTTCGACCTCGTGGACGTGCAGAGAGAAAACGTTCTCGATAATAACGGCAACGTTCAGACTCCCGCGGTAAACGATTCGTGGCTCGGCATATCCTTCGGTTCGGAAGAGAACAGAGGCACTTTCGACAACCATATGAGAAACGCGAACGTTTTGACTATGTCGGGTAAAGAAAGCTCGTACAGAATGTGGACGCCTTATCCTAACCGCACCGAGCTGTTCAATTACCCCGAAGCGTATAAAACGCCCGAAATGCAAATTTTGAGTAAAGACAACGCGGGTAAGGTTTATAACTATAAGGTCGCTATGAAAGACGGGCTGTTTACCGCAAGCTACAAGCTTTCTACGGAAGAAAATTATCCCGCCGTTCCGCTCGTAAGCTACGATTTGGGCTATACTCCTTACGGAAGCGTTGCCATAATAGCTTACGTCTTTACGGGATATACCATAGACAATATAAAAATAGTGAACACCGATTACGCCCCGCAGGAGGTCACGATTTCCTACGAGGAAAACGGTATGAAACAAACCGAGGACTTTAACTACGAGGACAAGTGGAGCGACTCCGACCTCGTTTCCGTTTCCGAAAACGGAAGCGGCTGCTCCTCGGCGTTCGGAGTCTCGGGATACGCGGCGGTAATCGCGCTCGCGCTTTGCGCGGCGGTCGCTTTGAAGGCTTTAAAACGCGTAAAAAAACGGGAGGAATAAAAGCAAATGAATAAAAGGCTGATTTCCTGTATCGCGGCGGCGACGCTTATCGGCTGCACCCTCGCAGGGTGTTCCTCGAAAGGCGTAGAACCGCTAAAAAACGACAATTACTATATTACGGAAAAGGGCGAGCCTGCGGAGTATGCGACGCTTTATTTCGATTATCTTGGCGGGGCGGACGTTATGCCTGTCGGCGGGTTTTACGGACCGTATAACTCGGGCGGCAGTATAGACGGCTATCAGTTCCCGCAGCTCGTGGACGAAAAATACTATAAGCTCATTTCGGAAGCGGGGATAAATATGATAGTTTATTCCGCGGACGTACAGGAAGCGAGCGTTATGCGTTCTTTGGAGCTTGGCGAGAAATACGGTATCGGTCAGTTCGCGAACGTTGCTATCGTGGATAAGCTCGTAAAAAGACTCGGCGACGGCGAAACGCTTGCGGACGCGTTCCATAAAGGCGATCCGCTTCCGTTCGATACGAAGGACCTTTACGACGCGGCGAAAAAGCTCTTCTCTTACGACTCTCTGCTCGGAATACGCGGCACGGACGAGCCGTTCTGGTATCAGCTGGACGGGCTTAGCGAGGTCGGCAGAATGGTGCGCGAAATAGGGCGCGGCGACATGCAGATGTACGTCAACGCGCTGGGCTACGGCGGCGGCGACCTCACCTACGGCGGGTACAGAGAAAACATAACGCAGGAACAGTATTTCGAGAAGATTTTTACAGACGTTAAAGTGCCGTTTTTATCGGCGACGGGGTATTTTTATACTCAAAAGGATACGCCCGACGGCGATTTAAGCATAATGTTCCCGACGCTTTCTTCCATTCGCTCGCTTTCGCAGAAATATAACGTGCCTATGTGGCGAATGTTGCAGGCGGGCGGACAGTGGAACGACGAAGCGATAGAAAAGGAATCTGTGGATTACTACCCGAACGAGGGCGAGCTTTTGTTCGACGTGAATATCGCGCTATGCTACGGCTGTAAAGCGATACAGTATTTCCCGCTCATTTCACCGCTCCACTTTGCGTACGCGCCCGACGGAACGTACGATTTTAACCGAAACGGGCTGATTTCGGCGGTGGGAACGCTTAACGAATGGTATTATTACGCGCAGAAGGCGAACAAGCAGATACAGGCTATCGACCACGTTCTTATGAACAGCGCGAATATAGGAATGATAGTCCACGGCGACAAGGCTAACGCGCTTGCGAGAACCACGGACGAAGGGCGCGACGAGCTTATCCGCGAAGGAAAGTTCCGCGAGCTTACTTCCGTTTCGGGCGACGACTGCTTCGTCGGGTGCTTCGATTACCTCGGCGGCACGGCTCTTTACGCGGTGAACTATTCACGAAAGACCAAGGCGAACGTAACGCTTAATTTCGAGAAAAAATACGGATACGAAGTGATCCAGCGCGCGGTTTCGACCGAGGCGGCGGGGAAAAATCTGCCGCTCACGCTCGAAGCGGGCGAGGGAGTGCTTATAGTTCTTAAATAATTTTTTATGCTTACTATAACGAAAGAACAACTTAAAAATTATTCCGTGAACGCGGCGGGGCTTAACGAAGAGACTCGCCGCGTTGCGGTTTGCGCTATAAAAAAGTATTTAGCCGCCGTGACGGGCGTGAATATATGCGAAGATAGCGATGGGAAAAACAAAATTTTTCTTGTCGTGGATTCTGCGCTTAAAACCCCGCATACGGACGGCTTTACGATAGTCCCCGAGGGCGAAAACGTTATAATAACGGGCAAAACGCAAAGGGCGGTCGTGTACGCCGCGTTCGCGTTTGCGGAGGAATGCTTGGGCGTGAGATTTCTGACCGCGGATTGCGAAATCGTGCCGAAAAAGGACTTTTTTACCGTAGAAAAATATTCTTACGAGCCGCTTTTCGATATGCGCACATACCTCGTTGGCGATACCTTTCAGGAGCTTGCAAGTCAGGATTTTATGGCAAAGGTCAGGGTGAAGGACGTTTTTACCGAGCCGGACGAAGCCCACGGCGGCAAAATAGAGGTTTACGGCAGAAACGTTTGTCATAATTTTCATTATTACGTTCCTTACGAAAAATACGGAAAAACTCACCCCGAATTTTATCGGCACATCACCGTCAACGGCGAAGAAATGACTACGGTCGATATAACGAGCGGTTTGAACGACGACGGCACGGTGAACGAAAGTATGAACGAAAGCGTGGTTAAGTCCGTCATAGAGGAAATGTATAAAGACGTCGCGGCGCGCCCGAACGTCAGTATATTTTCGCTTACGCAGGAGGACGGCGCGGAATATTTCGACGACGAAAATAACCGCAGACTTGCGGAAAAGTATAAACGGGGCGGACTGCTCGTCCGTTTTTGCAACGCGGTGGTGCGCGGCGTGAACGAAAGAGCGAAAAGGGAACTCGGCAGAACGATTAAAATCACCACTTTCGCATACGACTACACGAAGGACGCGCCCGTAAAATACGATAACGGAAAAATTCTGCCGATTGACGACACGGTTATCGCGGACGAAAACCTTATTATACAATTCGCGCTTTTTCCGAACGCGGCGTATGACTATTTCGATCCGAGACAGGACGAACAGATTTTGCGTTCGATGAAGGAATGGAAAATAATCGCGAAGGAGTTCTGGTTCTGGGCGTACGACATAGCGTTCAACAACTATTTCGCGTTCTACGATTCGTTCAAGAATATCGAGGCGAACGTAAAAGGCTTTAAGGCTTACGGAATATCCTATCTGTGTATGCAAGGCTCTAACGACAGCGCAAAGAACTGGCAGTGCAATATCCGCGCGTACGCTTATCGCAGGCTGATGAACGGAAGCCGTCTTTCCGCAAACGAGCTTATAGACGAATATTTAAGCGGCTACTATTCGGTTGCGGCGGACGGTGTGAAAGAGGTTATAAATCTGTTTTCTTCTAATTACGCCGAAAAATTAAGCCGCGGCGATGATATTCGGTTTACGACCTTCGGAAATTTTTCGGACGGAAAAAATAACCCTTACGATATGCTCGTAAAGGCGTTGAACGCTTTGGAAAACGCTGAAAAGAAAATTGCAGAAAATTACGACGGGGAAGAAAAGGAAATTTATTTAAAAAGGCTTGCGGGGGTAAAAACCACGCCGCTCGACCTTATTTATCTGAATTATTATAGTTATTTCCCGAACGGTAACGAAGAAGACCGCGCGAAAGCGAGAGAAAAATTTGTAGAAACGGCGCGCTATGCGGAAATCGACCGCGCGCGGGAACGCTACACGCTCGAAGCTTACGTCGATTTTACCGAGTCGGAGGCGGTTTCCGCTTTGGAAGAGAAGGGCAAACCGTCCTGATTGTTAGAGGACTGTCTGCGGAATTGCCCCGGAGACACGCCGTATTTCGCTTTGAAAATTTTGTTGAAGTAAGAAACGCTTTCTATCCCGATTGATTCGCAGATTTTCTGTTGAGTATAATCGGTCGCCTGCAAAAGGTAGCTTGCGTGTTTAATGCGCAAATCGTTTATGTATTCGGTAAGCGTCATATTGAAAACGCTTTTGAACCGCTTGCACAGATACGATTGATTAAGACATAAATCGTCGGTTATCAGCTGCATTGCGTTTGCGTGCGAAAAGTGAGTGTTGACGACGGTTATGCACTTCGTGCGGAAGTCGTTTGAGGGCGTTTCCTTATCGTTTTCGGAAAATAGAAGATGCCCGAGAATGGAAGCGGCAAGCAGCTTTTCCTGAATATGCCTGAGCCTTACGTCGTAGTAAGAAAGAAAAGTGGCGATCTGTTTTTCATACGCGAGAACTTCGTCTTCCCGCATGCGAAATCTTACGAAGCCTTTGAGGGTAAGCTCGTCGTAAATTTTGTCGTCTATATAATTGCAGGCGGCTTTCATAAGTTCGGTAGAAAAGAGCAGGTCGCGGTGAATACACGTCCCCTTGCGTATAAACGAATGATACGCGTCGGGGCAGATAAGCGCGGCGTCGCCCTCGGAAAGCTCTTCGGTTATGCCGTTGCATTTGTGCGTGATTTTGCCCGCGGTAATATAAAAGAACTCGAAAAATTTGTGCGCGTGCTTGTATTCGTCCTGCGCGGCGGTCAGCTGCGTGGCGAACGGCAACAGCATAGGCTCCATTACGAGCGATTCTGAATTATCTTTTCTCATACGGGTATTTTAGCACAGCAACGGCACATAGTCAACAAAAAAACAAATACAGAGCAAAAAATGAACAAACATAGGTATTTGAGGAAACGCCTTTTAATGATAAAATATAGCTGAAAACGGCAAATAGCGCAAGTAATTTAAAAAAATTTGCAAGGCGTACGCCTTGCCCGATTTTTGACAAAATCGGGCAAGCCCGTTTATCGGCTTAAATTAAAGAAAAATTTTTACAGGAGGAAATTTTATGGACAAGATGAGAAGCTACGAACACCCCGACGTTTTTTTCGTTAAAATAGACGAAAACGACGTTATAATGGTATCGCCCCTCGGCGACAACGACAGGGACGATTTCGATATATGGAGGGATCAGTAATATGAGTATCAGGATAAAGAAAGCGTTGCTGGCGGTGTTCGGCGCATTGCTTGCGTTAAGCGTCGCGGTTTTCGGCTTGTCGTTAAAAACGAAGGGCGCAGAAGCCGCCGAAATCGTCGCGGGAGAAAGCAAAACTGTTTCCGTAACCGAAGCGTATACTTTTACGGGCGACGATATGACGAGTAAAACCGCCGCGTTGTCTACGGGGGCATATTCAAGTTGGACTGAAACGCTCGGAATGACGAAATTTTCAAACACGTTCAGCACCGCGGACTCTAAATTCTATATCGGATTCGAGGACGTTGAAGCAAGTAAATATTCGTTCGTGACTTTCAGAGCGCTTATCTGGGCGGAAGGCAAAACCTATTCGTTTGCGGACACCGAAATCTACACCGCGGCGAACGTTTTGGCGTATAATACCCAAATAGCTTATTCGTGGGCGGACGCGACGTGCGCGGCATATCCGCTCGACGTAATTACCGTAAGTATACCTGTTTCCGCTCTTAAAAACGAAAACGGAAAGGTAAACGGGCTTATAATCAGAAATCCGGTGACGACGGACACAAGCGGTTGGTTTATGGTAAGCGACGTTACCTTTATTTGCGAGAAAGCCGCTCCGATAGATTACGATTCAAGCTACGGTCTTGTAGAAGGCACGACGAGCAACTTGTCGTTTTTACAAGATTCTTGGGGAGACACAAGCTGGAAAACGGAAGGTTTGAGAAACAGAGTCAGAGGATTGTCAAGCGACAAAGCTTTCGACGTGACGATTAAATTCGCTACGCCCGTATTTGCCGCAGACGTTACGCACTTAAAGCTCAAAATGCTCGGTTGGGAAAGCGCAAAAACCGTAAATTGCACGATAAAAAATTTAGACGGGACGAAAACCGAAGCTTTTGACGTAGCGTTCGCTTATACTACGAGCGTAAATCTTGATTACTTAATTTCCACCGCGGGGCTTGAAAATTCCGACGGAAAGATAGAAGGCTTTATCCTTTCTTCTCCGAGCGGAGCGACGAACTTCGTTTTCTCCGACATAACGGTGATTAAAGGAGTAGAACAGCTTACCGAAGCGGGTATTACCGCAAATAACGTAACCTTCAAAATGGGCGGAGCTTACGGCGAAAGCGTATATTACGATTTTGACGGGGTGTGGGGATATACAGGTCATAAATCCGGTTGGATAGTAAACGCAACGCCGACTAAGGGCAACGTCAATATGAGATTAAGCATCTCCGAAGAAACGTCTTCGGGCGGCGAAAGCGGCTCGCGTTTGGGACTTGTTCGCATACCCGATTTAAATAGTCCTTACGGAAACGAGCGCGGTTTGTTCGACGTTCGTACGGTAGGGGCAAACGACCACACTTTCAGTACAGGTATCTGGGCGGGCAAAACGGAATTTTTGATGGCGTATGATTCTTCAACCCCTGCCGGTACTATCAAGCTTGTAGGAACGACTCACGATCCGTTTGCTGGAAGCACTTTTTTAGGTAAATTAGCTACCTATGAAGCGGCGAAAGACTGCGAATACTTCGGCTTAGGCTTCCTCAACAGAGCGTACAGCTTAAAAGCCAAAATACAGATTTACGACGAGAATAATAACGACCTTGGTATTACAACCTCGCTTTGGGAAAGAACCAAACTTTCCTGCAACCTTACGGGTAAAGTAGGGGAAACGATATACTTCACGCCCGCGACTGCGGGTACTCCCACCGTCACCACGGCGGGCGGAAAGAGCATAGACGTAACGGCGGGCGAAAACGGCGTGTATTCGTTCGTTATGCCTGCGGAAGCGGTTACCGTTGCGGCGGCTCCCGAAGTAGAGACCGAAGTCACCTTTACCGTCAACGGCGAAACCCAAAAAACCGAAAAAATTACTTGGAACGAAGAAAGCTTCGTTGCGGCGATTCCCTCGGTATCTGTCGCAGATACGCAGGTCGTCGGTTACGAATACGAAGGAAAGCTCTATAAAACGGGCGCGGCTGTTTTCGCGGCGATAGGAACTCCCGCGGAAGCGATTACCGTCAATATCGTCGCGCTTCACCTCGAAACGGTTGACGGCGCGGAGGTAAGAGCTTCCGGAACGGCAGGCTTACGCTTTACGAGCGCGGTCGGCAAATCCGTTCACGTTTCCGCTTACGGTATGATTTTAACGGTTAAGACCAATGTGGACGATTCCGGCGAGGGCGACGGCGTAGGACTTAAAAATTTCACCAAAGAAAACCTTGACGGCGTAGGCTACAAATATATCGACACCAACTCTTCGGAAACAGATTTCAAGAGTTACGAAAAAGACGAAAACGTGACGTTCAGTCTGGTTCTCACGAATATCAGAGACAGTCACCGCGATTTGCAGTACGTTGCGAGAACGTACGTTACCGTGGAATACGAAGGCGGCGAAACCGTTACCTATTATTCGGACGTTGATTTCGAGAACAACGCGAGATCGGCACACGACGTCGCTACGAGTTCGATAGAGAATAAAGAGCTTAACGGACTTACCGTAGAACAGATTGCGTTCTTGGAGGAAAACTACTTAAAAAAAGCTTAACGCTGACTGCGTATTACGGACCTGCGGTAGGGGGTTATATGGAGAACGGCACGCTCGTGAGCAACGTTACGGGCGGTGCCGTTTACCGTATGGCTACCGTAGAGGACGTAAAGTCGTACTTTGACGCGGGGTTTGCCTACGTTATGAGCGACGACGCCGATTATATGACTTATCGGTCAATCGGTCACGCAGTCGGCGACGGTTACAGCGAAATCGACTCGAACGGATATTATCTCAATTCGGACGCGATAAAACTCCTTAATCTCGTTAAAGAATATTGCGACGTTTATAACGTGCCGTATTATAAGGCGAAGGTTCTTATTCCGTCGCTTTATTTAAGCGGCGTTATGGGCGGGGAGTCTACGCACACGGAAGGACAGATTAAAGAAAATCTGACCAAAATGTACGAGTGTCTCAAACAATATCCGTGTTTCGGCGGGTTTATTCTCCGCGACGAGCCGAGAGGAACTATGTCCGAAGCATATAATAAATGGTATAAATTCCTCGTGAACGACCTTAAAGTTTACGAAGAGGGGTATATGCTTCACGGCGCGCTTCTCGGTATGCACGCGGCAGAAATTCACGTTTCGGAAGACGGTACGGGCAGCGAGACTTTGGGACTTACCGCCGAGCAGTATACCGCGTATTTACAGAAATATATAGCGGGGCTTGTCGGCACGGGCGAAGAATACCTCTGTTTCGATTATTATCCGTTTTTGGAAACGATTACGGGAAAGAGAAAATGGGGAACTTTAAGTTATGACTACTATAACGAGACCTCGTATTCTCTGCTTTCGCAGTATTTCCAGAATCTCGAAATATTTGCAAAACTTTCGGAAGAAAACGGTTTTAAGCGCAGTTTGTGTCTGCAATCGGTTGCATATTACAATAAAACGAGTTATGATGAAATAGTTGCGGGCGCGGGAACGAAGGCTAATTACGGGAAATTTTATACCTATCACGGCAAAGTAAGCGAGCAGATGATGACGTATCAGCTTTATACCGCGCTTGCTTACGGGTTCGACAGAATGGCGTATTTTACCTATAATCAGCCCTCTAATCAACTAGATTCCGAATGGTTTACGGAAGCCGCCTATATGTGGCAGCAGCAATCGGACGGAAGCTATAAGGCGGTCGCGACCGATACCTATACCGCGATGAAAAACGCCAACGCGGAGATCATAAAGGCGGCGAGAAGAACGGCGGGCTATAAATGGCTCGGCACGATGTATTCGGCTGGAACAACCGCCGCGGCGGACGTATTCGGCGGCACAAGCTCTTTTGAAAGCGCGGTACTTACTTCTCTTACCTCCGCTTACGACGCTATCGCGGGGTGCTTTAAGGACGGCAACGGCAATTACGGGTTTATGGTCGTAAATTCGGACGACCCGAGACTTGCGAGGAATAATACGGTGACTCTTACTTTCGGCGAAGGCTTCGATAAAGTTATTTATTACGAAAACGGCGTTAAAAAGACCGCCGATATTACGGACGGCTCGGTGACCTTGAACGTAGGCGCGGGCAAGGGCGTGTTCGTTATACCCGAAGCCGAGGGCGGAAGCTTTGAAATAACCGCTCCGACAAGCGGCGAGACGGTATATCCTTATGCGGATAACGTTAAAGGTTATCTGTCTATGAGCGGCTCGAACGTGGCGGGTTCTATGGTTTCGGGACAGAAAGACGCGGTTGCGCCCGTAGTGGTAAGCTGGAACGGCGTTCTTTCCGGCGTATCGTTATACAAAGTCGAATATTCGGTAAACGCCGATTTTTCGGACGCGGTTCTTATCGAGACGAATCCCACGCAGACGAGCGTGGAGCTGTATAACCTTTATAAGGCTACCAAATATTACATTCGCGTTACGGCGGTGACGAGTCTCGGCAACAAATACGCGTTTTCTACCTTCGAGACGGCGGATTCAGGTCCGAGAACTATGAAAATAGACGGAATTTACAACGTGCGCGACCTCGGCGGGTATATGACCGAAAGCGGCGAAAGAACGGTTCAGGGCAGATTTTTCCGCGGCGGCGCGGTTTCCGAAAGCACTTGGGCGGCTTTTGCGGGCATTGCTCTTACCGAAGACGGCAAGGCGTATATGAGAGACGTTCTTAAAATCAAGACCGATTTCGATTTAAGGGGCGCGGCGGAAAACCTTAACCTTACCGAAAGCGCGATTCCGAACGCCAACCTCGAATATTATAACGTCGGCGGGTATCTGGAAGCCTTTAATAATACGACGGGATATAAAAAGGTGTTTTCCGCGCTTGCGGACGAAAGCCGCTATCCCGTGTATATGCACTGTACGGGCGGCGCGGACAGAACGGGAACGGTATCTTTTCTTATAAACGCGCTTTGCGGCGTGGACGAGGCGACGCTTATTCAGGATTACGAAATCACTTCGTTTTCCGTTTACGGTGAAAGAAATTCCAAAACGACCGAA
>CAVBZJ010000012.1:0-24128 GCA_963599785.1 Anaerovoracaceae bacterium
CCTTTTTGCTTGGTGCACCATAAGGAGTTCGAATCCCTAGCCTTCGGTTCCGTAGACCGACGCTCTATCCAGTTGAGCTAATGGTGCGTATTAAATTTTTTTCTTGCTCGCAGGTGCGATGACTTGCGCTCTTCGGTTTTCAGAGTCCGACGCTCACGCAACTTTCGTTCCGTAGACCGACGCTCTATCCAGCCAAAGCTAATGGTGCGTATTAAATTTTTTCTTGCTCGCAGGTGCGATGACTTGCGCTCTTCGGTTTTCAGAGTCCGACGCTCACGCAACTTTCGTTCCGTAGACCGACGCTCTATCCAGCCAAAGCTAATGGTGCGTATTAAATTTTTTCTTGCTCGCAGGTGCGATGACTTGCGCTCTTCGGTTTTCAGAGTCCGACGCCCACGCGACTTTCGTTCCGTAGACCGACGCTCTATCCCGCCAAAGCTAATGGTGCATATTAAGTTTTTTCTTGCTCGCGATGGCAGAAATACAAGTTCCGCAACAACTAACCCGACAAGTTTTTTCTTTGAACGCTTATCTATTTTATATCTTTTATCGGGTTTTGTCAACCGTTATACGGGGTTAATGAAAAATCTTTGTCGCGGGACGCGAAATTTTTCGCGTCCCGCGAGTATCCCCTTCTTACTTTAACACCGCTTTTATTCTTCTTACGCCCGAAGACGAGCTTTCTTCTTTAACGATTTCAAAATGCCCCAGCTCCGCCGTGTTAGCCGCGTGCGGTCCGCCGCATATCTGCTTATCCACGCCCGCTATCGTATAAATAGAAACGATCTGGTCGTCCGAAGTCGGAGTAAACACGCCGTACGCGCCTTCCGCGATCGCCTTGTTATACGGTTCTTCCGTTCTTACGACGTCTATCTTTTTCGCAATAACGTCGTTTACGAAATTTTCAAGCTCTTTAAGCTCTTCTTCGGTCATTTTATGGTCGCAGTTAAAATCGAAACGCATTCTTTCTTCGTTGATGTTAGAACCCTTCTGCTCGGTCTTTTCGCCGAACATCTTACGAAGTCCCGCGAGCATTATATGCGTTGCGGTATGATAGCGCGCGGTGATTTCGTTCCTTTCGGTAAGTCCGCCCTTCGCCGCCGCTGCCTGCGCTTTGGAAAGCTCCTGATGCGCTTTGAACGCTTCCTTAAAGCCCTCCTCGTCTACCGTCAGCCCGCGTTCCGCCGCAAGCTCGGTCGTAAGCTCCACCGGGAAGCCGAACGTATCGTATAATCTGAACGCCTGCTTGCCCGAAATGACCGTTTCGGGAACGTAAGCGGGATCTTTCGCCGCCATAAACGCGTTCTTTCTTTCGATGCCCGTCACGCACTTGTCGAATTCCTTCATTCCCGAAGCAAGCGTCGCCTCGAACTTTCTTATTTCCTTTCTTATCTCTTCTAAAATATACTCTTCTTTTTCAACGAGCAAGGGGTACGCTTCGTCGTAAACCTTTTCTATAAAGACCTTCGCGACGCCCGTCATCTCTTCGGACGGAATATCGAGGCTCTTGCAATACCTTATCGCGCGGCGTAAAAGTCTTCTTAAAATATATCCCGCGCCGGTGTTGGAAGGCAGAATTCCGTTCATATCGCCGATAAGCATAACCGAAGTGCGGACGTGATCCGCGACTATTCTCATCGCCTTTCTCGCCTTTTCGTCGCCGTCGTAGTCCTTGCCCGAAGCCTTTTCGAGATACTCTATCGCGCCCGAGAACAGGTCGGTTTTATATCCGTCCGTAAGCCCGTTGAGGAATACGAGCAGTCTGTCGAGTCCGAAGCCCGTATCCACGTTTTTATGGTCGAGTTCTTCGTACTTGCCGCCCTCTAATTTTTTATACTGCATATACACGTCGTTGCCGATTTCGACGTAGCGGTCGCCGGTTAAGAAATCCGAAGAATCCTTGCCGTCCACCCTCGGATAGAACCACTCGTTATCGGGACCGCAGGGCGTGCCGACCGTGCCTTCTAATTCCCACCAGTTGTCAGACTTCGGAAGATAGAAAATGTTTTCGGGTTTGATGCCGAGCGATTTTAAAAGTGAAGCCGTTTCCTCGTCGCGCGGAACGGAATCGTTCCCCTCGAAAACGGTGGAACAGATTTTTTCTTTATCGAAGCCCAGAACCTGCGTTAAAAACTCGAAGCTCCAAGCCGTTTTTTCTTTTTTGAAATAGTCGCCGAGCGACCAGTTGCCCATCATCTCGAAGAAAGTGAAATGCGTTGCGTCGCCGACCGAATCTATATCGACCGTTCTTACGCAGCCCTGAACGTTGCAAAGTCTCGTTTTTCCGGACGGGTGCTTTTTGCCGAGAAGATAGGGCATTAAGGGCTGCATTCCCGCGACGTTGAACATAACGCCCGTCGTGCCGTCGCCGATAAGCGATACCGCGCCGATGTTGAGATGTCCGCGCTCCTCGTAAAACTTTATCCATTTTTCTCTTAATTCTTTACTCGTAAACATAAATAAGTCCTTCTTCGATTATTTTTTTATAAGCTCGTAGCCGTCCTTCGCGTCTTTGATATCGTAGCCCGCGGCGGCGATTTCCGCGCGCAGCTCGTCCGAACGCGCGTAGTCTTTGTTTTTTCTCGCGAGAAGCCTTTCCTCCGCAAGCGCGACAACCTCTTTGGGTACTGCGGATTCCGCGGCTTGCTCCTTTGCCGCCGCCCTTTTAACGAATTCTTCGGGTTCTTCCTTAAATAAGCCCAAAAGCGAATAGGTCGTTTTAATCTGATTTAAGTCCGCGCCCGCAGACTTGTCGCCCGCGCGAAGCTTTGCCCTGACCGTCTTGAAAAATCCGAACAAATCGGAAAGCGCGAGGGCGGTGTTGAAGTCGTCGTCCATAGCCCTGTCGAACGCCTCGTCGATTTCCTTATTTTCGCCCGCGATTTCCACGCCCGCTTCCTTTGCCGCGATAAAGGTTTTATAGAACTCCGCCATATGCTTTTCCGCTTCGGGGAACAGCTTGTCGGTTACGTTTATATCGCCGCGATAGTTGGTGGAAAGCAGCGCGAATTTTATCGTTTCCGCCGAATATTCGTCCAGCAGGTCGTGAAGCAGCAAACTGTTGCCGAGCGACTTGCTCATTTTCTGCCCGTTGACCTTGATAAGCCCGTTATGAATCCAATATTTTACGAACCGCTTGCCCGTAAGAGCTTCCGTCTGCGCAATTTCGTTCTCGTGGTGCGGGAAAATAAGGTCTCTGCCGCCGCCGTGAACGTCTATCTGTTCGCCGAACGTTTTATAATTCATCGCGGAACATTCTATATGCCAGCCGGGGCGACCTTTGCCCCAAGGCGAATCCCAGAACGGTTCGCCCGCTTTCGCGGATTTCCACAGCGCGAAGTCGAGCGGATTTTTCTTTAATTCGTCGTTATCCACGCGCACTCCGTTCATAGCGTCCTCTAAATTTCTGTGCGACAGCGCGCCGTAAGCGGGGAAGCTGTCCACCGAGAAATACACGTCGCCCTTTTCGGTGGGATACGCGTGACCTTTTTCTATAAGCTTTTTAACGAATTCTATAATGTCGCCGATACATTCGGTGGCTTTTATCCACACGTTGGGGTCGTCGACTTTAAGACGGCGCATTTCCGCGTCCGTTTTCTTTATCATTTCCGCCGCGTAGGTCGCCGCGGGAATACCCGTTTCGTTGGATTTCGCTATGATTTTGTCGTCTACGTCGGTATAGTTTCTGGCGTAAGTGACGGCATAGCCCTTTTTCTCGAAATATTTTCTTATAATGTCGTAAATTATAGCCTGATATGCGTGACCGATATGCGCTTCGCCCGACACCGTGATGCCGCACGCGTACATTTTCACCTTGCCCGCTTCAATCGGCTCGAATTCCTGTTTTGTTCCCGAAAGGGTGTTATATATTCTCATTTCCGTTTCCTTTTTCAGGTTTATAAATTATCTTCGGCTTTTTCGTCGGCTTTTTGTTCGTTTTCGTTTGCGCCGATTTTGTTTTTCCGCCCGTTTTCGCCGCTTTTTTCGCAGGCAAGCTCTTTCTCGCGGGCAAGCTCTTTTTTAATGTTTTCGAGTTCTTCTTTTAAGGAGAACACCTCGTCGCGAAGATGGCAAACCTCTTCCTGAATGGGATCGGCTTTTTCCTGCTCCAAATTGCAGACCTTTTCGCCGTTTATCCTTACGACCAGCCCCGGAACGCCCACGACGGTCGCGTACGGCGGGACTTCTTTAAGGACTACCGCGCCCGCGCCTATTCTCGCGTATTCGCCGACGGTGAACCCGCCGAGAATTTTCGCGCCCGAGCTTATCATAACGCCCCTCTTAATCGTCGGGTGGCGTTTGCCCTTTTCCTTGCCCGTGCCGCCGAGGGTTACGCCCTGATAAATCACGACGTCCTCTTCTATTTCCGCGGTTTCGCCGATGACGACTCCCGCGCCGTGGTCGATGAACACTCCGCCCGCGATTTTTGCCGCGGGGTGAATTTCTATGCCCGTAAAGAATTTAGCCGTCTGGCTCAACATTCTCGCGAGAAGCTTTAAGTGGATTTTATAGAAGAAATGCGCGACTCTGTGCCACGAAAGCGCGTGTACGCCCGAGTAAGTCAGCCAAATCTCGAATTTATTTCGCGCCGCGGGATCGTATTTTTTCGCCGCCCGTATGTCCGCGCGTAATCTTTTAAACATTCTTTCACCTCGTTTTGATTTTTCGGGGGCGAGGCTATGCCCCTGTCGCCTTTTTCAAGTCGTTTTCAGTCGCTTTTTTAAGTCCGTTCTTTTATATTTCGTTCTTAACGGGCTTACCCGACCGTCAGACGACCTCTACCCCCGCTTCCGTGACGGCTTCTTTAATTTCCTTGGGGAAATTTTTATCCGTAACCATACAGTTTACGTCTTTAAGCTCCGCAAAGGTGTACGGGGTTTTCTTGTTCACCTTGCTGCTGTCGAGAAGCATTATGACTTTATCGGCTTTTTTGATGACCGCGCGCTTCACGTCCGCTTCCGATTGACTTCCGCAGGTGAAAAAACCGCCGTCCTTTATAAAGCCCGTAGCCGTCATAACCGCTATCTGAATGTTAATTTTGTCTATAAAATCGAGACACGTTCCGCCGACGGTTATAAAGTTGTTGCGTTTAAGGTCGCCGCCGAGAATCGCTACGTTCGGTTTTTCTTTTCTTAAAACCGTTTCCGCAATAACGAAAGCGTTGGTTAAAACGTAGAAATTTTCGTCGGGAAGCGCGCGCGCGAAATAGGTGGTCGTAGAGCCGCCGTCTATGAACAAACAGCTGTTTTTCTCTATGATTCCCGCCGCCTTTTCGGCAATCTCGATTTTTTCCGCGGCGTTATAGTTGACGCGTTCGGAAAAGTCCGCTTCCTTTGCGCGGAGAACCGAATTGACGGAGATAGCTCCGCCCGAAACGCGCAAGACCGCGTTAGCCATTTCGAGACGGTTAAGGTCTCGGCGAATGGTCATCGAGGAAACGTCCGGAAAAGCGCACTCTAATTCGTGCAGAGTGACCTTGCCGTTTTTATCGATAAATTCTTTAAGTTGAAAAAGTCTGTCTTTCATAGTTATTATTTTATCACCGCCGCGGCGGTTTTTGCAAGGAATTTTAACTCGGTTTAAGGATTAGTTGTTAATTTTTTTCATTTTGAAAAATTTTAACCGTCAAAATTTATTCTTCCGCGGAAAATTCGGGGCGTTTTTATTGATTTATTCGATTAAAACAAGTATAAAACCTCTGAAAATTTTATTTCGTTTTATTCCTTAAATCGTTAATCAATTCTTGTATATGCCTGAGTTCGAGGTCGCTTAAACCTTCCACCACCAAAGCGTTTTTTTGTTCCCTGAATAAAAGGTAATCCGTACTTACGAAAAAATAGTCGGCAAGCTTACACAACATTTCTACGGACGGTAAAATATTATCGTTTTCCCAGTTGCTGACGCATTGCTTCGTTACTCCCAAAGCGTTAGCTAATTCCACTTGGGTTATTCTTTTCGCAAGCCGCAGTTCTTTTATTCTGACGTTTAACATACGCCGTTTCCACCTCTTTGTAAAGTATTTTTTGACCATTATATGAGAATTACTTGACTTTATAAAAATACTTTGGTACAATTCTAATTGACAAAGCGTGTTTTGTTTTTTGAACGCGCGATATTATTTACGTTTCGTTTCAGGAGGTTTACGAGATGGAAGGTATATTTTTTACATTAGTTTTTATACCTCTTTTATTTTTGGGTTTTGCTATTTACTTTAAGCTTTCCAACCCCGATTTTAAAAAGAAAACACAACTTGAAGATTATAAACACGAGTTGTGTTGGTTTGCCAGAAAAGATAAAAAGAAGCTAAACGAACTGTTTACTAAATACGAAGCTACTTGGGCAGTCAGGAATAACAACCCGTTTGCTCCGCAAGCTCCCACGCTGTATCGCGGCGTAGTTAAAGGAAGCATTGCGGATCAGCTTGCCGAAATAAACAACAGGCAAAAAATCGAAAAGTATAACGAAGAACTTAATTATTACAAAAGCGAAAAAAATTATGCGGCGGCTTCGGCTGCATATTTTGATGCCGCCAAAAAAACGTTAGCATCCTTAAAAAACAACATCTACGGCATTGTAGACAAATATCCGAAAAACGAAGAAGCTAAAATAACGCTTGACAAATACTTTGACTTGGTAGAAGGCAAAACCTCGGTATAAATTTTTACCTTTGCATAAAAATTTTTTGCCGATTTTCAAACCGATTTGCTTCTTTTATTTAATGCAAATGTAAATTTCTTTTCAAAATTATTGATTTTATTCGCGATTGCCGCTATAATAGGATATGATATTTCAAAATACGGAGTCGGCAAATGTTAGACCTTAAAAGAATAAAGGAAGAAAAAGAAAAAATTACCGAGCTTCTCGCAAGAAAGGGCTTTAAGGCGGATTTCGATACCATTCTCGCTCTCGACGAAAAGAGAAGAGTGGCGATTGCGGAGGCAGAAGGCTATAAGGCGGAAAGAAACAAGGTTTCGGCGGAAATTCCCGCGCTCAAAAAAGCGGGCAAGCCCGTGGACGGTATCTTTGCCGAAATGCGCGAACTCGGCGACAAAATCGCGGAATGCGACCGCGTGGCAAAGGAATACGACGAAAAGGTGTTCGACCTTCTCGCTTCTTACCCGAATATCCCCGACGAGGACCTTCTCGGCGGCGAAAAGGAAAACAACAAGGTTATCAAAATCGTCGGCGAAAAACCCGTTTTCGATTTTAACATGCAAAATCACGTCGATTTATGCACAAAACTCGGAATTATCGACTATACCCGCGGCACGAAGCTTTCGGGCGGCGGTTACTGGTTATATCGCGGAGACGGCGCGAGGCTCGAATGGGCGCTCCTCAATTTCTTCGTTCAGGAACACCTGAAAGACGGTTACGAATTCATTCTTCCCCCGCATCAGCTCGGGTATAACTGCGGCTTCGGCGCGGGGCAGTTCCCCAAATTCGCGGACGAGGTATATTGGCTCGACTGCGACGAAGACAGAAAGAAAAACCGCTTTATGCTTCCCACGGCGGAGACCGCGCTCGTCAATATGTATGCGGGCGAAATCATTCCCGAAGAAAAGCTTCCGATGAAATTCTTCGCCTATACCCCCTGTTACCGCAAAGAAGCGGGTTCTTATCGCGCGGAAGAACGCGGTATGATAAGAGGGCATCAGTTCAACAAGGTGGAAATGGTTCAGTACGCGCACCCTGCTCACAGCAAAGAAGCGTTCGAGGAGCTTGTGAACAAAGCCGCTGCTCTTATAGAAAAATTAGGCTTGCATTTCAGAATAAGCAAGCTTGCGGCGGGCGACTGCTCCGCTTCTATGGCGAGAACCTACGATATAGAAGTATGGATTCCTTCTATGGGAATTTACAAAGAGGTCAGCTCCGTTTCCAACGCGAACGATTATCAGGCGCGCAGAAACAACACCAAATTCCGCGACAGCAAGACGGGCAAAACCGCGTTCGTGCATACGCTTAACGGCTCGGGACTTGCGACTTCCCGCGTGTTCCCCGCGATTATCGAACAGTATCAGAACGCGGACGGCAGCGTGAC
This sequence comes from Anaerovoracaceae bacterium, assembly GCA_963599785.1. GTDB lineage: Bacteria > Bacillota > Clostridia > Christensenellales > Borkfalkiaceae > UBA1259. Next base: position 8,039 of record CAVBZJ010000012.1, read on the forward strand.
TATCCCCGAGGTTTTAAGACCGTTTATGGGCGGACAGGAAGTTATAAAATAACGTTATACGGCTTGCAAAGATAAATCTTTCCCCTTGCTGACGCAAGTATTATTTGCCGATGGCAAATAACAGCCGTTCGTTGAAATACCGCGCGCGAAAGCCCTTGCGAGCAAGTTTTCTCGCTTGTATTATAACATAGAGTTGAAATACCGCGCGCGAAAGCCCTTGCAAGCAAGCTTTCTCGCTTGTATTATAAAACTAAACCGACACAAGTAAAACAGGCTTGAAAGTAAATTTTCAAACCTGTTTTTTTATTAGTCTCCCGTTTTTTATGCGCCTTTTGTTTTTTTCAAAAAAATTCGTAGAGTAAAACCGACTTTTTAAAAAATACGTTTAATTCAGTTTAACGTTTAGTTTCGGCTTGCCGATTATAACGCCGCCCCGTTTCGGAATACCGAAACGGGGCGGGCTATTTTTACTATTACAAAATTTACGTTACTATCTTTCTTCTCTGAAATAATTAGTGCCGAGAGCCGCGGGCGGCTGAACGCTCTTACTCCCGAAGATACTCGTTATGATAAGCACGATTATGGTGACGATATACGGTAAAAGCTTGATAAGCTCCTGCTGTCCCAACGTGCTTAAACCCGTTATCTTTATTCCGAGAATATACAGCGCGCCGAACACTATCGAGCCTAATATGGCGAGGTCGGGCTTCCACATCGTGAATATAACGAGCGCGATGGCAAGCCAGCCGAAAGCCTGTATCGTCATAGTGTTGTCGAACGTGCCGCAGTTATAATCGAGGACGTAAAACAGTCCGCCGAGTCCCGCAATCGCGCTGCCGATGAGTATCGCGCCGTATTTATATGCGGTTACGTTTATTCCGACCGCGTCCGCCGTGGCGGGGTTTTCGCCGACCGCGCGGAGTCTTAATCCCGTTTTCGTCTTTTTAAGGAACAGCGCCGCGACTATCGCAAGGGCTATCGCGAAATAAACGAGTATGCCGTGCGATAAGAATATTTTACCGAACGCGCCGAGGTTATCCGCAAACGGAAGGTACCCTTTTATTTTGGTGCTTGCAACCGCAAGAAGAGATCTCGCGTTCGTCACCGCGGCAAACAGTCTGTTCATAATAAATTGCGAAAAGCCCGCGCCGAACGTGGTGAGCGCAAGTCCCACGACGTTCTGATTAGCTCTTAACGTGACGGTCAGAAACGCGTAAATCGCGCCGCCGAACGCCGCAAAAAGGCAAGCCCCGAATATCACCGCAAGAAGTATGATTATATAACTGCCGTCGGCGGGATCTGCAAGCGTTTTCATATAAGAAACGACCATAAAGCAACCGCCCGCAACGCCCATACACATTACGCCCGGTATTCCGAGGTTCAGATGCCCCGACTTTTCGGTTATTATTTCTCCGATCGAGCCGAACAAAAACACGACGCCTATGGAGATTGCTCCTACTATAAGTCCTACTAACATTTTTCGTCCTCCTTCTTCGCTTCGCCGCCGTCTTCTTTAAGGTTTTCCGCGCCGCTGTTTTCCGCGGCATTTTCCGTTTCGACCTTTTCCGCTTTATCGCTTTCCGCGCCGTCTTCGCTAAGAACCTTTTTCTTACGCATATTGAGCGCGTAGTAAACGAAGAACTCGCAGCCGATTATGCAGAAGTACATAATACCGACAATCATATTCGCAACCGAGCTGTCCGATACGCCGACGACCGTCTGCAATTCCGCCATACCCTGCGTCATAAAAATTATGCCGAACGAAGAAGCTATCGCGCAGAGCGGATTCATTTTAGCGATCCACACCGCGATTATAGCGGTAAAGCCGAGGTTTTGCGCCGTTTCCGAAGAAACCGTATGGTCCATAGCCCCCGCGATCAGAAAACCTATAATCCCGCAGAGCGCGCCCGAAAGTGCAAGCGTTCTTATTATCGTCTTTTTAACGTTTATGCCTATATATCTCGCGGTGTTTTCGCTTTCGCCGACGACCGACGCCTCGAAGCCGTGCTTCGTATACTTCATATACACGAACATCGCCGCGCACATCAACGCCGCTACTATTATTATGAGAAGGAAGTCGTTCCCGCCTATTTGAGGAAGGTGCGCGACCTTAACCGTGGCAAGCGAGCCGGAAGCAAACGGACCGCTCCACTCTTTTATGAAATATACGACGAGTCCGGAAGCGATATAGTTCATCATCAGCGTAAAAAGCGATTCGTTCGTTTTGAAAAACGCTTTGAACACCGCGGGAATCGCCGCCCACAACGCGCCGCAAAGCACCGCCGAAACCAGCATTATAAGCCACACGACCGCGTCCGGCATTCTGCCGCCGTAATTACGCATACACGCTATCGTTACGAGCGCGCCGATAAGCACCTGTCCGTTGCCGCCGAGATTCCAGAATTTCATTTTGAACGCGGGAATGAGCGCGCAGCCTACGCCGAGCAAAAGCGCGGTATTCTGCAAAAGCAGCCATCTTTTTCTTTCCGTGCCGAAGCTGCCCTCGAACAAAGACCTGATTACTATCCACGGATTGCCTTTTTCTTTATAGCAAATAGCGCAGATAATACAGCAGATAAGAAGTCCCGTGAAAAACGCGATAACCCTTGCGAGTATCTGTCTTTTTACCGAAATTTCCGTTCTTTTGGTAACGTGGAACAAAGGTTCGCGAACGATTTTTTCGTTATTCATCTTTCTCTTCTCCTTTTTCTTCCGCCTGTTTTTCCGCTTCTTCCTTCCATTCCTCTTCGGAAAGGTTACTGTCCTTCGCTATACCGAAGTTCTTGTCTTTCTTCTCTTCGGTAAGGTCGAGCGAACCCGTCATCATAAGTCCGAGCTGTTCTTTCGTCGTCTTTTCCGCGTGGACTATACCCATATTCTTACCGTGACAAAGCACCATAATCTTGTCGCAGAGGGCAAGCATAACGTCAAGGTCTTCGCCGATGAACAAAATGCCCGTGCCTTTTTCCTTCTGCTCGTTAAGTATATCGTATATCGCGTAAGAAGAGTTTATGTCGAGACCTCTCACGGGGTAAGCGGTGACTATAACGTTCGGGGAGGATTCTATTTCTCTGCCGACCAGAACCTTCTGCACGTTGCCGCCCGAAAGCCTTCTTACGGGCGTTTCGGTGGAAGGCGTCACTATTCCGAGCTTTTCTATCAAATCTTCCGCGCGTTTTCTCGCGCTCTTTCTGTCTACGAAAGGTCCTTTGCCGTCGCCGTAAGTTTTGAGCATCATATTGTCGGTAACGGAAAAAGACGGAACGAGTCCCATTCCCAGCCTGTCCTCTGGGATAAAGCTCATCGAAATGCCTTTTTCGATAATCTTTTTGGAGGGAAGCCCGACAATGCTTTCGCCCTTGTGCATAATAAAGCCGCTCTCCACCTTACGAAGCCCCGCGATAGCCTCGCAAAGCTCCTTTTGTCCGCACCCCGCGATGCCCGCAACGCCGAGAAGCTCTCCGCCGCGGATATAAAAGCTTACGTCGTCTATCGCCGTGCTGCCGTCGTCCTTCTTTATCGAAAGGTTTCTTATTTCGAGAAGCGGACGGTCTATATTCGTTTTGACGCGCTCTATTTTAAGGTCGATTTTCTTGCCGACCATCATTTCGGTAAGCTGTTTTTCGTTCGTTTCCGAAGTATTCACCGTGCCGACGTACTCGCCCTTGCGGAGAATGGTAACTCTGTCCGAAATTTCCATAACCTCGTTGAGCTTATGGGTGATTATGATAATCGACTTGCCGTCCTCGCGCATCTTTTTAAGCACCGCGAACAGCTTTTTTATCTCCTGCGGGGTTAAAACCGCGGTAGGTTCGTCGAGAATCAATATATCCGCGCCGCGGTAAAGCACTTTTATAATCTCTACCGTCTGCTTTTCGGATACCGACATTTCGTGTATTTTCTTTTTTGGATCTATATCGAAACCGTATTTCTTCGCAATTTCCGAAACACGGGAATTTACGTCTTTCAAATTATACCGTTTACCGTCGTCTATACCGAGTACGACGTTCTGCGCGGCGGTAAAAACGTCCACGAGCTTAAAGTGCTGGTGAATCATTCCGATTTTATAATCGAACGCGTCTTTGGGCGAACGAATGGAAGCTTTTTCGCCGTTTACGAATATTTCGCCCTCGTCGGGATAGTATATACCCGAAATCATATTCATAAGCGTAGTCTTTCCCGAGCCGTTTTCGCCGAGAAGAGAAAGAATTTCCTCTTTATAGAGGGTAAAATTTATATCCTTGTTGGCAACTACCGTACCGAATCTTTTAGTTACGTTACGCAGTTCCAGCGCGACTTGTTTTTCCATTAAAAATCTCCGAAAAGAAAAATAAGCCTGTAAGACGGGACTTATCCCGCCTTACAGGTATTTTTTGTTAATTAGAACGCAACGTTCAAATAGTTGATGCCGTCTATCTGAATGTTGAAGTAAGGAGCGGAACGATAGAAGCTTTCCGCAAAGTAGGTAACGCCGTTCTCGGTTTTGATAACCTCGGTATCGGCAACGTAATCACCCCAGTCGTCAACGTCCGCGAGATAAGAGGTGAGTTTTTCGCCCTTTACGGTGAACTTGGAGCAGTCGAAGATTTTGAGTTCGCCGCTTCTGATTTTAGCCGCAGCTTCGTCTATTCTCGCCTGAGTATCTTTTGCGGGAGCAAGTTTGCCGAGTTCGGTAAGAGCTACCGAGCCGTCCGCATAAGAATCGGCAGCAAGTTCGCCCGTCCAGTCGGTATCCGCAAGTTTACCTTCTTTCGCGCAGGTAATGAAGTACTCGTAATAAGGCGTCCAGTTGATTCTGGAAGAGATGATGAAAGTGTCGGGGCAGCTTGCTTCGGTGCTTCCGTTATAGGAAACGTTGGGAACCTTAGCTTTTTCGCACGCGCTGGGTGCGCCCATGGAGTCCGCGTGCTGGGAAACGAGCGCGCATCCTCTGTCTTCGATAAGAGTATTAGCCGCTTCTCTTTCCGCGGTTTCGTCGTACCACGAACCGGTGAACTGAACGTCCATAACGACGTTAGCTACGACGCTCTTAACGCCGAGATACCAAGAAGTGAATCCGGAAATAACTTCCGCATAGGTGAACGCGCCGACGTAACCGACTCTGATATTGCCGTTTTCGTCTTTGTTTTTATCTGCGATTTTGCCTTCGGCCTGCATTTCCGCAAGCTTCGCGCCTGCCGCAACGCCCGCGAGGTATCTGCCTTCGTAGATGGAAGCGAACGCGTTGTGATAGTTGGAAAGTCCGGAAGAATGAGCCTTCGTGCCGGTAGCGTGGAAGAACTGTACGTTGGGTTTAGCTTTCGCGGCTTCCATAAGGAAGGGTTCGTGACCGAAAGAGTCCGCAAAGATTACCTGACAACCCTTATCCGCAAGGTCGAGAGCGGCGTCTTTGCATGCCGCGGTTTCGGGTATGTTGGATCTGATCAGGAGGTTTGCGTCCGCAATACCCTGATTCTTGCAAGCAACTTTTACCGCGTCGAGAAAGTTCTTATCGTAGGTGGAGTTGTCGTCGTGCAAGGTTATGATACCGACTTTAAGATCTTCCGTAGCTATCGCGGTGAGCGTGGGAGCAGCTTCGTTACAACGAACGCATTTCTGATCCTTATAGCTGTGGCCGAGCGCGTCGGTTTTGGTTTCGTAAGAATCTCCGCACGAGCAGGTGAACTTCGTTACGCCTTGTTCGGTGCAAGTGCCTTTGCTGACGACGGAGCCGACGTATTCGTGCTTATGTCCGCCGCAAGCGCCGAGACCGAAGCAGCAAGCCGTGGCAATTACTGCCGCAAGCAACGTTGTGAAAAGTTTCTTCATTATAAAAACCTCCTGACCCTTTCGGGTTTGATTACCTGTGTTTATCTGCGAAAAACGATTTTGCCGTTTTCCATACTTTCTATTATTGCCAGCGAGAACACGTCGTAGCCCTTTTCACGGAGCTTGTCCCCGCCGCCCTGAAAGCCTTTTTCTATCGCGACCGCGCAGCCGACCGTTTCCGCGCCCGCTTCGCTTACTATTTTTATAAGCGCGTTGAGAGCTTCTCCGTTGGCAAGAAAATCGTCTACGATCAGAACCTTCGCGCCCTTTTTAAGATATTCCGCGGGAACTATCAGCACGTTGTTTTTTTGATGCGTATATGAATAGCAATCCGCCGAATAAACCTCGCCTTCTACGTTGGAAGTCTTGCTCTTTTTTGCAAACAGCGCGTCCACGCCGAGCTTTTCCGCAACGAGTACCGCAATCGCGATGCCAGAAGCTTCCACCGTCAGCACGTCGGTGACGCCCGCGGTCCTGAAATGCTCCGCAATCTCTTCCGCAAGCGCGGATAAAAGCTTTACGTCCAGCCGGTTATTAAGTATCGCGCCCACTTTAAGCACGTTGCCGCTAAGCACTTTTCCCTTTTCCGTTATTGCCTTTTCCAGAAGCTCCATATTGCGAAAATCCTTTTAAAAATCAAAAGAACGAGTAATTTTAACCCGTTCCGCAAAGACCAAACTCACCTTCCCGTAGCAGTAAAAAATTCAATGCGGAAAAAGCTTCGTTTTATCCAATAGTCGCGTCTGTGGCGATGCGGTAGAAACGTTCGTGCCGTATATACGAACCTATATTGGGTTGAGATTTAATTTACGCTCTTATTGTATCAAACTCTTAAAGTATTGTCAATCGTTTTTACCCCGCATTTTCGCGAAATAATTTTTTTGCCGAAAAAGGTCGAATAGGTTTCGCTTTTCGGTTTTACGCGCCGCAAGCGGCAAACCGCGTTTTTGCTCGCCCCATTCGAGACGAGCCGCCGAAAGCTTGCCGCGAGAGCCGCCGCCCGCCGTTCTGCCCGCCAACTTTACGATGAGCCGCCCGCCGTTTTGTTCGCCCTCTTTGCGATGAGCCGCCGCCCACCGTTCTGCCCGCGTCTTTCGCGGAGTATCTCACGCCGAAGAACTATTTGTCCTCGAAATTTCTTTTAAGTCTCGACCACTCCACGCCGTCCGTCGAATAATGTTCGAGATATTCCGCGACCGCTTCTTTGCTGTCCACGATTTTATAGAGCTTTTTGCACTCTTCGTTGACGAAGCCCTTTTCGGTCATTTCGTTCATAATTCTGTCAAGCTCGTCGTAATAGCCCTGCGAGTTGTAAATTACGATTGCCTTCTTGTGCCTGCCGAGCTGTTTTAAGGTAAGCACCTGAAAAAATTCCTCGAAAGTGCCTATCCCGCCGGGGACAATTACGAACGCTTCGCAGGTATCCTCCATCATCTGCTTTCTTTCCGCCATCGTTTCGGTAAAATGCAGTTCGTCGGCATCGTAAAAAATGCCCTCGAAGCCGCTTTCCTTAAAAAATTCGGGAATAACGCCGAAAACGTGCGCACCCGCCGCCTTAAAGCCGCGCGCCGCCGCGCCCATAAGCCCTTCGCTCCCCGCTCCGAACACGAGAGAGTGACCTCTTTCGCCCAGAAACTTGCCGAGATTATAGCAATCTTGTTTATAAGCCTCGTCTATCTTTTCGCTTGCCGCGCCGTATACGCAAATCTTCATTTTTTTCGGATAGCCTCCCGTTTTTTACATATTTTAATTTATTTTACCCGCCGTGTCAAACATTTGCGCGGCGTTTTGACTCTTCGCGCCTCTTTTCGTTTGCTTTTTGCGGTCTATATATTATATAATGTTTTAAAAGATAAGGTTCTAAACAATTTGAGAGGTAAATTTTTTATGAAAAGAATCGCTCGGTTTGAAAAGGTTTCCGAAAAGGAATACGCAAAATCCGCGCCCGCAGAATTATACGACGGAATAATTCTGCCGAAACGAGCCACCTCGGGCAGCGCGGGGTACGACTTTTTCGCGCCCGAAGCGTTTACGCTGAATGCGGGCGAAACAATTAAAATCCCCACGGGAATACGGGTAAAAATAGAGGAAGGCTGGGTGCTTTCGATTTATCCGCGTTCGAGTCTCGGATTTAAATACCGCTTGACTCTCGACAACACCGTCGGAATTATCGACTCCGATTACTATTTTGCCGAAAACGAGGGGCATATTTTTATAAAAATGACCAACTGCGGAGATAAACCACTCGCCGTGGAAGCGGGCAAGGCTTTCGCGCAGGGCGTGTTTACCGAATACGGCATAACCTACGACGACGACTGTTCTCGTTCGCGCACGGGCGGACTCGGCAGTACGGATAAAAAATAATTTTAACGATATTATCGCAAGAAAATCACGAGTTAAAGTCGATAAGAAAAACTTTAAGCACGAGTAATCGTTTAAGAAAAATTTTAAGTAAAAGTTTAAAATTTTATGCGCGCCCGCAAAGCTTTGCGGGCGCGCCGTTTTTCTGTTTTTAATTATTTTTCCGAGGTTTCCCGAATTTCTCGTCGGCGGGTTTACCCGATTTTTCCGTCACCCTCCCGCCGAGTTTTTCGTCGGTTTTGCGTCGGTTTTGCGACAATTTTCCGCCTCTTTTCCGCGATTTTCCCGCAACCATTCTTCGTCGGGTTTATAAATCTATCGAAAATTTATAAAGGTCGCTTTTTTTAACGCCCCTGTCCTTGGCGGCTTCTTTAACCGCTTCTTTTTTGTCGTAGCCCCTGTCCATATAATATTTTATATGCTCGACCTCCGAAAGAGCGGAAAGCGCGTTCTCGGTTTCGCCCTTTTCCACGAGCAGAACGTATTCGCCCTTGGGTTCGGTCGGAAGTCCTTCGGAAAGCTTGAACCTTTCCGCGCGCTCGTACAGCTTGGTTATCTCCTTAACCGCGACGGCGTTTCTGTCGCCCAGCACCTCGTAAAGCGTTTTTATATCCTTTTCCACGTCGTGCGGGGCGGAATAAAAGGCAAGCGTAAGGTCGAGATTTTTATATTTTTCAAGAAGCTCCGTTCTTTCCTTGTTTTTTTCGGGAAGAAAGCCCAAAAACGCGACCTTAGTGCCGTCGAGTCCCGACAGCGCGAGCGCGGAAACGAACGCGCACGCCCCCGGAATAATCGTGTACGGAATATCGTTCTCGATGAGCATATTCACGAGAACCGCCCCCGGATCGGAGATGACGGGCATACCCGCGTCCGAAACGAGCGCAATGTTTTTGCCTTCTTTAAGCTTTTCCACAAGCTTTTCGCCCGACTCGCGTTCGTTGAATTTATGGTAACTTACGAGCGGCTTTTTTATTCCGTAATGATTTAAGAGAATCGCCGTGCGGCGGGTGTCCTCGCAGGCGATTTCGTCCACGGCGCTAAGCGTTTCGACGGCTCTGTACGAAATGTCTTTTAAATTGCCTATCGGCGTCGCGACGAGATAAAGCATAAATTTTTCTCCTTTTAATTTCGAGTAACTCCGAATAATTCCGATTTTTGTTCCGCTTTCCGTTCAGCAGGGAAAAACTCTTCTAATTTTCCGCGTTGCGGAGTATTTTCATTCCGCTTTTGCCGCCCTTTACCGCTTCCACCATAAATAAATACGGCTCTTTTCCCGCCGCTTCTACGAGTTGAAGCCTTTTCGGCTCTAAATTCGCGCCGCGAAGCGCGCATAAAACGTCCGCCAGCCTGTCCGCGCGGTGAACGATGCAGGTTCTTCCGCCGAATTTGAGCGCGGCGGCAACGGCTTTTACAAGCTCCTCCGCGGTAATGGCTATTTCCCGCTTGCAAATCGCGACCGTCTCGCTTTTATCGTGCGCGCCGGAAGCCACGGGCATATACGGCGGATTGCATAAAACGAGCGAAAACTTGCCGTAATATTCCTTGTCTATATCCTGAACCCTGCAATTAACGGCGGAAAATTTATCCGAAAGTCCGTTTCTCTCTATGCTTTTGACGGACAGATCGAAAAGCGGCTTTTGCAGCTCGAAAAAGGTGACGCTTTTAATAAGCCCCGCGTTAAGCCCGTAAAAATTGAAGCCGACTATCCCGCTCCCCGAGCAAAAATCGGCTACCACGTCGCCTTTTTTCGCTGCCGCGAAACGGCTTAACAGCACCGAATCGGAAGTAAATCGGTACAGCTCGTCGTCCTGATAAATTTTTATGCCGCAAAGCCCCAAGTCTTCGGTTTCGAGCATATGTCCTCCTCCCCGCGTTTCTCCCGCCGCCCGATTGCGTTTTTCCCGCCGTTTCGGTCGCGTTTCGCGCTCAATTCAAGCGCGTCTCGATCACGTTCCCGTCGCCTTTCGCCCGCCGTCCGATTGCGTTCCTCACGGCACTCACTCGCGGTCGTTCTCTCGCACCCGTTGCGGGTTCAATCGTTTTTTCGTTCAACGTTTAAGCAAAAACCGTTTATAAAACTTATTAAGGCGCGAAAAAGAATTTTTCGCGCCTTAAAAGATTTCTTTTAGAATTTACTCATCTTCGGAAATAGCACCGACGGGGCAACCCGCCGCACAAGCGCCGCAGCTCAAACAAGCTTCGGGGTCTATGTTGTACTGGGTATCGCCCTGACTTATCGCGCCGACGGGGCAAGTCTCTGCACAAGAACCGCACGAAATACACTGATCGCTGATTTTAAATGCCATAATAGTACACCTCCGTGTTTATTGCTTATATTTTATCACACTTTTTTCGTTTTGTAAACGGTTAATCGGAAATTTCCTCGGGAATATCCGTTAAATCTTCCGAATCGTCTTTGTCTCCGCCGTTTCCGCATTCCGCACAGCCGCCGCAGGTCTTTTTGAATTTCAGCTCCGCAGACGGGAAATCTTTATAAACCTCGCCGCCGCCCTCTTTGGGAATTTTAACCTTGGTAATCATACGGAGCATATCGTTTGAAACGGCTATGCCGTTGCCTTCGGGCGTGCCGACGGTCGAGCCTATTTTCGGCACTTTTTTACAGGCGACCTCGTAGTAATCGTTTTCGTATTCCAGACAGCACATAAGCCTGCCGCAAAGCCCGCTTATCTTGCCGGGGTTAAGGTGCAGCCCCTGATTTTTCGCCATTTTTATGGTGACTTTGCCGAAATCGGTAAGACTGCCCGCGCAACAGCACGTTCTGCCGCACGGCGCGATGCCGCCGAGTATGCGCGTTTCGTCTCTTATCCCCACCTGACGAAGCTCTATTCTCAAATGGAAATGCGCGGCGAGAAGCTTTACGAGTTCTCTGAAATCCACGCGTTTTTCGGAGGAAAAAAAGTACGAAAGCTTTTTGCCGTCGAAGGAAAATTCACAGCCGATAAGCTTCATAGAAAGCCCCGCTTCGGCGATTTTTTCTTCCGCGTAGCGCATCGCTTCGGGAATTTTTTCCGCGTTCTCTTTAATTCGCTTTTCGTCCGCTTCCGTAGCCTTTCTCGTAACGGGTTTGAGCGGGTGCAGAATTTTATCGTCCGGCACGTCTTTCACGTCGAACACGACGGTAGCGTATTCCAGACCTTTCGCGGTGTCTACGATAACGCCCGAACCCTCTTTATAATGCGAGGTTTCGCTCTCGGGCGAGAAATAATATATTTTAGGGGTGTTTTTGAATTTTACGCCTAATACTTTTGCCATTTATGTTTCCCCTCCAAAACGGAAAACAACAGTTTTTCGACGAGCATTGCCCCGCCGCCGTTGAATTTTTTTATTTTTTTCGCTTCCGTAACCTTTTCGAGCGCGTATATAAGCGCGGCTGTGTTATAACCCTCCGCGGCTCTCGTCTCTCTCAAAGCCCTTTTATCCTGCACGAGGTCTTCTTTCCCCTCGCGATAAGCGAGCAGGTCGCGAAGGAGCAGCTCGAATACCGACAAAAACTCGTCGAGGTCGGATTTTAAGGACGTGATTTTTATCGAATATTTAAGCACGTCGCGGCTGGATTTCATACCCGTAAGCACGCTTACCGCCGTTTCCGTGACCGCCGCGAGGTTTTCGTCGCCGTAAAGGGCGAGCGCGTTCCCGAGCGTTCCGTCCGACAGCGCGACCGCGGAAGCGAGCTTTGCCGCGTCCGGACATTCGTTTTTCAGCGCGTCCGTTATTTTATCCGCAGAAAAAGCGGGAATTTCCAGCTTTTTGGTTCTCGAACGCACGGTGGGAAGAAGCGGATATTCGCTCGTTCCGCCGATAAGGATATGCACGCCCGCGGGCGGCTCTTCCAAGGTTTTCAAAAGCTTGTTCTGCGCGGAAGCGTTCATCGTTTCCGCACCCGTTAAGACGAACACCTTTTTGTCGCCTTCAACGGGCTTTAAGTTGGTTTTTTCTATAAGGTCCGCGACGTCGTCCGCGGTGACGGAAGCCCCCGCGCGCGGATAAAAATAAACGTCGGGATGAGCTTCCTCTTCTATAAGCCGACAGTTTCTGCAATTCCCGCAAGGCTCTTTCGCCTCGCAGACGATAACCCGCGCGAGAATTTTAAGGTAATCTTTTATAAAGGTTTTATCCGCCGAAATAACGAGATACGCGTGCGAAAGCCTGCCGCTTTCCTTATCGCCGAAAACGGTTTTATAAGCTACCGTATCCTTTAACAGCGGAAAAAGCTCCTTCATAAAACTCCTCTTCCTTTAAGCGCGGCGATGATTTTTTCGTGCGTTTCGTTCTTTTCTCCCGAACAGTCTATCGAAATAATTCTGTCCGAGAATTTTTCCGCGAGTTCAAGGTATCCTTCGTACACGCGGTTATGAAAGTCCAAGCCCGAAAGCTCCACTCTGTCCGTTTTATCCACGCCGCCCTTTCTTTTGAACGCCGCTTCGGGGCTTAAATTAAGAAAAATCGTGCAATCGGGCGTGAAATTCTTTATCGCGTAATTGTTGATTTTTTCCACGAAATCGTAACCGAGACCGCGCGCTTTACCCTGATACGCGAGCGAAGAATCCACGAATCTGTCGCATATCACGAGATAACCCTCTTCGAGTTTTTTTCCGACGATCTCTTTAAGCAGTTGAACGCGCGCGGCGGCGTATAAAAGAGCCTCGCACTCGTCCGTCATCGCGACGTTTTTTCCGTCTAAAATAACGCGGCGGATCTGTTCGGAAATCTCCGTTCCCCCCGGTTCGCGCGTGAGATAATATTTTACGCCTGCCGTATTAAGATATTCTTCGAGCATCGCGATCTGGCGGGATTTGCCCACCCCTTCGCACCCCTCGAAGGTGATAAATTTACCTTTCATTATTATAAAATTACCGAAAAATCAGTTAAAAACCGAATATATATCGCTGAATTCTTCCACGAGTTTGTTTATAAAGCTCACCGTCTCGAACTGCAAATCGTACAGCTTCGCTTCCTTGACGTTATAAAAATCGAACAGAACGAGCGTTACGCCCTCCGCGGTGTCTTTGCCCGAAACGCGCAGGTATTCCGAAACGCTTTTCCCGCCCGTAAGCTTATCCGCTTTAAGTCCGTACGCGGCGTTTTCTCTGCCTTCCTCTATCTCGCGGTCCACCGCCTTTTGATAATTTTCTTTATCTCTGTCGTCTGCGTTCGCAAGGGTGTATTCGTACTTCGTATACGTTTCAAACAAGCCGTTTTCTTTGCCGTATTCAAGAAGATAGCCGAACTTTTTCATTTCAAGGCAAAGTTTTTTGATTCTGCCCTTTTCGAGTTCTTTGCCCTCCGCCTTCTGCGCGTCCGAGCGGAAGCGGTTATCGCCCTTCATTCTTTCGGTAAAGCGCGCTTCGATCTTCCCTTCGTCGAGATTATTATAATCGTAAACGAGCTTTACCCTTTCCTCGTAAGAAGCGGAAGAAAACTCGGCTTTAAGGAAGGTAGAAAGATAATTCACGCCGTCCGAAAAAAGCCTGTCGTAGGTATAAACGGAGTTGCCGTCGACTATGCTTTTGAACCTCGACGCGCCGTTTTCGTCCTCGGTCGAGTCGGTAAAAATCGCGTCGCCCTCGTAAACGGAAAGGCGCACGGACAAAACGTTGTATTGAGAGGAAAGCTGTTCGTACGAAACGTCAAGCACGTCGTAGCTGAACGTTTTATTGTCGTCGTCGCCGATAATCAGGTCGAAAAGCCCGCCGTCGCTGCCCGCAACGACGTTTTCGTCGTAATAATATTTGAACTGCTGTCCCGAAGTGAGCCTTACGGCGGACACCGAGTACACGAGTTCCCACAAAACTATCGCGGCGACTATAACGATTATCATCAGAATCCATTCGTAAGAAAGATAATCGGATAATCTTTTTCTGGTTAGCTTGTTATCCATTTCCATTCCTCGGAAGATTTTCTCCCCCGACTCTCTTTTTTCCCGCTTTACGGTCTTTTATTCCGTTCCCGAACTTATTTTATGGGCTTCATCGTCGGGAAGAGAATTACGTCTCTTATAGACGCGCTGTCCGTTAAAAGCATCACGAGTCTGTCCACGCCGAAGCCGAGTCCGCCCGTCGGGGGCATACCGTATTCCATCGCGGTCACGAAATCCTCGTCTACCTTCGCGTCGTTGCCGCCCTTCGCGCGCTTTTCCGCGACCTGTTTTACAAATCTTTCGCGCTGGTCTATCGGGTCGTTAAGCTCGGAGAACGCGTTGCCCATTTCCCTCGCGTATATAAAATACTCGAACCTTTCGGTAAACGCGGGATCGGTGGGTTTACGCTTTGCGAGCGGCGAATTTTCCACGGGGTAATCGTAAATTATGGTCGGCTGCATAAGCTCGTCCTCCACGAACGCCTCGAAAAACGCGATAAGAACGTGACCTTTGGTGGCGTTTTCACCCTCTTCCACGTTTACGCCCTTCGCTTTCGCGGCGGCGCGGGCTTCCTCGTCCGTTTTCCAGTCGTCGTAACGAACTCCCGCGTATTTTTCGACAGCCTCTTTCATCGTGAGGCGTTGCCACGGGCTTTCCATATCTATTTCCACGCCCTGATAGGTAATTTTCGCCGAGCCGCAAACCTTTATAGCGATTTTGCGGTACATATCCTCGATTATATCCATCATTTCGTGATAATCGCTGTATGCCTGATACATTTCCACGGTGGTGAATTCGGGGTTATGCGACCTGTCCATACCCTCGTTACGGAAAATTCTGCCGACCTCGTACACTCTGTCGAAGCCGCCGATTATAAGGCGTTTTAAGTAAAGCTCCGTTTCTATGCGGAGATACATATCTATATCGAGCGCGTTGTGGTGAGTTTTGAAAGGTCTTGCCGCCGCGCCTATTTCGAGCGGCTGCAAAACGGGGGTATCCACTTCGAGATACCCTATTCCGTCGAGGTATTCGCGTATCGCGGACATAATTTTGGAACGCGCCACGAAGGTCTTTTTAACCTCGGGGTTCGCGATTAAATCTATTTCGCGCTGACGATAGCGGGTGTCCTCGTCCTTTAAGCCGTGATATTTTTCGGGAAGAGGAAGAAGGGACTTTGCGAGAAGCTCTATGTGCTGCGCGTGTACGGAAATTTCACCCGTGCGCGTTTTGAACACGAAGCCCGTTATTCCCACGATGTCGCCGATGTCGTAATCCTTAAACGCAACGTAGTCGTCGCCCAGCTCGTTTATGGAAAGGTAGCTTTGTATCGTACCCTGACCGTCGAGAATGACGGCAAAGGAAGCCTTGCCCATAATGCGCTTGCTTACAAGCCTTCCCGCAATGCCGACCGTCTGATTTTCGTATTTATCGTAGTTGTTTTTAATGTCTCCGCTCATCGCGGTTCTGTCGTAGCGTACCTTTTCAAAGGGGTTTTTGCCCGCGGCTTTAAGGGCGTCGAGCTTGGCTCTTCTGATTTTCAATATTTCGCTTAAATCGAGTTCTTCCGCGGGAGTCGCCGCGTTTACGTTTTTATTTTCTTCCATTTGTCTCTTCCGATTTTTGTTTTTTAGTTTTTGTTAAGCATGCGTTCGCGTTTATTTCGCGTTTATCAAGTATCCGCGCCGAATTTCCTTTCGTACGAACGTACGAAAATCGCGCCGCGCTTACGCCGCGTTCGCTTTCTGTTTCCGCAAGGGTTGCTCTCTCGCGGAATTTACGCGAAGCTTGCGCACGGTTTGTGCGGGAATTTTCTCCCGAATTTTCGACGAATTTCCGTTTCTCAATAAACGGCGGCTGATTTTAAGCCGCCCGAATTTTTCGCCGTAAATCGCAGTTTGCGCGTTAAACGGGTTAAATACGTTGGGATTTAACCGATTAAACGACCTTTTTAACGGTTACGGAGATAACGCCCGAGGGAACCTGAATTCTTACGCTTTCGCCCGCCTTGTGACCGAGAAGGGCGTTGCCTATGGGCGATTCGTT
>CAVBZJ010000013.1:0-22344 GCA_963599785.1 Anaerovoracaceae bacterium
GCAAAAAAGACTTCGGAAAAAACGCGGGAGGATATTTGATTTTCTTTTATTTTGCGGCGAAAATTGTGCAAAACGAGGGTTAAATCGCGCGTAAAACAAGAACTTAAAACGGTTTAACTCAAAATTTTTACGGGCGGAGGGGAGTAAAACCCCTTCGCCCGTTTTTCTATCCTTAAAAAAGAAAGATAAGTAAAAGCTATAACTGCATAAAATAATTCTAATATAATAAAGTTTATGAATAAATTCAAATTATTTGACAAATTATTCACAAATATGATATTTTTTTAAAAAGGTATTTTCAGAAGTCTATCTTTATTTACCCCGCAAGTTAAACCGAAAGCGGATAAAAAGATAAAACGGAAGAAAAAATAATAGGAAGGAGCAGGTTATGAAAAAACATTTATGTCGTAAGTTTTTCGTTCTGCTTTTCTCGCTCGTGATGATTGCGACTGCAAGCTTTGCTCTCGCGGCGTGCGGCAAGAAAGAAGCAGGTCCCGAAACCGGTTCGTATTATTACGAAACCGAACTCGGTGAAACGTACTACGTTACCCTTACGGGCGGCGACAAGGTGTCCTTGCTGATTAAAGGCGAAACGCTTTGGGGAGATTACAAGCTCTCCGACGGCGCGTTCAGCTTTACTCTCAATTCGGACGCTAAAATCGAAGGCTCGTATGCGGACAATACCGTTACGATCGTTATGGACGGTTCGCAGATGATTTTCCGTAAAGCGGAAAATTACACCGTTTCGTTCGATACGAACGGGGGAAGCTCGGTCGCTTCCCAAAAAGTTCTTAACGGAAAATCCGCCGTTAAGCCCGCCGATCCCGCGAAAGACGGATACGCTTTCGTCGGCTGGTATTCGGATTCGGCGTTCACTACGCCGTATTCCTTCGGCGCAACCATTATTACGGGAGACACCACGCTTTACGCGCGTTGGTCGGACAGACTTACCGTTTCTAACGTATATACCGTAGATTTCGACCTCGGCTACGAAGGCGCGAATTCTATTCCCGCGATTTCTACCGTAGACGGCAGAATATACGACGTTCCCGTGCCCGCTCGCGAGGGCTATACCTTCGGCGGCTGGTGGATAAGCGATTTCGAGGCGGCGGATAAGCTTACCTCGCTTTACGAGGATGGCTACGTTTTCAATGCGAACACCACCCTTTTCGCGCAATGGACGAATAATTCCGCGGCTTCGGCTCTTCCCGCTCCGAGCGTTAAAGGCGATTCCGTCGTGTGGACGGCTGTTAAGGGCGCGTCCGCTTACGACGTTACGGTAGTCGGCGCGAACGGCAACGTTCTCGTTTCCACGAGAATAGGTTCGACGAGCGTTTCCGTACCGTTCTCCTCTTCTGCGGAAGGCGAGTATAAAATAACCGTTTCCGCGGTCACCGCGAGCGGTTCGAGTTCGGAAGCTGCCGTAAGATACTATAACAACAAGGCTCTTGCGAGAGTTTCTCTTTTTGAAGTAATCGAGCCTTCTTCTCTCGTGTTCGTACCCGTAGACGGCGCGGAAAAATATACCGTGAACGTAGTTTGCGGCAACAGCGAGCATAATCACTCCGCGATAGACAACGGAACTTCGACTTATTTCGATTTCTCGGGCTGTGCTATGAGTGAGGACGGCATCAGGTTTACCGTAACGGCTTCCGCCGCGGGCAAAGCCTCTTCCGTTTCCGAAACGTTCGCGTTCAAGCGTTCTCTCGAAAAGATAGAAAACCTCTATTTCAACGAAACGACCGAAACGCTTTCGTGGAATCAGATTAAATACGCTACCGATTATAAGGTAGTTATAAACGGCGAAACGGTTATCCTTACGGGCGGCAAAACGAGCGTAAGTTTAAGAAATTTCGCGACTTCTCCCGTAACTGCGGAGGTTATACCTTGTTCTAACGGCTATATCTCTCCCGAAGCGGCTTCTTATCGCTACGAAAGAAAACGCCTCGTAGCTCCCGCGGGACTTAAAATCGAAAAGTCCGTTCTTTCATGGAACGCGGTTGCGGGCGCGACCTCTTACGTCGTGTCGATAAGCGGACAGGAATACACGGCGGACGGAACGAGCTTCGATCTTTCCACCGCGACTCTCGCAAACGGCGTTGACTACGAAATCGCAGTCAAAGCGGTCGGCGCGACCGAGTCGGTGTACAGCGACGCGCTTGCGGCGCAGTACCTCACTATTTCCGAATCCTTAATCTACGCTAAAAATACCGTTTCTTGGAGAAACGTTATCGGCGCGAAGAGCTATAAGGTAACGGTAAACGGCGAAGCGTTCACCGTGGAAGCTGGCGTTACGAGCCTTAAAGTAACTCTTACGCAGAAAGGCGAAAACGAAATAACCGTTCAGGCGGCTCTGGAAGACGGTTCTTCCACCGATACCGTTTCGGTTTCCGTTTACGCTTACGAAATTTCCTTCGACTCGCGCGAAGGCACTCCCGCGGATAAAATTTACGCCGCGGCGGGCGATACCGTCGTTCTTCCTTCTTCCGAAAGAGAAGGCTTCGACCTGACCGGTTGGTACGACGTTGCGGGAGCTTCTTCCGCGAACGGCACCAAATACGCGGGCGAATTCGTGTTCGGACGTATCGCAGACCTCGTTCTTTACGCTAACTGGTCTCCCAAGACCTATAAGGCAAACTACGTTCTTCCCGAAGGCGCGACCGCCGATACCGAGGAAGGCGACGTTCAGTACACGAGATACTATCGTCTTGCAGTACCTGCGCTCGAAGACGCTTCCAAGGTGTTCATCGGCTGGTATTCGCAGGCGGACGGCAAGGGCGAACAGCTCACCGACGCGGAAGGTTACAGCCTCTCCGTATGGAAGGATATGGGCGACGCGACCGTGTACGCTTACTTTGCGGAAATATTCGATTTCAGATTGCAGACCGACGGTCTTAACAAAGACACCTATTCGGTCGTTATGAAAAACGAAGTGTTCCGCGTTTCCAAGGTACGCGTTCCCGAAACGTATAACGGCAAAAAAGTAACCATAATCGAAGGCTCGGCGTTCCGTAACTGCTCGACGCTTCGTTCGATAGAAATCCCCGATACCATCAGAATCATCTATTACGACAGCGCGTTTGAAAAATGTACCGCGCTCTCCGAAATAGTGATTTACGAAACGGGACATAATACAGAACCGAATTTCAGCTCTGCGGACGGCGTGCTTTACTATACGAGCAACGCGGCGACCGAGGGTAAAGAACTCGTGTTCATTCCCGCGGCGCGTACCGGCAGCGTGGTAATTCCTTCGGGCGTTCGTTCGATAGGCGAAAGCGCGTTCACCGGTTCTAAAATCCGCACCGTAACCGTTCCCGCAACCGTGAACAACATTGCGGTAAGGGCGTTTGAAAACAGCAAATATCTCACCGATATTTATTTCGACCTTAACGAAGGCGACGAGCTTATGGTCGGCGAAAACGCGTTCTCGGGTTGCACCGCGCTCAAATCGCTCAACATTCCCGCGCGTTACAGGACTTTCGACACGACCGTTCTCGGCGACAGCACTTCGATAGAGAACATCAACGTTGCCGAGGATCACGAGACGTATTCTTCTGTAAACGGCTTGCTCTGCAATAAAGACGGCAACGAGCTTATCTATTGCCCCGCAGGTCGCAGAGGCGCGCTCCGTATTCCCTCCGGTATCCGTACCATAGGCAAATCGGCGTTCGCAAACTGCAACAACATCACCTCGGTGATAATACCCTCGTTCGTTACGAGAATAGAAAACAACGCGTTTGAAGGTTGCTCGAAGCTCACCTCCGTAACTTTTGCGGGCGGCACGGCTCTCGGCAGCAGCCTCTCCTTGGGTAACAACGTGTTTGCGAACTGCGCAAGCCTTTCCAAGGTAACGTTTGAAAACAACAGCAACGTAGCCGCTCTCGGCGACGGCGCGTTCTCGGGCTGCTCGAAGCTTACTTCCATCAAGCTCCCCGCGACCTTGCAAAACGTTTCCGCAAAGCTCTTCGACGGCTGCGCGAACCTCGTGAACATCGAGGTAGAGGAAAGCAGCAATTACCTTTCCGCGGAGAACAGCATTCTCTACGATAAGGCTAAAACGAGAATGATTTACTATCCTTCGTATAAGAGCGATACCGAGTTTATCGTTCCCGAAACGGTAGAAGTCATCGACGCGAACCTCTTTAACGGCAACGTTTCGCTCGAAAAGATAATTTTCGGCAAGAACATAAGAGAAATAGGCGCAAGCGCGTTCGAGAACTGCGCTAACCTTATGAAGGTCGTGTTCGTGACGGGCGGCGAAAACGAACTCGTCATCGGCGAGAAAGCGTTCGCTTCCTGCTCGGCTCTCGAAGGAATCTATATAACGGACTCCGCGGAGGCTTCCGAAGACGAATACGAACTCGGCACTCCCGCAACGCTCAGAACCATCGGCGCGTACGCGTTCAGCGAATCGCAGTTCGGCGGTCAGCTCGTTCTCTCGGAGGGCGTTGAAACGATAGGCGAAAGCGCGTTCGAGGCGGCAAGCTTTATAACGAGCGTAACCTTCCCCGAAAGCCTTAAAGAAATAGGCGACAACGCGTTCAACCGTATCAGAATGTTGCGTTCCGTAACGTTTGCGACGGACGCGGACGGCAAAATTAAGAGTAATCTCCAAACGATAGGCGAATTCGCGTTCAGCTCTGCAAGAATTACGAGCTTCTCCGTTCCCGCTTCGGTTACGAAGATAGGCGACGACGCGTTCTCCTCCACGCAGATCAAGACCTTTACGTTTGAAGAAGGTCGTACCGAAAAAATAACCCTCGGCGTATCCGTATTCAGCGGAACTCCGCTTACCTCGATAACTCTTCCGAAGGATTTGTGCGAGGTGACCTACGATACCAAGACCAGAGGGTATCTGATGACCACGTTCGATAACGCGGGAAGCTTGAAAACCATAGAGAATATGCCCGAAAACGCTAAATATGCGTACGAAGGCGGCGTGTTCTACGAACTCAATTCGGAAGGCGTTAAAACGATAGTCGATCACGCTATTCTCGAAGACAACGAATACGTTATCCCGAACACCGTAACGCTCGTGAGAAACGGCGCGTTCTACGGTTGCGACGGCAGTACGCTTACCTTCGAGGCTGGCGGCACGGACGACCTCGTGTTAGAGGACAGCGTGTTCAATAACTCGCGTATGACTTCCGTAACGTTCCCCGCTCGTCTGAAAAAGGTGGGTAGCGAATTGTTCTCTTACTCCAAAGTGAAGAGCGTGACGTTCGTCGATACCGATTCCGAGCCGAGCCGTCTCACCGAGATTTCGGACGGAATGTTCAAATACGCGGACAGTATTAAAGAAATAGTTATTCCGAGAAGCGTTAAGAAAATAGGCGACGAGGCTTTCTGCCCGAGCTGGTCGGGAAGCGGCAGCTCGCTCGCGAAGCTCACTCTTAACGAAGGTCTGGAAGAAATAGGTTACCGCGCGTTCTGCAACGATTCGGGCGGAGCGATAAAGATAACCGAACTCACCATTCCTTCCACCGTTAAAACGATAGGCGACTTTGCTTTCGCAAACAACAGAAAGCTTGCGAGCGTAACGTTCGCGAGAAGCTCCGAGGGAACTACCTCTATCGAAAAAATCGGTATGGGCGCGTTTATGGGTTCGAGCATCACTACGATAACCCTTCCCAAAACCCTTGCGAAAGGTAACGCGAGCGTAAGCTTTGAAGACAGCGAAGAGATAAACGGTATTTCCGATATGCTGTTTGCAAGATGCACCAAGCTCACCGAAGTCATCTTCGAGGACGGCTGCCCGCTCGTTACCGAATACGGCAGCAACATCTTTGCGGGCTGCACGGCGTACTCCGTCGTAACCTTCCCCGTAAACCTCGAAAAGATGGGTAAATGGGACGAATACAATCAGGGCGGCGCGATTAAGCAAATAACCATTCCGAAAGCGGTCGATGAAGAAACTTTAAAGAGCTTTATTCCTTCGCTTACCGGCGTGACCGAATTCGCGCTCGATAAAGACAATCCGTACCTCTATCAGGACGGCGCAAACGGCGCGATTTACAACAAAGCGCAAAACGTACTTCTTTACTATCCCGCAAATCTCACGCAGGAAAGCTACACCGTACTTTCCACGACCGTGACGATTAGCGAAAGAGCGTTCTACGAGAACAAATATCTTAAAACGATAAAGCTTCCCGAAGGACTCGTTAAAATCGGCGACTACGCGTTCGGCGTAAATACCGACACTCGTTCTACCGCGATTACGGGAATCGAAATTCCTTCCACGGTAGAGGAGATAGGCGCAAGAGCTTTCTTCGGCGCGGCGAACTTAAAGACTTTGACCTTCTTAAAGGACGCGAACGGTAACTGCGCGATTAAGAGAATAGGCAACTCGGCGTTCCGTCATTGCTCTTCGCTCGAAGAAGTCGAGCTTCCGTTCGGACTTGAAATTCTCGGCGAAAACGCAGGCTGGGGCGACGACGACGTGGACGAAAATGCTTCGGTATTCTACGATTGCGCTTCGCTCAGAAAGGTTACCCTCCCCGGTAAGGTTGCGGATTTGCAGTCTCACGTCTTTGCGGAATGCCCCGCGCTTACCACGGTGATATTCCCCGAAGCCTGCGAGATTACGAGAATCGCGTACTACGCGTTCTACAACAGCGGACTTACCTCGATAGACTTTACCAACGCGAAAGGTCTTGCGATAATAGACCACGACGCGTTCAACGGCTGCTCGAACCTCGCGACGATTAAGTTCGCGGACGTTAAGAACAACCTCGAAATACTCGATTATGCGTTTGCGAATACCGCGGTCGAAGTCGTAAATCTCCCCTCGGGCGCTATAACCCTCGGAGCGTACGCGTTCTACAACGCGGCTAACCTCCGCGCGGTGAACCTCGAAACGGGCAGTAACCTCCAAACCATAGGCGCATATGCGTTCTACGGCACGGCTCTTGCTTCGATAGACTTCTCGAAGGCTGCGGAGCTTGAAGAAATCGGCGCGTACGCGTTCTACGAGACCGCGATCGACAAAATCGTTCTCGCGGACGCAGTGACCTCGGTCGGCAACTACGCGTTCTATAACTGCGCAAACGTTACCGAGTTCAAGCTCTCTTCGAGCATAAGCAATATCGGCGAATACGCGTTCGCGAAGCTTCCGAAAATAACCGCGGTTACCATCAGCGGTAACGACACGAAGGTCGGTAACGGCGCGTTCGAGGATTGCTCGTCTCTTAAAGACGTAACTCTCGAATCGGGCGTATCTTCTATCGGAAACAACTCGTTCGGCTTTACGGCGGTTACCTCGATAGTTCTTCCCGATACGATAACCTCTTTAAGCGGTAACCCCTTCGGCGGTTGCCCGTTAGAGAGCATAGAAGTTCTCGCGGAAGGCGCGGATATATTCTTCGACGAAGTAACCAAAACACTTTACAACGCGGACAAGAACATTCTGTATTATCAGACGACCGTTACCACGGGCGCGTTCGTAGTTCCGGATACCATTACCTCTATACTTGCGGGTGCGTTCGCGGGATCGCATATCACTTCGATAACCCTCCCCGCCAACTTCACGAGAATAGAGGACGGCACTTTCCGTAACTGCGTAGATCTTAAATCTATAACGATAGGCAAGAACATCACCTATATCGGCGCGAGCGCGTTCGAGGGTTGTACTTCTCTCGAAAGCATCACGTTCGAGCAGGGCGGCACGCAGGCTCTTATGATCGGCGCGAAAGCGTTCAAAGACTGCACCGCGCTTAAATCGCTCACCATTCCTCATCGTCTGAGAGACGGCGGCGAAAAGATTACCAAAACGCAGTATTACGACTGGATTGACAGGTATCAGGAAACCGAGTTTATGTGCGGCGGCCCCGGCATCGGCGAAAGCGCGTTCGAGAATACGGGTATCGTAACCATCGACTACGAAGCTTCGGCTGCGGCAGGCATAAGCGACGCGGGCTATCGCGGAGATACGCTTTCCATAGCGGACGGCGCGTTCAGAAACTGCGCTAATCTTACCACGGTAACGCTTCCGAACTTTATGGCTACTTCGGGCGAGTTCTATAACAGAGAAGATATTATAAAGCTTCCCGATCCGTTCACCGACGACGATACTTGGACTCTTGAAAAGAAACAGTACAATTATATCGGCGAATACGCGTTCTACGGTTGCGGAAAGCTGACCACCGTCGTTCTGCCCGAGCAATCCGGCGGAATGTACGACTGGGGTATCAACAACACGAGCAACGCCGCGATAGGCGCGCACGCGTTTGAAAATTGTACCGCGCTCGTAAACTTCGGCTTCGTTCAGAACGGCAAGTACGTATGGCCTTCGTATATCTCCTGCATTCAGTCTTATACGTTCGCGAACAGCGGACTTACCGAGGTAATTCTGCCCTTCTACGAGGGAGACAGTCCTTGGGACGATTGCGTTAAGTATTCAATCGACAGCTACGCGTTCTACGGCTGCAAGAGTCTCGTTAACTTCGAGATGCACGGTCAGATGTCCTTCCTCAGCGACGGCGGAACGCCCGTTCTCGGTAAATACGCGTTTGCGGAATGTACCGCTTTGAGAACGGCGATATTCGACGATATGTACGCAGTTATGGACGGCGCGTTTGAAAACTGCCGCGCTTTGCAGAAGGTTGAAATGACTTTCAGAGACAGCAGTATCTGGACTCCCGAAACCGAATACAGATGCGTCGGTAAGAACGCGTTCAAGAACTGCTCCGCTTTGACTTCGGTATCGCTTAACGGCGAGCTTGAAAGCATCGACGCGGGCGCGTTCGAGGGTTGCAGATCTCTTATGAGCATCGAAATTCCCGAAGACGTTACGACCGTTGCAGCCACCGCGTTTGCGGGCTGGACTGCGGCGCAGAAGATAATCGTTCCGTTTAAGGACGCAGGCTCGATACTCGGCGGCTACGCGACGGGCTGGAACGGAAACGCTACGATAGTCTATAAAGGATAGGCTTAAAAATTTTGAAATTGCGGATACTAATTCCGCACAGGGAAAAAACTTATCGGGAGTCGCGCCTTGGCGGCGACTCCCGTTTGTTTTTTTTACGAAACAAATTTTACTAAACATTGTTTCGCCCCGTGTCGATATTTGACATAGCGGCGCGAAAAATGTTAAAATATTCTAAATACGAATTTTTACGAAAAACGCGAAGCTCCGCATTTCTTATACGTTGAAAGGCAGGGGCAAAACGGGAGAGAATATGAACGAATCTCTTTTCAGAAATTACTATAAAAAGCTGCGGCGGAGCGCGATAATAAAGTCCGTTTTATGGGGACTTGCGTTCGGCTTTATAGCCGCGTTCATAACGGGTTTTATAACTTGGTTTTCCTATGAAAAAGGCTTTTTGATAACGATAGGCGTATTCGTCGCGGTGACCTTGGCGGCAAGCCTTATCTGCTATTATGCGTTTTGTCGTCCGACGGCGAAGGACGCGGCGAAAGCCGTGGACGCGCTGGGACTCGAAGAGCGTATGATAACGATGCTCGAACTCGAAGGAAGCGACGACTATATGGCGGTTCGCCAGCGCGAGGACGCAAAGGCGGCTCTCGAAAAGTTCGGCGATAAAAAGCTCGGACTCGGAATTTCACTCGCGCTTATCATAACCCTTTCGATAGGCGCGGCGTTCGGCGTTTCGGGCGCGACGGTCACGGGACTTGCGGATCTCGGCGTTATAAAAAGCGGCGCGGAGCTTATTGACGAAGCGCAGGGGAAAGACCCGAGAAATTACGTCACGATAAAATATCAGGCGACGAGCGGCGGCAGCATAGTCGGTAACGCGGAACAGACGGTCAGAAAGAACGGTTCTACCGAAACGGTAGTCGCGGCGGCGGAAGACGGATATATGTTCTTCTGCTGGACGGACGGATACGCGTATCCCGCGCGTTCGGACGAGGGGCTTACGGAAAGCGAAACGTATACCGCGCTTTTCGTTCAGCTCGGTAGCGACGGCGCGGAGGAAAAGCCCGACGGCGACGAATCGGACGATCAGCCGCCCGAAGACGGCAACGATACCGACGAGGACGATTCCAAGCCTTCTAATACCGTTCCCGCGAACTACGACTACGTTTTAGACTGGACTATTCATTACCGCGATATTTTGGACGATTATTACGAACAGGCTATGAAGGAGCTTGCGGAAAACGGCGAGCTTTCGGAAGAATTACGCAAATTCATTGAAAATTATTTCAATTCATTAAAATAAAAATAAAAAAGAGAGAGTGATTATTATGGTAAACGAAGCGGATATCAATCAATTCAGCAAACAATGCGATAAGATTTTCGAGCAGATTCGTCGCGACGTCGTCGGTATGGAAGAGGTGGTGGAATCCACCGTCATAGCGATGATCGCAAGCGGCAACGTGCTTTTGGAAGGCGTTCCGGGCGTCGGCAAAACCAGACTCGTAAGAACGCTCGGAAGAGTTTTCAACCTTCCCTTCTCGCGTATTCAGTTCACGCCCGACCTTATGCCTGCGGACGTTACGGGTACTAACATCATCGTCAAAGACGACAACGGCAACTCGACGTTCAGTTTCCAGCCCGGTCCCGTGTTCAGCAACATAGTCCTCGCCGACGAAATCAACCGTGCGACGCCTAAAACGCAGTCCGCGCTTCTCGAAGCGATGCAGGAGCATACCGTAACCGTTATGGGCGTTTCGAGAAAGCTTAACGAACCGTTCTTCGTTCTCGCGACGCAGAACCCCATCGAGCAGGACGGTACTTACCCGCTCCCCGAAGCGCAGATGGACCGTTTTATGTTCAAGCTTATCGTTAAAAATCCTAACCTCGACGAGCTTATGAACATAGTCACGATGACGCAGAAGACTATGGAAGAGACCGCCGACGCGGTTTGCTCGGGAGAAGACCTTCTCGCAATGAGAAAAACGGCGAATCAGATTCCCGTTGCCGAAGAGGTTCTGCGCTACGCTATGGTGCTTTGCTCCGCAACTCACCCCGACAGCGACTGCGCGACCGAAGCTTCTAAAAAATACGTCCGCCTCGGCGCAAGCCCGCGTGCGGGACAGGCTCTTATTTCCGCGGCGAAGGTGCGCGCTTTGATGCAGGGCAGATTCAACGTTTCTTATAACGACCTGAACACCTTGGCGTACCCCGTTTTAAGACATCGTATCAAGCTTAACTTCGAGGCGATTACCGAAAGAGTTTCCGCCGACGACGTTATAACGATGATTATAGACGAGCTGAACGGCAAAAAGCCCGCAAAAACGGCGACCGCAGCAAGCTCCGTCACAGAAGAAAAAACCGAAAATTCTTCCGAAGAGGAAGGAACTAACAAGAAAACGAGGAAATTATTCGGGAGAAAATAATGGCAAACTCGTATCTTAACGACGAGTTTTTCAGTCGCTTGGAGACGCTCGCCCTCAATCTGCGCGCGGACCTTTCCGGATTTTTCGGGGGGAAGCATCTGGTGAAAACCTACGGTCAGACCGTGGAATTCGCCGATTTCCGCGAGTATATGCTGGGCGACGACATCCGCCGTATAGATTGGAATCTTTACAGTCGTTTTGAAAAATTTTATATCAAGCTGTTTTCCGACGAGCGGCAGATGCGCGCGAGTATCTTTCTCGATTGCTCGGCTTCTATGGGGCGCGACAATCCCAAAAAGTCCGCGTACGCGGTAGGCGTTGCCGCCGCGCTCGGGTATCTTGCCGTGCATAACACGGATAAGGTGTCTTTCAAGCTGATGAAGGGTAACGTTTCGGACGATCCGTTCGGCGTTATCGTCGGCAAAAAGACCTTTTTCAATGCGGTGGGAAGTCTTGAAAATCTGAAATTCGACGGGGAAACCGACCTCGGCGCGGCTATAACCTCTTGCACGGATATAGGCACGAACGACGGACTTTCCGTCATTATTTCGGACTTTTTCACGGACAGCGACTGGAAAAAAGCGGTAGATTATCTCGTATATAAAAAACAGCAGGTTCTGCTCGTGCAGGTTCTCACTCCCGAGGAGATCGAGCCGACGTATATGGGCAGAGTACATCTTATGGATTCGGAAGCGGAAGCGATTGCGGACGACAGAAACCTTAAAGTTCGCATAACCCGCGGACTGCAAGGCGCGTACGACGAGGCGTTGAAAGGACTTATCGACGACGCGAGGTCGTTCTGCCATAAGCGCGGCGCGGAATTCATTACCGTAAGGACGGACGTACCGATAGAAAAAATGCTCTTTAAGGAACTTTTCAAGGTAGGTATAATGGAATGAAGTGGTTAGCACCCTTAGGTTTTTTGGGACTTCTGGGGCTTGTCGCGCTCATTATCATTTACCTCATTAAACCTAATTTTCAAAAGAAAGCCGTTTCCAGCACCTATATCTGGAAGCTGAGCCTAAAATTAAAAAGAAAGAAAAATCCTATAAACCGTTTTCAGGACATACTCCTTCTGATATGTCAGATTGCGGCTATTTTGTGCTTTACGTTCGTTATGGCGCAGCCTATTCTGGCGGCGTATCGTCCCGAACCCGGCACGCAGAAAATCGCCGTGATAGACGCTTCCGCGAGTATGCGGGCAGGCGTCGAGGGAGAAACGCGCTTCGAGCGCGCCGTGAAAGAGGTGAAAGCCCTTGCGGAGAGCGTGACGGCTAAGGAAAACGGCGAAATAACGGTAATTCTCGCGGGAGAAACGGCGGATACACTTTATGCGCGCGCCAACCGCAAGACTTTATCGGACCTTAACGCGGAGCTTGACGAATTGCTCGCGGCGGACGGACTTGCTTCGCCCGAGGATAACTGCGGCTACGGTTCTGCCGATATAGACGGCGCGATGAAGCTTGCGGAAGGTATTCTGGCGGCGACTCCGCAGGCGGAGGTTGTTTTCTATACCGCAAAAACCTATATAAATACAGGCAAAGTCGAGGTTGTTGACGTTTCCGACGACTACGAATACAACGTCGCGATATTAGACAGCAGGGCGGTTCTCGTCGAGAACTACTATACCTTCGAGGTGGACGTTGCTTCTTACGGCAGAGATTCGGACGTGCAGGTGAATTGCGAGGTGTACGGCGTGAACGGCGTTTCGGGCGCGGTCGCGAAGTACAGCATTAAAGCGTGGCTTACGGGCAACGAAACGCAGACGCTTTCTTTCAACGCGGAAACCACCGCTTCGGAAGGCGTGTATTCTTACGAATACGTTTACGTTTCGCTTGCGGAAAACGATTCCTTTAACTACGACAACAGCTTCTATATTTACGGCGGCACGAAAGAAAAAATCAAAATTCTTTACGCAAGTACCATTCCGAACAAATTCTTCCGCGGCAGTATAGTCGCCCTCCGCGACGCTATGCGTTCGCGCTGGGATATAGAGTATACCGAAGTGGACGCGGGCAAAAAGACCGCCCCCACGACGGGCTACGATTTCTATATTTACGAGTGCACGACTCCCAAGACTATGCCGAAGGACGGCGTGGTTTTGTTCGTCGATCCGCAGAGTATGCCGCAGGGTAGCGGAGTGGATATAGAAGGAACGGTCAGGACGGGTAACTTTACGTTAAGAGCCGTCGGGGAACACCCGATAACGAACGGTATCAACGCGGAAAGCGTGTTCGTTTCCAAGGTTTCGAGCATAACGGTGAACGACGACTACGAAATTTTGCTCACCTGCTTTAAAGAACCCGCGCTCGTCGTGAAAAACGAGCCGACCTCCAAGGTCGCGGTAATGGCTTTCGAGCTGCAAAACTCCGACCTGTCTCTTCTTCTGACCTTCCCCAAGCTGTTCTTTCAGACTTTCAGCTATTTCTTCCCGTATACGGTGAAGGATTATAACTTCGAGGTCGGGGAAAAGGTGACGGTCAATTCGCGCGCTTCGTCGCTTACGGTAAGCGGGCAGGGCGTGAATATGGTGTTAGAAGAGCTTCCGCAGGAAATAACACTTTCTTATTACGGAACTTACAGCTTCGTGCAGACGCTTTTCACGGGTAAGACCGTAACCGAAAACGTGTACGTTAAAATCCCGAATTCCGAGAGCAACTTTACTGCGGAAATAGACGAACTCGTCAACCCGCAGGTTCAGGGCAGCGCGGAAAACGCGGATTACGACCTGCTTATATGGCTTGCAGCCGCGCTCGTTATTCTCGTTCTCGTCGAATGGGAAATTAACAGTCGTATGCAGTAACGGGAGGACGAAAAATGTATAATTTCTTAATAACCTTTAAATATCCGTGGTTACTGCTCGTTCTTATTCCCGCGCTATTCTTCACGTTTTTTCATTATTTCCGCTCGGCGAAGAAATACAGAAGAAACAGAAACCGCATAACGTCGTTGGTGCTTCACGCGCTCGTGGCGGTGCTTGCGATAAGCGTGTTTGCGGGGATAAATTTCAGGTACGAAGTGCCTAATACCCAAAACCAGATAATTCTTCTCGTCGATATGTCCGAAAGCGGCGACACCGCAAGCGATAAACGCGACGAAATAGTCAAAGAGGTGCTGGAAGAAAGCCGCTCGCGGTACAGCGTGGGCGTGGTTATGTTCGGCTTCGATCAGGTTCTCGCTTATCCGCTCGGAACGGATATAGACGAGGCTTACGACCGCTATATAAATTCCGCGCTTCCCGATACGACGGCAACGGACGTGGCGGGGGCGATGCAATACGCGAAAGACCTTTTCACTAATCCAGAAGCGGCTAAAATCGTGCTTATTTCCGACGGTTTGGAAACGGACGGCGACGCGATGAGCGCGGTTCGCACGGTCGCGGCGGAGGGCATCCGCGTAGACACCGTTTTGTACACCCGCGCGGAAACGGACGAGGTGGAAATAACGAACATTCAGACGCCCGATTTCAACGTGGTCGTCGGCGACGAGTTCACGCTCACGGTAAAGCTTAAAAGCACGATAGAAAGCGACGCTACCATAACTCTTTACGATAACGGCGAAGCGAAGGGCGAGCTTTCGGGCTATATCACGAAGGGCGCGCAGGAAATACCCCTCGCGTACGCGTTCGATACCCCCGGAATGCACGAACTCAGCATAGAAATAAAGAGCGGCAACGACACCCTTAACGAAAACAACGCCTATTACGCGTATATCAAAATAGAGGTGTTCGACAGGGTACTCGTTATAGAAAGAAACGTCGGCGAATCTGAAAACGTCGTGAGAATGATTACGGACGAAACGGGCTATACGGCGGACGTTCTGCACATTAAGAACGACGCGGAAAAGCTCCCGAAAACGGTGAACGAATTCCGCGAATACGACGAGGTGGTACTCGTCAATATCGCTAACGCCGATATGCCCGAGGGCTTTATAGACAATCTTAATTCTTACGTCCGCGATTTCGGCGGCGGCTTGTTCACCGTCGGCGGCAACGACGATAACGGCGAAGCGAATACTTACGATAAAGACGATTTGGAGGGAACTCTGTATCAGCAGATGCTCCCCGTGCAGGCTATAAACTACACTCCGCCCGTCGCGGTCGCGTTCCTTCTCGACGTTTCTATGAGTATGGATAACAAAGGACCTTCGGGAAAAACCTATCTGGAACTCGCGAAAGAGGCGATATCTTCCTGCATAAGATTTTCTCTTAGCGAAAGGGATTACGCGGGTATTTATACTCTGGGCGATCCCGCGGAAGAGCTTTGTCAGGTGCTTCCCGTGCCGCAGATGTCGAGAATTATAGCCTCTCTCGGCAGAGAGAACTTTAACAGTAACGGCACGCCGTACGCTTCTTCGGTGGATAAAGCGGGTACTGCGCTTAACGCGATTACCATGGTCGAAAAACGCCATATCGTTATAGTTTCCGACGGCGGTCCTACCGATAACGCGCAAAGCACGGTGGGTTCTAACGGAGAAAAGGTAGAAGGCTACCTCGATACCATAAAACGTTATCACGACAACGGCGTTACCGTAACCATCGTAAATTTAAGCTCGGACGCCAGCAACGACACGCAGCTTACGGAAGCGGCGAAGCTCGGCGGCGGCAGATACGTTAAAATTTCCAACATAAAAGAGCTTACCGAGAAAATGCGTAAGGAGCTGGAAGCCCCCGAAATCATAGACGTAAACTACGAAACGTTCACGCCGATGATAAGAGAGCATACTTCTGTCGTCAGCGGCGTTTCGCAGGACGATATGCCGACTCTCGAAGGCTTTTACGGCACGAAATTGAAAGACGACGCAAAGGCGATACTCGTCGGGGAATACGTTCCCGTATACGCGCAATGGAAATACGGCGCGGGTTCGGTCGGCAGCTTTATGTGCGACCTTAACGGAACGTGGTCCGCGGACTTTATCGCAAGCGAACACGGCGCGCTGATCGTTAAAAACATTATAGCCGCGTTGTTCCCGACTAAAAACATCAGACCTTCCGAAATAGAGGTGTCGCTCGACTGCGGCAACTATTCCACGACGATGAGTATTTACACCGACCTTAAAGAGGGCGAAACGATAGAAGCCGAATATACGAGCAAAGGCTCGGCGGGTACTACCGTCACGAAGATAGATATGGACGCCTCGAACGGTTATACGAGAGCGAATTTCGTCATTACGGAAGCGGGCGTTCACGAGGTCATCGTCAGAAAGCTCGATATAAACGGCACGGTTATAGCGACCTCCTCGGTATACAGAGTGTTCTCTTATTCCGCGGAATACGACGCGCTTACCGATAAAGACGGAGAAGCGTTTATGGCGGATATTGCCGCAAGGGGCAAGGGCAGCGCGATTTCCGAATACTGGCAGATTTACGAAGGCTTTGACGAGACTCTCGAAAAGAATTTCGATCCGAGACTTCTGTTCTCCGTTATCGCACTCGTGGCGTTCCTTCTGGATATAGCGGTAAGAAAGTTCAAATTCAAATGGATTCACGAGCTTATCCGCGAAAGAGCCGATAAAAATAAGCGCGGCTAACGAAAAAGCAAACGGTAAAAAAATATGAAAAATATTTTAAAAACAATACGAATAATTGCGGTAACGGGCGTTTTAGCCACTCTTTTAGCCGCGTGCCTGTTGCTGACGGGCTGCGGAAAAAGGGAGCTGAAAAAGCCGTGCGGCGTATACGTTGACGAAATTTCGCAGGAGCTTACCCTCAAATGGGATAAGGTGCAGAACGCAGGTCGCTACGAAATAGAGATAAACGGCGAACGCTCGGATACCCGCCGCAACTTCTATTCTATGGAAGAGCTTGCGCCCGCCGAATACGAAATACGCGTGCGCGCGCTGGGCGACGGTATGAGATATTCCGATTCGGGCTGGTCCAAAACGATTAAATACGTTAAGGAAGCGGATTCGGGACTTAACTACCGCATCGTGGAAGATTATTCCGCTTACGAGGTTGCGGGGGCGGGTTCGGTCACGGGCGAAGCCGTCGTGGACGATTATTTCCGCGGCAAACCCGTTATAAGAATAGGCGCGTCCGCGTTCAACAGCTCTTCCGCGATTACGAGTATAGTTTTCGGCAAAAACATAAAAAGCATAGAAAAGCGCGCGTTCGCAAGATGCGCTACGTTAGAGAGCGTAACGTTGAACGAGGGGCT
This sequence comes from Anaerovoracaceae bacterium, assembly GCA_963599785.1. Taxonomy (GTDB): domain Bacteria; phylum Bacillota; class Clostridia; order Christensenellales; family Borkfalkiaceae; genus UBA1259. Next base: position 17,454 of record CAVBZJ010000013.1, read on the forward strand.
GGAAACGATAGGCGAATACGCCTTTCAACGCTGTATCGGGCTTAAAACGATAAACCTTCCGACCTCGGTGAAAAAGATAAGCGATTACGCGTTTTCTTCCTGCACGGCGGCGACCGGCTTAACCCTCGGAGAAAACGTCGAAAGCATCGGTTCGTACGCCTTTTCGGGACTTGAAAATTTGCAGGAGCTGACTATTCCCGATTCGGTCAAATCGCTGTCCGAATATTCGTTCTATTCCTGCACCTCGCTTAAAAGCGTCGTTTTCGGAAGCGGAATAACCTCCGTTCCCGCGCACGCGTTCGACACCTGCTCTTCGCTCGAAAGAATAACGTTTACCGAAAATCTTTCGACGCTCGGCGACTATTCGTTTGCAAGATGCGCGGCTCTTACCGAAACGGCTCTTCCGAACAGCCTCGCGAAAATCGGCGAATACGCCTTTTACGAGTCTGCAAAGCTTAAAAGCGTAACCCTCGGCGATAATATCGTCTCGATAGGCAACAGCGCGTTCAAGGGTACGGCTATATGGAACGATACGAACGCGTACGCCGATCCGATAGTCAGGGTAGACGACTGGGTGGTCGGGTGCAGAAGAGAAAAGTTCGACGAGGACGAAAACTTTTCGGTAGCCGAAAAACAGCTTGCGGGCGCGGTCGGTATATCCGACTATGCGTTCTATGATATACAGGGCATATTGAGAGTGAATATTCCCGATTCGGTAAAACGGCTCGGCGATTACGCGTTTTACGGCGTTAAATCCATTCTCGAAGTAAATATAGGAAGCGGACTTTTGCGCGTCGGCGCGTACGCGTTCGATTCCTGCGAATCGATGGACAAGCTGTTCTTTGCGGAAAACTCGTCCTTAAAGGAAATAGGCTCGCACGCGTTTGCGAGATGCAAGAAATTAAAAGAGGAATTCCCCGCGGCGAAGAACGAAGAGCCGCAGAAGCTCGACCTTCCCGACAGCCTTGAAAGAATAGGCGACTACGCCTTTTACGCAACGGGCTTGTGGCGCGTTTCCGACCTTATCGTCGTTCTCGACAACTGGATAGTAGGCGTGCGTTTCCCCAAAATTTACGGACCGCAGGGCGGCGGAATAGCTTTCCCCTCGGAAATAGTCGGGGTTTGCGACTACGCGTTTTATAACGCGATAGGCTACGAAAGCATAGTGATGAACGAAGGGCTTAAATATATCGGCAAGGGCGCGTTCTATAACGCGGCGGCTCTTAAAACCGTAAACGTGCCGTCCACCGTGAAAGCTCTCGGCGATTACGCCTTTTACGGCTGCACCGCTCTCGAAAGCGTGACCGTTGCGAGCGGAGTGGAAACGATAGGGCGTTCGGCGTTCTATAACTGCGCCGCGCTGACTTCCGTGAACCTCCCGTATACCGTAAAAAGCATAGGCGACTACGCGTTTTATAACTGTCTTTCGCTCGCTTCTGCGGGACTCGGCGGCGCGAAAAGCGTCGGGAACTGCGCGTTTGCGGGTTGCACCGCGCTCGAAAGCGTGAAAATCCCCGATACCGTCACGACTATCGGCAGACACGCGTTCAACGGCTGCACCGCGCTCAAAACCGTTTCGATAGGCAGAAATCTCGAAAAGATTTCGGAATACGCCTTTGCAAACTGCACCTCGCTTGAAAAAATCACCGTTCCCGCTTCCGTGAAGGAGATAGGCGACCGCGCGTTTTTCCGCGCAACCGCGCTTACCGAAGCAGAGCTTGCGGACGGTGTGGAAATTATAGGAAATTACGCCTTTTACGGCTGCATCGCCCTCGAAAACGTAAGGTTTTCTATGACGCTGAAATCTATCGGAAACTATGCGTTCAAGGGCGATTCCGCACTTAAATCCGCGGCTTTCGGGGCTTCTCTCGAACGCGTCGGAAAGCTCGCCTTCTACGGCTGTAACGAGCTTACCTTCTATCTCGGAGCGGATAGCGAGGGAGAAGGCTTCGACGAGCTTTGGAACGCAAGCTATCGCCCCGTGATTTACGGAGCGACGATAGCGGACGGAGCGGTGACGGGCTTTAACGGAAGGGCGGAAAATATAATAAACGATAAAAATATAAACGGCGTGTCCGCGCCTTATAAAAAAGGCTTCGTTTTCCTCGGTTGGAGCTATACCGAGGGCGGCGAAGCGGAAATTCCCGCGGATAAGCTGAAAGAAAACGCCGACGGGCGCGAGCTTTTCGCCGTATATCAAGAAAATTTTACCCAAGGAAGTGAAGCAAATGACTAAAAAGAGTTTAAAAGTCTTCCGTATCGCGCTTGCCGCAATGCTCGTCGTGTGCGCGCTTTTCGCTCTCGCGGCGTGCGGAAGCAAGGTGAACGGAATTTCCATCGGCAGAAACGATATGCCGAAGCTTACCTACGTCGAAGGGCAGGAATTAGACCTTTCTTCGGGCAAGCTTACCGTCGATTACGGCGGAAAAACCGAAACTATTCCGCTTAATTCGGACAAGGTGTCCGTGACGGGCTACGACAATACCAAGGTCGGCAAGCAGAAAATAACCGTTTCTTACGAGGGGCAGACGACGGAGTTTGAAATAACGCTCGTGGCGCGGGTTCGCGCGGAAAACGCGCAGACGGTGTATTACGTCGGCGAAGCTTTCGATTTCACCCGCGGCAGACTGGTTATCGCGAACGACGACGCGACCACCTTTACCGTTTCCTTTTCGGACGAAGCGGTAACGTTTACTGGCTTCGATTCTTCGACGCCCTCGGACGCGCAGAAGATTACCGCGACCTACTCGAAGGACGGCAAGACTTACGGCGGAAGCTTTAACGTTTCGGTATTCACCGTAGACGAGGCGAGCTTTAATAAGCCGAGAAAGTCCGCGTACAATTCGCACGAAACGCTTTCCGTTGCGGGCGCGTATATAACGTTCAAGCACGGCGGTTCTTACGAAAAGCAGATTGCTGTGACGGACGATATGGTAGAGGGCGTGGATTTCTCGCTCGTTACCGCGGAAAACAGCCCGATGGAGCAGACCGCGACCGTTAAATACTGCGGCAAGGAATTTACCTTCGTCGTCACGGTGACTTACAGCGAGGTGTCCGCTCTTAACGATATTCTCAAAAAATACGATTTCAAGTGGAACGAGCCTGCTGTTCCCGAAATTACCGACGAGGTCGGCGAAAAAGCGATAGAATGTATGAAGCTCTATTTCGACCTTTCGCTTACCGAGCGCGAATACGTTGACGAAACGGCTTGCGAGGCTGCTGCCCGCACCGCGACGGCTTACGCCTTTAAGAAGTGGGACGAAGCGTTTTCCGCGCTTAAAGATACGGTGACGATAAACGAAAACAGATTATTATACGTTCTTTCCTCTTACGAAGCGGCAAAAAGCGACGGCGCTTTCCTGTCCGACGAGAACTCCGCGGTAAACGAAAACGTCGCGTTCCTCACGAGAATCGCGGAGGTTTTTGAAAATCTTACCGTCGGCGGCGACAAGATAACCGATTATCTTGCAAAGGTAACGCTTTACGGCGAAAACAGAGAAGAAATAGCGAAGGGCGTGAATTTCATCGTTTCCCTTGCGGAAACCCTTAAAACCGTGCCTGCCGAATGGAAAGACCTTACGGCTTATGCCGATAATATAAACGCCGCGAGAGACCTTATTGCTAACGGCGAATTCAATAAGCCCGAATACAGAGACCTTTTGGCGGCTGTTTCCGTATGGCGCGAAAAGAACGATTTTTACGATATAATTTACAGCTATTATTTCGCGAAAAACGATACTGCTTCGATAGATTCGTTAAAGAGCATAGTTCTTCCCGCAAAGCTCAACGAGATTTATAATCGCTTGCTTAACGCGATTATGGCGTATTCCTCTATAACGCAGGAACAGCCGGGCGGCGGCTATGCTACCGATTCCACTTATCTCGTTTATTACTTCAAACAGGCGAAAGCGGCGAGAGACGAAGCTCTTACGAACGGTCGCGATTTCTACGAGGAGCTTTACGATACGGCAACCTTCGACGGCGTGCTTGCAAACGATAAGGGCGAAACGCTCCACGCGAGCTTTACCGACCTGTTCAGATTCGTTATGACGAGCGGCTACGGATATTACGACCTTGTTGGCGGCACGCTCGACGATTCCGCGCTCGTCGCGCTCTGGGACGAGTACCTTAAAATTTACGAAACGTCTCCCGAGGACGAGAAAATGGCGGAAGCGATGAAATCGTTCGTAGAGCATTTCGCAAACCTTTCCGCAGGACAGCAGCAAAGCTTCCTTACGTCGATAAACGTATATTACGAAGGCTACGATAAGCCCGCGCTCGATATGGAGGTCGGCTATTCGGTGCTTACGAGAATGCTCCAAATCTATTATTCGGAAAATCTTTCCGACGAAGAGTTTACCAGACTGCAAAACCTGCTTTTCGCAATCGAAAGCTATTCGCAGTCGGGCTATAACCCGAACGCGGTAAAAGACTTCCTTAAATATATGGATTTGGTTTCGGACGGTTATAACGATTATAACAACGAAACCTTCCGCGAAATTTTCGGAACCGTATATCAAAGATACTCGGATATATCCGACCTTTATAATGTGGACGGCTCGCTCGTCGAAGATTACGAGCTTCCCGAAGAGTGGAAAGAGATATTTAAGGGCGTCGTTTCCGCGGTGGACGAGATAGAAAGGCAGATGATGCTCATCACGCCCGAGGATAATACGAAAGCTCCCGACAACGGGTACGTCAGATTGTACGCTTCTTACGAGACGGCGATAAGGCTTGCGAACAAGATTCTTACCGAAGCTCCCGACGAAGTGAAAGAGATTTATTACCGCGTTCCCGTGGAGTTTTCGGAAAACGTCGCGCTGACTCTCGATTACGCGATTTCGGTGCAGGCGATGAGAATAGGCGTGTTCTTTTACGGACAGATAAGTTA
>CAVBZJ010000013.1:22354-24022 GCA_963599785.1 Anaerovoracaceae bacterium
AGTTACGGCAGCATCGACCTTTACGAGCTTATCGAAAGCGATACGTCGTTCCGCGATTTCATTGCGGCAAGCAGGGAAATCGTCTGGACGGAAGCTTCCGCGACCGAAACGATTTCCGCGGAAAAGGCGGCGGAGGTTATGAAGAGCTTTATCAAGCTTTCCGCTACCGAAAGACTTGTCTTTACGCAGATTCAGGAAATTCACGGCGCGGACGAAACGGAATACAACGCGTATTATTACGACGGCTTGAAGGCGATATTCGCAAACGCGTTTAAGGACAGCGCGAACGTAAAAGCGGCGGCGGAGGCGTTGCTCGAAGCGGAGAGGGCGTTTACCGAATATCTCGCGCTGAAAGGAGCGGGCGAAGAAAACCGCGACGCGGAAGAGTTCGCGAAGGCTACGGCGGAAGCGAAAGCCGCTTACGAAAAATTAGAAGCGGCGTTTTCCGCGCTTAACGCCTCGGAAAGCTCTGCGTTTAACGGCTATTTTGCGGAAGTTCTCGCGTTTTACCGCGATGCCGCAAAAGACGTGAAATAATTCGCGATCACGGGGATTATCAAAATCCCTCCCTCACGGGATTAAGCGTGATAGTCTTTTCGTCGGCTTTTGAAAGAGAAAATTACGGGTAAGCTGATAATAGCCGCTTTTTTGTAATTAAGGAGTATTAAAAACTCTATAAACCTTTATAACAATGAAAATAAGGTTTATAATGGTAAAAGGAGAAAAATATGCGGAGAAATATTGAAAAAGAGAAGCAGGAGTGGCTTAGATTGTGGTGTGACGATACGACAGACAAGTTGTTACCGAGAGTAGCTTTGATAGGGGATTCGATAACCGAGCAAACTTATCAGGTGGTTAAAAGAGAGCTTGGGGGACTTGCAGTCGTCGATTATTTTGCGACGTCTTATTCAATATTATCGCAAACTTACCATAAGATGTTAAAAGCATTTGCAAACGATACGAAATATGACGTAATTTGTTATAATTACGGTTTGCACGGCGAAGGTGTTTCTGCGGAAGACTACGAACAAAATTGCTTAAAAATCTTAAAACATATTACAAAAAACGCAAAAACCGTGATTTGTTTAACTACGGAAGTCAGGCGTAAAGATGAGTTAGACAAGGTTGACGAGAAATGGGATAAAATCGTCAAAGAAAGAAATGTTCGTGCGGTAAAAATAGCAAAAGAGCTTAACGCTTCCGTTGTCGATCTCTATGAATTGAGCGTTAAGCTCGGTAAAGACGCAAAGGTGACGGACGGAGTACATTTTAATGAGACGGGCATCGAGCAAATCGGAAAAAGCAAAGCGAAAGCAATTAAGGATATATTGTAAACCGAATTGCCAAATCGGGTGCAAAACAACGACTAAAAAAGGATAACGGAGAGATTCCGCTATCCTTTTTTATATTTCTAACGTATGTGCGATAAAGTCCGCTCTCAATAAAGAATTACCAAACGGTAAAAAGAAGCTGTCGGCGTTCTGCAAAAGATTTTTACGGTCACGAGGCGTTTTATATTTAAAACGGCTTGTAAAAAACAAAGACGAATAGTATAATTGAAAACGCTTAGAAAAGGACAACACTCGTTCCGCTTTTGCAGATACGGCATACGGAAGGTTTGTACGGTTAAAAAACGGAAGCGTTGTATTGAGAGAGTTGAATTTAAGG
>CAVBZJ010000014.1:0-23850 GCA_963599785.1 Anaerovoracaceae bacterium
ATGGAATACTATCGGATAATTGCTTTCGTCCGCAAACAGTTCAAAAATCTTTTTCAGGTTATCCCTCAAAATCTGACTTGCAGGTCTGTCAGAATTCATTCCCGGAAAGAGATAATCCCATTGCAGGATTCCGAGCGTATGCTTCGTTATAGAATCGCTTACAGAAGAAGTAGTGCTGTTCAGTCTTAAATCTATTTCCGTTTTTATCCCGAGGTCTTCCGTCATTATTCTTTTCGCGGTTGTATCGGCGTCCGCTATTTCCGGACTGCGATAAACCAAGCCGTATTTTATAACGCCGTCGTTCGCCGTCTTGCCTCCCATATCGCGCATATTTAAAATATTTCCGCAATATATCGGTCTCAATCCATCTTTTATTCTGAAAGAATCCGTTTTTATCAGGTTACCGTTTGCGTCGGTAACTTTATAGTAATAAGTTTCGGAAGGCAAAAGATTATAAAGGGTGGTCGAAAAGGTTTTAACGGTTATTTCTTCCGCGTTTTCCTTATAATCCTTATCGGTAGAAATAACGAGCTTATACGGCGCGCTCGTTTTAACCCAGCCGAGAGACACTCCCTTTACTTTATCCGCTACGGTCGTACCCGCCGCGAAATTATATAAATATTCCGCTTTATTTTCCGCCGCCAAATATTTAGACACCACGGAAGGCAATATATTGACGTAGCCGCCGTCGTAGTATTTCGTTTTATCCTCTATCGCAGGTATTTCCTCGACTTCCTTCTCTCCGCAAACCTCGCAGACTCTTTCCTTCCGTCCGGCAGACGTAATCGTTGCGGCGGTAACTTCCACCCATTCGCCATAAGTGTGTGTATGCTCGTTTTTGCACCCGAAAATCGTGCATACCGAAGTCGCTATAACAACGGATATAATAAAAGCGATAATTCTCTTTTTCATTTTTGTTTTCTCCTTATCGATAATTTATAAAACGAAGGCTTTTCGACTTAATATTACAGTCCGAAAACCTCTTTGTTAGTGCCGTAAAATATTTCCGCTCTTCCAGAAATATACCTGCAAAACTCCTCGAATTGTTCCCAAGAAATCAGATTTAAATCCATTTCGTAGCTATGTCCCCAGATATAGAGAAGCTTCTTTTCGTTCTCGGGCGCGTTCAGAAATTTTTCCGCCATATCGTAAAACCTGTTTTCCTCTATATAACGAACGTTCGGATTAAAGCAAAACAAATTTTGCGGAACGCCGAATTCGTCCGTACGGGCAGAAGTTCTCGCATACCCGATCTTCGTTTTATTTTTAATAATATTGACGACGCGCTCGTCCGCCGCGCCGTAAGGATACGCCATTCCGACGACTTCGTATCCGCAAAGCTCGGATAAAATAAGTCTGTCTTTTTCCACCTGATAAGCGACCGTATCGTCGTCAAGCTCCGTTAAAGACGCGTGAGTCAGCGTATGCGCCGCAACCTCCTGCCCCTCGTAAACCCTTTTAACGTCGCAGGCGGCGATTCTGTCGTGCGGAGCTTTTGCGCCGCGAAAAGTAACCTCGCCCTTCAACCCGAGCAACGCCGAATTAAGATTAAACGTTCCTTTCAGATTATATTTATTTAAAATTTCTATTACTCTCTTATCCTGAATAATCCCGTCGTCGAAGCTGAACGTTACGGCTTTATTTTTATTATTCCACATAATACGCGCACCGTTTTATAACCCGTTAAAAAAATCTATATCCCCGCTTTCTGCCCGATATAATTTTCGGCGCAGGCGATTTCCGAAAGGCACAGCTCGTAAAGCTTTTTCACGCTGACCTTTCCGTCCCCGTCGAACCATTTCTGCCATTTACCCGTATAATATTTTTTTCTTTCCGCCAGAACGTCGAGGAAATACTGCGCAGCTTTTTCGTGCGCGGCTATAAATTCTTTTTCCGTCAGCTTGTCGCCGCGTTCTATAAGCCCGCACATAAGCTCCGCCGCCGAAAAGAAGCATACCCATAAGTAAGACTGATAGCACCACTGCCTGTGCAACGCCCCTCTCCTGTCTTCTGAAAGTTTTTCGGCGATTTCTTCAAAAAATTCGTTCGCGCGCGTCATTTTATTAAGTCCGTCACGCACCGTTTTTCCGAAAGCTTCGGTATAAAAATCGCGCTTATAATTAAATTCGTTATGAAAACACCAGTACATTATTCCGTCGTTCAGATTGACGGAGGGAAAGTCCGTATCTTCGTATTTTCTATAATCGAAGTCGTATTTTTCGCAAAATTCCTTATACGCTTTTTCTTCGACGCTACCGAGCGCGTCGAAATATAAGTCGATGGCTTCGCCCGTTTTCTCGGCATAAGTCTCGCCGACGTACCCTTTGCAATATTCGTTTTGCAGCTCGCGAACGGAAAATTCGCCCGCATACCAGACTATTTTGGAATTCAGATTTATCGAATATGTGAATTCCTTGATATTGCCCACGTTCATAACCGAATAGTAATCGGAACGGTACTTTCTCGCAAGCCGATAGGAATACTCCATTTTTTGCGGCAAAACTCCTTCCGAAAGGTGCGGACCGGTATGCCAGTAAGCGGCGTGATAATATACGCCGTATTTTCTGCTTTGTTCGCGTTTCGTCTCGAAAAAATCGTTGCCGAACATCTGGCTCATACCTATATCCGCAAAAACCGTTATCGTGTTTTCAGGCAGTTTAAGCGTTCCCGCCGCCAGCAAGTGCGCGCCTTCCATCCACACGGTGGAGGTAGTATAAATTTTATCCGTTTTGCTTGCCGCCGAAATTATATCGTATTGAGTTCGTATAGCTTCCGAAATCAGCTTACCGCGTTCCTCGTCGCTGTCGCCAACCGCCGAATCCGCCTGCCATACGGGTTTATCGTCCATTCCGCGAAGCCCTAATTGCCACACTACGCGCGGATACCTTGCCCAACGCTCCGCATAGTGCTTCCAGCAGGCGACAAGTGCTTCTTTATTTGAAAGGTACGAGATATTCTCGTCGTATCCGTTCTCCTTAAAAAAGCGTTCTATACCGTGTCTGAACGCGCCGAGCGGTTCTATATGGTGCTGGGATATAAATAAGCCGCGGCGCGAAATTATTTTTACCAGATTTTCTTCCGGTTCATTGTATATGTCTATGAGAGAGGAAGGAATTATCATATTCATACGGAAACGCAAAGCCGTTTCGACAATCGCCTCCATCAGTTCGGGAGCTATAACGTTACGGTAAAAGGAATATTCCACGTTACGCTTTCCTTCGTGCATAAACCCTTCCAGCAGATCCTCGTCGTTTATAAACCACCCGCGGAAACGGGTATGCGGATATTCGTTTACGGTTTTGCTTGCTATTTTAAGCTCTTTCCTCGCTTCGGGCTTAAAATCGTCGAACAGATAATAGGGCGGAATACCTAGTTCCTTTTCGGAAAAGGTGTATATACCCCACATAGTACCCAGATCGCCGTTCCCGCAAATAACGATTTTATCTTCGTTTACGCGGTAAAAAAACTCTTCTTCGCGAGTAAACGAAAAGCCTTCCGAAAATTCGCCGTACCTGTCGTTTTCGTTACTGCAAATTATAATATCCGCAAAAGCGGAATCGTTCGTTTCGACAGCTCTTCCGCACACCGCGCGTATATCCTTCATCAGGTCTTTTACGGCAAGCCTTAAAGCTTCCGTCTCGTTTTCGGACACAAATATCTTCTTTTCTTCGTTATTTCTGAAAACAAAGCTCATAAATCGTTCTCTCGGATGTTCATTTTTTATATGGTTTCGTTTATTGTATATACGGGGGCGCGGATTTTATCGCGCCCCCGTACACGTCGTTATTTTTTTACAATCAGGATAACCCGTTAATCAGATTCCAGAATTTTTCGGAAATATCGTCCGGTCTGGAAGCGTTTTCGGCTTTGAAATCCGCAAGCGAGGAATAAAGGTGTATATCTCCGACGTCGGTATCGCCTATGCTGTCCGCGTTGCAGATATTGCCGTTGGAGTTCGTGTTTATAACGTATACTCCGCTCGGCGCGGTTGCCATAGTCGCTTTATCCATAACTGTGTTGAACACGCCGTTTTTAGTCGAGCAGTTTGCGGGACGGTTATCCGCGAATATCACTATATTTTTAAGAACCGCGTTCGCCCCTATCTGGTTAGCAAGTAAGGTCGTCGCACCCGCGCCCGCTTTTTCTACGGTGTGACCTTCAAAATAACAGTTTTCCACCGTTCCTTCAAGCTTATTCGCAAAGATAATCGAATCGTTTACGAAACGTATTCCCGTAAAGGCAACGTTTTTTACGACGCCCGTTGCGGTCAGATTATAAAACAATCCGTTCCAGCACGCCCTTACGTTGCTTACGGTGTATCCGCGCCCGTCGAAAACGCCCGCGAAATTACAACCCGATATATTTCCGCCGTTATCGTAGCCCGCCGCGTCTATATCAGCGGTAAGCGCAACGCGGGTGGTCACGGTTTTGCCCGCTAAATTATCCTTGCTCCAAAACGCCTTGAACTCGTCGAGCGTTCCTATCGCCATATCGAATACTTCCGCGGTTGCGGTGTAGGTATATCCGTTCGCTTTTATCACGATTTCCGCAACGCCTATCTTCGTAAACGCGGCGGCGTTTATCGTAAGCACGTTACCCGAAAGCGAATAATTCTCCGCTCCTATTTCCGCGTTGTTTACGGTTACGCTCGTTATCGCGTCGTCCGAATCGAGTTTGAACGAATAAGTCGCGCCAGTACGGTTAAGTCCTATAACGTGTTCTTCCGCAAGCTTTTTGGTTACGACGTATTTCTCGACTACGACGTTTTCTATCCTTTCCTCGTAAACGCGTCCGTATCTCGGTTCGGTATATCTTGCAACGATAGTGAACCTCGTTCCCGCGGTCGCGTTTTCGTTCAGTCTTAACACTCCGTTTTCGATAGTATACGCGGAAGAATCAAGTCCTTCTATGCTCCATTCGCAGGCTTTATCCGCAGAAAGCGAGATATCCGTAAGCTGCGTTACCGAGCTTATGGAATCAACCGTCAGCTCTATTCCCGCAAGATAATCGTCTATAATTTCCTGCGAAGATCTGAAAGTGAGAACTTCCTCGTATATTTGCCATATTTCGGAAGAAAAGCCTTCCGGAAGAGCTTTTACAGCCGCTTTGAATTCCGAAACGGAAGCGTATAAAACGATACCGCTTAAACCGATCGGGTTCTCGTCGTCGCAGATTTTTCCGTTCGACAAAGTATTTATAACGTAAACTCCGCTCGGCGCAACGTTCATAATCGCAGAACCGATTACAAAGCCGAACACGCCGCTTTTTGCCGAACAGCTGTCTGGACGATTATCCGCGTGTACCACGACGTTTTTAAGAACCGCGTTCGCGCCTATCTGGCTTGCGAGCAAATTCGTCGCGCCCGCGCTGCCGGTTCTTTCAACCTCTCTCGTTCCTTCAAAATAACAGTTTTCTACCGTACCTTCGAGTTTATATCCGAATATTATGGATTTGGTTACGAAACGTATATCGGTAAACGCAACGTTTTTAACTACGCCTTCCGCCGTAAGATTATAGAACAATCCGTTCCAGCCTGCTCTTACGCCGTTTATCGTATAACCGCGCCCGTCAAGCACTCCCGCGAAATCGGGAACGGCTATGTTGCCGCCGTTATCGTAGCCCGAGGCGTCTATATTATCGGTCAGCGCAACCTTCAAAGTCACCGTACCCGTCATAACGGAGGTGTTCCAGAACGCTTTGAACTCGTCGAGCGTTCCTATCGCCATATCGAACACTTCTGCCGAAGCCCTGTAAATAACCTCCTTCGTTTCAATCGCGATTTCGGCGATACCCGTTTTGGTAAACGCAGAAGCTTTAAGAGTCAGCACGTTGCCGGAAAGCGAATAATTCTCCTCCGCTATCACGGCGTTGTTTACGGTTACGCTCAATATCGGATCGCCCGAACCGAGCGTATACGCATACGTTGCGGTATCGCGGTTCAGCCCCACGACGTAGCTTTCTTCAACGTCTTTCGTAACGGTATATCTTTTTATCTGTACGTTTTCGATTCTGTCTTCGTAAACGTGTCCGAACCGCTCTTCCGTATAATAGCCTATTATATTAAAGGTTTCGCCCTCGGTCGAGCTTTCGTTAAGCCTTAACACGTCGCCCGCAAGCGAATACGCGGAAGAAGGAAGCCCCTCTATCGCCCATTCGCAAGCCTTATCGGCGGATAGCGTTATATCGGTAAGCTGCATAACGTAGCTTACGGAATCCACCGTTAAAGAGTTTTCCGATAAATATTCTCCGATTAAAGCTTCGGAAGACTTAAACGTTACCATCCCGTCGTATAGCTGCCATATATCGGAGGTAAATCCCGAGGGAAGCGCAGTCACGCTCTCTCTCATTTCCGTCATAGAGGAATAAAGATTTATATTCTTATTTACAGAATCGTCTTTACTTGCAGAACCGTCCGAAGAATCTATCGCCGCATAGAAATTGTTCACGGAAGGCATACCTTCGCCCGAATCCAGCTCGTTGAACAACGCCTTTACGCCCGAAATGGCGGCGTTGGTTTTTCTGCCGCGAATATTGAGAACTACGTTTCTTATAACCGCGTTTCTACCTAATTTAAGCGCAAATGCGGGAACTGCGTTTATCGCAAGGTCCGCCCGATGAGTTCCTTCAAAATAAAAGTTTTCGAGCGTTCCGTTCATACTCGTATGGAATAATTTCGCGTCTTTAAGGAGCGTCGCCCCGACGAAAGCCACGTTTTTCAGCACGCCTTCCTCCGAAACCGAGTTAAACATACCGAACCACGAAGCAGTCGCTCCGTTTATCGTATGCCCCTGCCCGTCGAATATTCCCGAGAAAGAACCCGTGAACACTATGTTTCCGTCGTGCTTATAAGAAGAAACGTCTATATCCTCTTCTATTATCACCACGGAAGCTTTCGCGAATATCGCGGGAGCGGTCTTCGCGTTCCAGACGGCTTTCCATTCATCGATATTAGAAATCGCATAATACGATTTCGCGGAGAACTCGTAAACGCGCTTATTCGTTACGACTTTGACCGAAATAACCTTTCTTTGATCCGAAACGTCGAATTTGGAGTTATCGAAAGTCGCCACGCCGTTTTCTTCGGTAAATCCGTCCTCGTAATTCTTGTCGTCCACGCCGAAGCTCTGAACGGTTTCGTCCGCAAGCGTCAGCGTCGCCGCGGTTGAGGGACGATTTATGACTATCTCTCGCAATTCGTCAGAAACGACGGTTACTCTCCCGATTTCCACAGTAAGCTTTATGGTATAATCTTTATCCGTCGCGTCGTAGTGCCACACGCCGAAAACGACCGCGCTTCCCGCCTGCTTTGCCGTAATTTTACCCGTAACGGCGTCAAGCTCTATCATATCTTCGTTTTCCGTCGTCCAGCTAAGCGAAATATTTTCTATTTTCTGTCCTTTATAGGTGGCGTAAACTTCGGGAACGGAAACGTTGGAGCCGTCGCCTTCGATTTCTTCCACGGCGTTGACGGTAATCTTATATCCGCCCGAATACGGAGTATAGCCTTCGTTATTAACCTTTAACAACGCCGCCTCCGCATTCACCTTTACCTTAAACTCGTAAACCGCGGTTTTGCCGCGAATCTCGGCGAGAACCTTTATCGTCGTTTCGCCCTCGCTCACGCCCTTTACGGTCGCCGTATTCCCTTCCGCTTTCACGGAAGCTATCGTTTCGTCCGTCGAGAACCATGATATTTCCGCCCCCTCGATTTTTTCCGCATTCCACAAAACGGAAGCGGTCAAATCGAATTCGGAATTATCGCTGATTATAAGCTTTTCGTCTTTGCCCTGAATTTCGTTTATAATAACGGTGGGTTCGACTTCGGAAGGAACGACGGTAACTAAACATTTATCGCTTGCCTGCCCCGCGGAAGCGGTTATAGTCGTTTCCCCGCAGGAAACCGCAACGACCTTTCCGTCCGTAACCGTCGCTACGGAAGCGTTATCGCTGCTCCATTTAATCTCTTCGTCAGTGCCGGTTTTCTTCGCCGTGAGAATCGCGCTTTCCCATTCCGATATAGTCAGCGTTTTTCTGTCTATCGTTACGGAAGCGGCTTCCGTCGGCTCGTCGGGCGTGTCGTCGTCCGGCTTATCGCACCCGACGAATATTCCCGCGCACAAAACCATAACAGCACATAAAGCGGTAAATAAATACTTAAAAAAAGTATACCTGTTCGTTCCTTTCATTGTGTATCCTCCTTATTATAAGCCCCAGCTCGTGAACAACGCGCTTAAAGTTTTAGAAGCGGATTCCGCCTCCTGCGTAAGTCCCAAAGCCTCGCAATCTTCTTTAAAAGAAGCTCTCATCTCGGCTAATTCCTCGCTCGTAAAGCTATCCTCGTGCAAGGTTAAGAGCGCGTATCTCGGGAAGAGCGATTCCGCAACGATATGATTTTTAAGCATAGCGTACGTTGCCGAATCCGCCTCTGCATAAGCCGCTATATCGGAAAGAGCCGCGTTTATATATCCGAGGTATTCGTTCAGCGTATCGACGGACCAGTAAGAAGCGTTTGCAAGCACGTTATCCATACCGTTGTTGATGCCGCCGTCTACCGAAGAATACGTTTCTTCAAGATATTTAAGCTGCGCTTTAAGAGCGTTGAAATAATTTTTCATAGAACCCGCGGCGTCTTTAAAATACCCGTTAAAGAACTTCTCTTCGAGTTCCGCATAAGAATAGTTTACGTTAATTCCCGCTTTGGAGTCGAGATAATATTTGAAAGCCATAAACGCCGTCGGAGAAGCCTGATTGTGCTGTCCCTGATCGAACATATATACAGCGTTGTTTTCGTAGCAGAAAATATAGTTCGGTAAAATGGTTTCCCAAGTATTATACGGATAGAAGTAGTTGTTGAAATACGTTTCGTAAATCCACATATAAACCTTGTTCGTAAGGCAGGACCACGATTTAACCGCTTCCGATTCTCCGTATTCTTTATTCTTATCGCTGTAAAGCGAAGAAGTATAATAAGATTCTATGGGCGCGACGATAACTCCGACGTGTTCGTTCATAACTACGTTCTCGCTCGTCGGCTGATATTTGCCGTTTACGAGCTTCGTGGGAGATTCTTTCGTCCCGTGGTATGCAAAAAACACGATGTTGACTTCTCTCTTTTCCGTGCCGTTTGCAAGAGCTTCCGCTTCCAGATCGGCTTGCAGCTTATCGTCAACGTCGTTCAAAAACATTATATACGCCGCGGAAATCGCTCCGTAAGTGCTGATAACGGAGGCGCAGCTGCTGCAATCGCAATAATAAAGGTTATCCTGATGAGTAATAGTTATATTGCTCATATCGGGGTTTGCGTCTACGATTTGTTTAAGATATTCGTACAAAGTATCTACCATCGCCTGATACTCGGTCGAATCGCCGTGCGCGGTATAACAAAGCTGTTGCTTAACCGTATTGCCCGCGTTGCTGTACCACTTGGGATGCGCGGACTGATACATCGAAGGCGGCAGATAATTATAAGAATTGTGCATAGTAAGCGCGTTGTCGCCGGTTGCTCTGTCGGGTACAGCCATAAACATCGCATTGAAGTTCGCCTTATTGAAGCCCATTCCGTAAACCGCGTTCGGCATCTTGAAATTTGAAGCCATACGGTACTCGAAGTCGGGTTTTTCTATTATTTCCATATCCGGAATGGTTGCGCCGCTCTTATCGTAAACGGTACAATCCTCGGAAAGTCTGTCGTAGCCTAAGGTTTCGCTTAAAAATCTTATCGCGCCGAGCTGATAACCGTCTTCGCCGCCGCACATAATAAACACCGTATTGCCGACGGTTTTAACGTAATAACCGCAGTTCCCGAGGTCTTCGTTCGGCATAGTAAGCCCCGCTTTCGCAAAGAACTCCGCATTGTCGAAGATTATAAGCTTATCGTTTGCCGTCCAGTCGCTCTCGCGCCCCGTAGCGTAAACCTCTTTGGTAAGCGTAACGCCCGTCGCCTTATAAACGTTGTCCGTAATCAGTTTTACGGCTTTGGTCATCGCGTCTCCGTTATTATCCGCAATAATAACGTATTCGCTTTTTTTGTTATAGACGAAGGTGCGGTCGGCGTTATCAGTAACGCTCGCCTTATGCAGTCCGAAGGTCGGTAAACCTTCCGGAGAGCTTGCAAAAACAAGCCCTCCGTTTTCGTCTATCTGCCAAATGTCGGAAGAAAATCCTTCCGGCAATTCTTTAACGTCGTTTATAAATTCACCGAGCGTGGAATACAAACGTATACCGCTTATATCGGTAGAACCTATGCTCGCCGTATTACAAATATTGCCGTTGGAGTTCGTGTTTACAACGTATACTCCGCTCGGCGCGGTAGCCATAGTTGCCGCGTCTATAACTCTGTTGAACACGCCGTTTTGTGCGGAACAATTCGCAGGACGGTTATCCGCGTATATCACTATATTTTTAAGAACCGCGTTCGCGCCTATCTGGTTGGCAAGTAACGTCGTCGCACCCGCAGTCG
This sequence comes from Anaerovoracaceae bacterium, assembly GCA_963599785.1. GTDB lineage: Bacteria > Bacillota > Clostridia > Christensenellales > Borkfalkiaceae > UBA1259. The sequence goes on from CAVBZJ010000014.1 coordinate 10,460, forward strand.
TTTTTTCTACGGTGTGGCTTTCAAAATAACAGTTCTCAATCGTTCCTTCAAGCTTATTCGCAATAACTATCGAATCGTTTACGAATCGTATTCCCGTAAAGGCAACGTTCTTTATAACGCCGTCTGCGGTAAGGTTATATAACAAGCCGTTCCAGCTTGCTCTTGCGTTGCTTATGGTATATCCGCGCCCGTCGAGAACTCCCGCAAAATTACAAGCGGTAATATTTCCGCCGTTATCGTATCCCGTCGCATCTATATTAGCGGTAAGCGCAACGCGAGAAGTCACGGTTTTGCTTGCTAAATTCGACACGCTCCAAAACGCCTTGAATTCGTCGAGCGTTCCTATCGCCATATCGAACACTTCGGCAGTTCCCGTATAAATCGTCGTCGCGGTTTCTATCTCTATGCTTATATCGCCGACGGCTGTAAATGCCGAAGCGTTAAGAGTAATAACGTTTCCGCTCTGCGTGTAATCGGAAGAGGTTAATTGCGCCCCGCCGACCTTAACGCTCGTAACGACTTCTTCGCCGTTAAGGGTAAACGAATACGTTTCGCCGCTGCGGTTAAGTCCGACGAGCGGTTTTTCCGACAACGAAACCAAGTCTTTCGTTATCGTTTTACCGAACGCAAGACCGTTTTCGCCTATATGCCAGTAATCGGAAGAGAAGCCCGCAGGAAGCGTAGTTACATCCGCCGCGAAATCTTCAATCGAAGAATACAAATGTATATCGCTTATATCGGTAGAACCCGCCGCATTGCAGATAACGCCGTTAGAAGAAGTATTTATAACGTATACTCCTTTCGGCGCGGTTGCAACCGCCGAAGTACCGCTTGTCAAGCCTACGAACACGCCGTTTTGCGTTTCTGTTCCGCTCGGTCTGTCGTGCAGATATAAGACAACGTTATTCAAAACGGCATTCGCGCCTAATTGCTTTGCCAACGCGTTATTATCCGCCGTACTTCCGCCGCTTCCTTCAAAGTAACAATTATCAAGAGTACCTTCGAGTTTATAATTTACTATCGTGGAAACTCTATAAAAGTTTATATCGGTAAACGCTATATTTTTTATAACCGCGTCTGCACCTATACCATAGAACAGTCCGAAATAAGTGGAACATACGCCTTTGACGGTATGCCCTCTTCCGTCTATAACGCCGTTAAAGGTAAAATTTGTAAGTACCGTTCCGCCGTTGAAAGTGTACGAGGAAGCATCTATATCCGCGGTGAAAGCAACCTTTAAGGTTACGGTTTGACTTGCCGGTAAAGTATCTCTGCACCAGAACGTCTTGAACTCGTCGAGCGTTCCTATCGCCATATCGAATACTTCCGCAGTTCCCGTATAAATGGTCGTCGCGGTCGCTATTTCTATGCTTATATCGCCCGAAATCGTGAACAACGACAAATCGAACGAAACGACCTTTCCGCTCTGCGTATAATCGGAAGATGCTAACTCCGTTCCGCCGACCTTAAAGCTCGTAATCGCTTCTTCGTCGTTTAAGGTAAGAGTGCAGGTTTCGTTTGCACGGTTGAGCGCAACGAACGGTTTTTCTGTAAGCTCCACTCTGTCGAGAACCTTACCGAACGTAAGACCGTTTTCGCCTATATGCCAGTATTCTCTCGTGAATCCCGCGGGAAGCTCCGTCACGTCCGCCGCGAAATCCGCAAGCGAAGTATATAAATGCACGTCGCTCATATCGGTATTGCCTACCGCCGTGCAAATCTCTCCCGCCGAAGAGGTGTTTATAACGTATAATCCGCTCGGCGCAGTCGGCAAAGTCATAGACTCTCTGAACAACGCAACCTGCGTTTCCGTTCCGCTCGGTCTGTCGTGCAGATATACCACCACGTTCTTAAATACTGCGGTATTGTTTACCCACTTGCACAGCGCGTTATTATCGGTAGCCGTACCGCCCGTTCCTTCAAAATAGCAGTTCTCTAATCTACCTTTTATACGATCGTTAAATATTGCGGAAGTTCTGTAAAATCTGATTCCGGTAAACGCAACGTTCTTTATTACTCCGTTCTCGCCTAATGTCTGCATAAAACCGTAATAAGAAGAATTTGCTCCGCTTATCGTATGTCCCTTTCCGTCAATTAACCCGTCAAAGGTAAAGTTCGTAAGTACCGTTCCGCCGTTAAAGTCGTACGAAGAAGCGTCTATATCCGCGGTGAAAGCAACCTTTAAGGTTATAGTTCCGCCTGACGGGAAAGTATCTCTGCACCAAAACGCCTTGAATTCGTCCAAAGTTCCTATCGCCATATCGAATACTTCCGCGGTATCGTTATAAACTGCCGTAGCGGTTTCTATAACGACGACGGCGTCGCCCACGGCTGTGAATGCCGAAGCGTTAAGAGTGACTACGTTGCCGCTTTGCGTATAATCGGAAGAAGCCAGCTCCGTTCCGTTTATCGTTACGCTCGTAACGACTTCTTCGTCGTTCATGGTATAAGTATAAGTCGCGCTCGTACGGTTAAGACCTACGACGTAATTTTCCGCCAGATCGACGGGCTGAATAAACGTGCAGGTATATATCGTGCAGTTATTATCGCTGTCGAAAACGTAAACTTCCGTCGCAGAACCCGTGGGAACGGTCGCGGAAGAAAGGTCGATTTTGCCGCCCGCAATATCGCCGACCTTTTTCGCTCCGATATACACCGCGCCTTCGGTTACTCCGAAAAGCTCTACCGCGGATTTATCGGTAAGCACTATTTTCCTCGCGGTATCGTCGGTCGTAGTCGTGCCGAGATAAGCGTTAAGGAAAGCTTCTTGTTCTGCGGTAACGCCGACGCGTATCGCGTAATTCGCAACGCCGCGCATAGAACGCACTACCCCGTCGTTTGCCGCCTGTTCGGTTACGGTTTGCCCGTCTTTATCCGTATACTGAACGTAAGTCGCGGCCTTTAATTCCATAGCGGAAGCCGCTTTGATTTCTTCTGCGGTAAGCGCGCCGCTCGCTTTTTTGAATACGAGCGCGGCGTTGAATACCGCAAGACCGTTTTCGTCGAACTCTACGGTCTGTTCGTGTGCTATTTTAACCTTGGACGCCGAAGCGTCGTCCGCTTTTTCTATTATAGTATAGAAAGTCAACGCACCGTCCGCGGCTTTGTTTTTAAGCCCGTTATAATGCTCTTCGGTGATATAAGAAGTAAATCTTATACCGGGTGTGTCCGAATTATATCTGACCGACGCACCGTCTTCCGTATAAAAGCCTTCGCTCGTAACCGTCTCGGCTTCGACCGCAGTATTGAAAGCGGATACGAAGAAGCCCGAAACGCAAGCAAGAAGCACGGCAAACAGAACTGCGCACCACACTTTTTTTATTCGTAAACTCATAATCCCGTTCCTCCGTTTCCCGAACCGAACCAGTCGTCGGGCATTACTCCCAAATCGTCTCCGGAAAGCGTTATAACGTCGTTTTCTCCGAGCGTTACAATTTTTCCCTCAGGTGTTACATATTTCTTTTTCATACAATTCCTCCTGTTTTTCTCCTGAAAAACCTCCTGTAATATATTAAACTCAGTACCCCCAGCGGGCAAACAGGGTACTTAATTTCTTTGAGTCGGATTCGCCCTCGTTCGTTAAGCCGAGCGCGCGGCAATCGGTCACGAAAGCCCTTTTCATCTCGTCGGACTGTTCGCTCGAAAGCTGCTCTCCGTATAAGGTGATAAGCGCGTATCTCGGGAACAACGATTCGACGGTTATATGCTTTTTAAGGCTCTCGTAGGTATCGGGCGACTGCGCCGCGTATTTTTCTATCGCGGTCATCGCCTCTTCTATATAATCGGTATATCCCGTAAGCGTACGGTAATCCCAGTATTGTTTTTTCGCAAGCACGTTGCCCGTACCGTTGTTGATACCGCCGTCTACCGTATCGTTATAAGCGTTTTCAAGATACGAAAGCCTGCCTTTAAGCGTTCTGAAATATTTCAGCATCGGTTCGGCGGCTTCTTTGAAATAGCCGCGGAAGAACTTTTCTTCAAGCTCCCCGTAATTCACGTTCACATTGATTCCCGCCTTGGCGTCTATATAGTATTTGAACGCCATAAAGCCCGTGGGCGAGCCTTGGTTATGCTGTCCCTGATCGAACATATATACCGCGTGGTTTTCAAGACAGAATCTGTAATTCTCCACTATCGTTTCCCACGAATTATACGGGTAAAAATAGTTGTTGAAATATGTTTCGTAAAGCCACATATAAACCTTGTCGGTGAGTGCCGACCAAGATTTTATCGAATTCGATTCGCCTTTTTCTATATTAGTCTTTTCATAAAAAGTAGAGGTATAATAAGACTCTATCGGAGCGACTATAACGCCGACGTGTTCGTTCATTATCACGTCTTCGCTCGTCGCGTGATACTCGCCGTCGTCGCCGAGAACGGTTGGAGATTCTTTCGTCCCGTGATATGCGAAAAATACCACGTTGACCTCTCTCTTTTCCGTGCCGTTTATCTCCGCTTCCTCTTCTAAATCCGCTTGCAGCTTATCGTCTACGTCGTTTAAGAACATAATATAAGCCGCGGAAATCGCTCCGTATTTTTTTATCACGTTCAAACAGGACTCGCAATCGCAATAGCCGTAATTATCCTGATGGGTAATCGTTATATTGCTCATAGTCGGGTGATTGTCTACTATTTCTTTAAGATACTCGTAGAGAGTGTCTACCATCGCCTGATATTCTGCGGCGTCGCCGTGAGCCGTATAGCAAAGCTGCTCTTTCTGCTCGTTACCCGCGTAGCTGTACCATTTGGGGTGATAGTTATCGGGATCGGCTTCGTCGTTATACATTGAAGGCGGCAGATAGTTAAACGAGTTATGATTAGGCGTCGCGCCCGTTCCCGTCGCCCTGTTCGGAACGGGTATGAACATAGATTCGAGCGTGTTGTAATTAAAGCCCATTCCGTAAGTAGCGGAATTAGACATCTTGAAGGTAGAAGCCATTCTGTATTTGTAGTCGGGTCTCTCGGTTATCTCCATATCGGGTATGCTCGCGCCGCTTTTATCGTAAATCACGCAGTCCTCCGCGAGCATATCGTAACCGAGAGTCGCTTCGAGAAATTTTATCGCGCCGAGCTGATAGCCTTCCTCGCCCCCGCACATTATAAACACGGTGTTTCCCGCGGTTTTTATATAATAACCGTCGTTTCCGAGGTCGTCGTTCGGCATAGCAAGCCCCGCTTTTGCAAAGAACTCCGCATTGTCGAAGATTATAAGCTTATCGTTTTCCGTCCAGCCGTTTTCGCGCCCCGCGGCGTAAATTTCGCTTTTTACCGACGCGCCCGTTGCGGAACTCACGTTTTTAACGATTAAATCGACGGCTTTCTTCATTTTTTCGCCGTCGTTATCCGCGACGATAACGTAATCGGTCGTTCTGCCTTTAACGAATACGCGCGATTCGTTTTCTTTTATATCTTCTTTATGGAGAGTATCGGTTGCAAAATGCTCTTGCTTATCCTGCGATGCGGTTGAATCTTCTTCCTTTTTCCCGCAGGAAAAACACAGCGACAAAACCGTCGCGAAGCACAAAAGCAAGCTTATCGCAAATCTCAGTTTTTTCATATTTTCCTCCCTGTCAGTCCACCGTTATCTTAAAAGTCACGGACGAGGTATTGCCCGCTTCGTCTGCAAAATAATAGCTTATTTCGTATTCTCCGCTGTAATCGACTTTGAAGCTTCCGTCCGTAACGAATATCGTACGACCGTTGGGGTTTCTGACGATTATATATACGACGATATTTTCCTCCGCCGTCACGTTATCGGTAACCTTATATTCGGGCAGAGTTATCGTCCCGCCCTTTTTAGCGCGCTTTGCGGGCGCGCCGTTTATCTCGAACACGGGAGCTTCGTCGTCTATAACGTTTATTTCGTAAGAAAACTCGTTTACGTTCTGTCTCGGAGAACCGTTTTCCGCCGAAGAATAAGTTACGGTATAAACGCCGTATTTCTGTAAGGAAATTACATACTCCGCCGCGGGATCTACGTCTTTAAGCAAAATTCCGTCCGCAGAAGTCACGAAATTTCCTTCCGAATCGCGCACGTTAAGCTTAAAGTCTACCGTCGGCGCGAGAACGTCTGCCGAAATCGCGGAACAGATCGTATAATTATCGCCTTTTTTATAGAACCCGCCGTAATCGCCGGAAACGGAGATATTCGGCGCGGAACGGTCTTGTCTCGCGCGAGTTATCGAATACGAATTGACCGTGCAGACGTAATATACGGAGTTTTCTTCCGCGCCCGTCACGGAAAAGCTTAAATAAACCATTCCGGAAGAGAAGCCGCCGAACGAGTTGCCGTCCGCGAAGCTCTTCACGTCGTAAGCGTAACCGTTTACGAGCAACCTGCTTTTATTCAATTCTACGGCGAGGCTCTGTATAGCTTCTCCGTTTTCGCCCTCGATCTGCGTTGCGGAAACGCTGTCGCTTATTTCTCCGCAACGTAAGCTCAACAAGCCGTACCGCGAACGCTCTATCGTTATAACCAAACGCTCGTTGCCGTTTACGGAATCGGTAAGGGTAATCGTCATCGCGTCGAACGCGCCGCCGTCCTTCACTCCGCCGAACGTAAGGTTAAAGCCGTTTGCCACGAGCGCGTTTGCAAACGTCCACGAATGTTCGCCCGCGGGAGAAGTAAATTTTATACCTTTATCGGTAACGACCTTGCCGAACGAGCTTTCGCCCGTCGCGCGGAAATAGTTCGCCACGGAAAGTTTGCCTTCTTCATAAGCTAAAATCGCGGGAACGGTAAACTTCTGCTCTGCCGAGGAGCTTCCGTTATCGTAATAATAGGTAACTTCTATCGTATCGCCGTCGTTTTCGACCTCGGGAACGAATATATCGCCCGCCTTATACGTTTTCGTTCCGTTTTTATCGGTTACTTTAACGTCCGCAACCACACTTTTTGCGTTTTCGGAGGTATAATCGTAAGCGATAAGCTCCGGAAGCTTATTGCCGAGTCCTGCAACGAAAATCGGAGGTAAAGCCGCCGTTTCGCGAAATAAAGGAGCGGAAGCCGTCGTTACCGATATTTCTCTCGTATATTTTTCGACGTGTCCGGTATAATCGGTCGCGGAATACTCCGCTATCCATTTTCCGACCTTTTCCGGATAGAAAAACCAAGCGTCGTCGTTTTCGTCGAAAGCAAACTCGGTATCTTCAAGATACACGCGTACGGTAACGGTTTTATTTCCCGAACCGCCCGTAACCTCGGGATAAGGTATAGCGACCTTGTTTCCCGCTTCGTAAGAATCCTCTAACCCGTTGACGTTGAAAATCATTTCGGGCAGGTCTTCTCTCGCGACGACGTATAATACCTTTTCTTCCGCATAATTTCCGAAGGCGTCCGCCGCGGTATAAACTATGGCGTAGTCTGCGGCTTCTCTCGTATTGAACGCGCCGTCTTTAACGTTTACTCTCGTTTCGGATTCCGTTCCGTAATATTTGTAAACGGCAACGTTCACCTTACATTCTCCCGTCGCCAAATCGTAAGCGGAGGCGGAGGGAATTTTATAATACTCGTTTTCTCCCGCTCTTGCATACGGCATATTTTCCGAATCGTACTCGGTATTTATCGTTATTTCGGGAGGGACGGTATCCGTATAACCCTCCGACGATAAATCTATATCCTTAACGCCGGTAATCACGAAATTTGCGGACGCGTCGTTATAGCCCTCGCACTTTATCGTAAGCCTTACGCTCCCGCTCGTGAATCCCGTCCATTTTACGTCGGTCGCGCCGCCGTAATACGTCTTGCTGTCGGTATCTATAATCAACGTGTTATCCGCTTTTACTTCGCAGGTAACGGGATTGAATTTTAAGTTTATCGCGAGAACGGAAGGATCGCTTACGGCTTCGAGGTTAAGTCCGCCCGTAGGCTTGCCGCCGAGAACCTTATACCCGAAAAAGCTTCCGTTATTGCTGCGCGCGCCGTAATTATTGTTGACGTGAATAAGCCCGTTCTGGTCGCCCTTTAACTGCTGACCGTTTCCGCCCGCGAGCAGATAGCACCCGCCTTTACCGTCGTCGGTATCTGGGCGCGAGCTTTGCGCAACTATCTGTAAGTAGTTAGAGGAGTCTTTAACGTCTGTAAAAGTAAAAGTGATTTTGGTGAAATCCGCAGAACCCGCGGCGTTCGGCGCGATAAAGTAATTGACGAGAGAAATATCCTCGTTTATCGCGGGAATATCTATTATCTGACGGAACGAAAGCGTATCCTGTTCCTTCAATTTAACGTATACGCCTTCCGTCTCGGGCGAATTTTCATACGCTCCTTTACCGTATACCATGGAGCTTTCCTCGTTGGAATAAGCAAAAGCTCTTTCTCTCACGCTGAAACGAAGGGTTTCGGAATACGGCACGCCGTCTACGGTAAGATAATATTGCAAAGAGTAATTTCCCGCCGCAGTAAGCGTAACGCTTTTTGCGGAGGTTGCCGTTCCGTCCGGCTTGATAAGCTTTGCAGAGGCTTCGTGTTCCGTTCCGTTTACCGAAAGCGTTCTCGAAGGAATTTCCAGAACGTCTCCCGATAAATACGTTTCTTCTATCGAAACGTCGCTCCAAACCGCTTCCGCCATAGCGTCGCCGCGATAAGCGAACGCCAAACTTAAAGCGATACAAGCAAAAAACGCAGAGAATAAAAGCGCTGTTTTTAATCTTTTCGTCATCATTTTACTCCTTATTAGATTTCTGTTTTTTAAGGCAAAGTGCCTTGCAGTTTTTTTCGCGCAACCTGTTTCCCGATTAAAAAATCAACCCTTAACGCCGCCAACGGTAAGACTACCGAGAAGTCTGCCCTGAAAGGCGACGAATAAAACAAGAGTCGGTACGACCACTAAAAGCGAAGCCGCAAGCTTCGTCGGAACGTAAGCCATATTGCCCTTCACCGCGCCCATATTCAGCTTAAACAGTCCGTAAGCCACCGTGGGATATGCGGGCATATATAAAAGCGGAGTCTGATAATCGTTCCAGAAATTTATAAAGTTGATAAGCAGAACCGTACTCATAACGTTAAAAACGAGCGGAAACGCGATTTTCGTCATAATGGTCAGGTTATTTGCGCCGTCTATCTTTGCCGCTTCCGTAAAAGAGGTCGGGAACGCGGCGAATACTCCGTAAAACACGAGGAAATACATTCCGAGGAAGTTCGCCTTCAAAAGCCATAAGCCGTAAATCTTATTGTACAGCCCGAAATTGACTACCATCTGCAATTCGGAAGGAAGATTTCCTACCGTAGGAATGATCATCGCTACGATAACGGTCGTGTAAATTACCTTGGAAAACTTAAACGGGAATCTCGCGCAGGCGTAAGCGGTTATACACGGTATTATCGTCGCCGCGACCGCGCTCCCCAAAGCGTATAATATCGAATACAAAAACATCTGCGGCAATTCCACCGTCCGCGAGCTTAAACCGTCCGCCGATACGGTGTTTTGAAGCTTGAACTCGGTGAAAACCGTTTTTATGTTGTTCACGAACTTTTCCGGCCAGCTATACGGGTGATCCATAAAATCTATCTGACCTTTAAAAGACGTCATAAGTCCCCACGCAAGCACGCCTATCAGCGATACGGCGTAAAGGATGAGGAAAATAAGTAAAATTATCGTAAAAACGTTCTGTTTGTTTTCCGTTACCGAACGCCCTTTTTTCATCGTTTTATCTTTCATATTCCCCTCCTTAATCCTCGCTCGGTCCGAACTTTTCAAGCAATCTCTTCATAAGGAAGGTCAGCGGAACGGCTACCGCGGTCATCAATAAGCCGAACGCGGACAGCACGGGATAGTGCGACATATCGTTGACGTATTTGTTCGTCTGAAAAAACATATAATACCCGAACGTTTTATACGGCACGGAAGGATCGCTTCCGTAAAACGAATATAAATTCAGTTGATCGGTGAATATCCCCGCGACGCCCGCTATAAGGAAAACGCTCAACGTAGAGAATATGGAAGGAAGCGTTATATGAATAAACTCCTTAAAAGCCGTCGCGCCGTCTATCTTTGCCGCGTCAAGCACGGAAGGTGATATGCCGCTCATAGCGTTGGCATACATAAGCACGCTCACCCCGAAGCCTATCCACAGATTATAAAACATTATCGTGGCGTACTGAACCCCGTTCGATTGCGACAAAAGCGACAAAACCACTTCCTGTTTCGTTATGTCTTTTATCATCGCGGGTATCGCGTTATCCACGAAATAGCGGAACAAAGTTACCATGACTATCGTGGAAAGAATAGAAGGCAAAAACAGAATTATTCTGAAAAACTTTGCCCCCGCAAGCTTTTTCGCTATATAATAAGAAAACAAAAGTCCGAGCGGAACGCTTATTATCGTCTTGATGAAATAGGATAAAAAAGATATTCTGACTATTTCCAGAATCTCCGTAGTTCCTATCATCGAAACGGCTTCCGCAAACGCAACGAAGCTCCACTGCGTATGATATTTTAAGTTTTCGTCAAGAGTAATGTCCTTAAAGGCGAGCAAAAAGGAATTAAGGTTTACTCCGATATAAAATATAATGAATTGCGCGACGGGAAAAATAAGGATCAGAACGTAAAACAATCTGTCGCTTTTAAGCCCTATTCCTTTTCCCGAACCTTTTAACTTATTTGTCATTTCTCCTCTTTGCCTCTTTATTCTCCGCGCCGAGCTTTCGGCGCGGAGCTTTTACCTTTGATTTTTCTCTCGATTGCGATTATTTATTATAGGACGACCATTTGGTTTTATAACGCTCGTACATACCGCCGAAATAAGCTTCCGCGTCGTGCGCCGCGCCGTTACTGATAAAATCGTCTATAAGCATTTTGGAAACGTATTCGTAAGTTTTATAAGTAGTGGCGTAATATTTTCTTCCCGTAAAATCAGCCTGATTGTTACGGAAAACGGTGTTGTTCGCAAGCGGATAAATAGTCTGCGAGGTCTGCTTGTGCAGATATACGGACTTGCCGTAAGGCGTAAGCGTTTCGTAATCCGCGTCGCTCACTTTATAATCGAGCGCCCTTAACGTACCCGTATCGCGGGTAAACGCGGAAAGCATTTCGTCAGAATAAAGGAACTGAATAAAATCCTTCGCTATCTCTTTTTCCTTGTCGGAAAGATTGTTTTTCACAAAGCACAGCGAATAAATATTATCCATAACCGTTTCCGTTCCCACCTTGCTTTCGTCTGCCTTAGGCATAGGCATCCACGCGAAATTATAGTCGGTTTTGGATTTGCCGAGCGCGCCGAACACGTCGTTCTGCGCCTCCGATTCCCACCAGCAGCCTTCGATAAGTATAGCCGCCTGACCGCGGGCAAACCTCGTTTGCGCCACCGTGTTGGAATCCGAACCGCTTCTTATAGCCTGAACGTCGTAATTCGCGGTGTTTTTGAAAATATCGGTCAAAAATTTAAGCGCGTAATATCTGCCCGCCTGACGGGTAACCTCGTAACCGTTTTCAAGCGTAACGGGCGTGGGCGTTTCGTCCTGCACGAACTCGCCGTTCACGATTTTTCCGAGGTCGGTAGCCGTACCGTTAAAGGTATAATTAAGAAGCATCTGTTCCGCGCCTTCATAATCCGCAACCAAGGCGTTATACAAAAGTCCGACGTACTGCTCTCTGCTTCCGCCGGTCACGGTAATCGGCTTCAAACCCTGAATATTGAACGACCTGATATAATCGAGAAGTATCAAGAATTCGCTGTAAGTCGCGGGCAAGCCGTCGTCCCACGAATAGTCCACGCCGTTTTCAACGCCCGTTTTTCCGTTAGGACCGTAGCTTCTTTCTTCGGTTGCCGAGCTGACGAAATAATCGTCGGTAATCACGTCGCTTCCAGTAGGCTTGTTCTTTTTGAAATACCACAGGTTACTGTCGAAAAGGTCTTTGTTATAGATAAAACCGTTGTTGCCGGCGTAATGCGGAATACCGTAGTACGCGTCGCTTACCTTGTAATATTCTTTCTGCTGTTCGGTATATTTATCTATTATCCTTTTACCGTCGTAAGGGTTGGTTTCGGTAAGAACGTCGGTAATATCGCCTACGACGCCCTCCGCGATAAGGTTCGCATAGCTGACCTGCTCCAAAAAGAACATCTTGGCAGCCGAATTTTTTATCTGCGCCGCGGACAAATCGCCGTTCTGCGTTTTTTCGACCTGAACCTCTATATTAACGTCGGTATGCGTTTTTTCGTAAGCGGCTTCCGCATTTCTTAACCACTGCGTGCCGTATCCCCCGTCGTAGCTGAACACGACGAACTTCGTTCTTCCGTCGTCGGAGTTACCCCCGCCGCCGCAGGCAAAACAACCTAACGAACACGTTGCCGCCAAAGCGAGCGTAAGAAACGTCTTTAATCCTTTTTTCATCTTTTTGTCTCCTTTTTTTGTTTATTTTGCTATTAAAGGGCTACTCCTTTCGTCGTCAGACGAAAGGAGGGGTATACCCCTCGATTTTCTTGTTTTTTCTCGCCTACTCGGCGTTAAACCACACCGTTATGCGTTTTTTATCGCTCTTCCATTTCTTCCCGCAGGAAGCGTAATCGGTAAGCAGAAGCTCTTCGCCGCCGACGAGCTTTACCGTCATTCTCAACGTTTCGCCCTTTTCGGGTTTAAGAACGGTAAATTCGGGATTATCCGTCACCGCTACCAACCTATCTATCGGTCTTTCGCTTTTTTCTTCGTCGCCCGCAAGGGTTATCGCGCCGTATGTGAACGCTACCTTCCCGTTAAGCCTGTGAACTTTCAGCGAGTTTTCGTACACGATTTTTATCTCGTCGCCGTTATCGAACGAACCCTTCAATAAGTAATAACCCGCATCAATCTCTTTGCCGTTCACGGTGACTTTAAGAGCCGTCGCGGGACGTCTTATATAAAGTTCGAGTTCCGCGGTTTTTTCGCACTTCACCTTTATTCTGCCGCTATCTTCCGAAGGATATTCGCTTGCGAATTCAAGCGTTACCTCTTTTCCGTTCAAATCGCGTGTTTTCACCTCGCCGTTAAAGAGATAGTTGATCGCAAGTCCGTTTTTGTACCGCGTTACCGAAACGAGCGGCATCAGCGCGATTCCGCACGCCCCTATCGCCTCGCAGCACCCGCACGAGCCTCCTCCCGAAAATTCCATATAACCGCCCGTTCCGCGCCCTCGCGAGTTCATATACAGCGGACTGTAACTGTCGAACGTCATTCCCGAGACGTCCTTTTTATCGAGCATATTCCATATAAAATTGCGCTCGGTATTGACGCTCCCGTACAGCGCGTTAAAGCCCGAAATCTCTATGCGGTCGATATATTTCGGATCGCCCGTCGCGAAATACAGCCTTAAAAGTATGCGCATATAAGTCACGGTGACGCAGGTTTCCTGCATTATCTGGTCGGAATACTCCGTTTGTTTTTTCGCCGCGTTATCGAACAGCTCGTGCGTGCAGCC
>CAVBZJ010000015.1:0-13168 GCA_963599785.1 Anaerovoracaceae bacterium
AAATTATGCAAGTAACGGAAGTTATTTTTAAAAATTCAAGCGCGCGGCGGAAAAATTTCCGCCGCGCGCTCTTTTCTGCTTAAAAAAGCTTTTTATTTATCGTTTATTGCTTACTGCAAGCAAAGCTTCTTGAAGAGAAGCACCCATACAAGGTCTATCCAGCCGAATACGATACCGGAAGGAATGGTTACGAGAATACAGATGATAAGTCTTAAAATCCCTCCCTGTTTAAGCCAAGTAGACCATCTTACGACAATCTCGGTGATCCAGTTTACGCCGGGGATCAGAAGAAGAAGTATCTGAACCAAGCGGCTTTGTTTGTTAAACCACGTCATAATCTAAAAACTCCTTTTTTCATATTTATATGTATAATATCACTTTTATGCTAAAATGTCAATAGATATAACTTTTTTTAGCCCCTCTTTTTCGATTTTATTTCATTTTGATTTTTACCCGTCCGCATTTTTCACGCACCGCACGTTTTTCTCGCGCCTCGCATTTTTCACGCGCCCCACGTTTTCACGCAACGCGCGTTTTTGCCCGCACATAAGAACGCGTTTTGCCGCGGCGTTACGAAACTTTGCCGAGCATTCCGCTTTCGGCTGAAATTTTTCTCTATACTATCCCGATCAAAGCCTTAAACAAAAGGAACATAAGCGGAATAGTGCCGACGGAAAGCACCGTGGAAAGAAGCACGGTTACCGAAGCGAAGTCGCCGTCGCCGCCGAACTGCACCGCGAGAAGCGCGCCGCTCGTTGCGCAGGGCATCGACAATAGAAAGAACAGCGTATATTTAATCTCTTCGGATACCGGCAGAAACAGAACGCACAGCATCGTCAGAAGGCTCATTACGATCAGCTTCAAGCCGCTCGCGAGATAGGCGTATTTATCGAGAAACAGCGATTTCAGGTTCACGCCCGCAAGCCGTATGCCTATCACTATCATAGAAACGGGCGTGACGATTTCGCTCAGATACCCGATAACCTCCATAAGCTTTTCCAGAATCTTATCAAGCACGGTGTTTTGCGCCGCCAGATCCGCTATCGGGCGCGGCAAAAGCGCATACAGCAAAAAGCCCAGAATTACCGAGATTATAACGGGGTTAGTCGCTATCTTTTTCACCGAAACCTTGGTTTTGTCGCCCGTTATCAGGTAGACGCCGAACGTCCAGTTGATTATATTGAAAACCGCCACGACCACCGCGCCGTAAATCATTATTTCGTTTATGCTTCCGTGTCCCGCAAACACGGATTTAAGGAACGGAAAGCCCATAAAGCCGCAATTTGAAAACACGCCCGCGTACCTCACGCAACGAATTTTCGCGTCTTCGCCCTTGCCTGCCGTCACCGCACAGCAAATCCCTATCATTATCAGGTGAACCGCCGCCGCAAACCCCGCGACTATAAGCATATTTATCGCCGTTTCCGCCTCGAACGCCGTACCCTGAAAGCTTTTGAACACGAGCGCGGACTGCGCGCCGTATAACACCACAACGCTGAACGCTTCCGTCGCTTTTTCGGGAAGCATTTTGAGCTTTGCAAATATGAACCCCGGAATTGCCAGCAACACGAGCGACAATACGGACAGTAATACGTCTATAAATTCGATTTCCATTCGTTTTTCCTTTTATTTTTTACAAATTAAACAGTCCGCTCGGTCTCTTGCCGCACGCCTCTTTAAGCTTACGCGACTATTTTTCGTTGTTCGAGTTTTTTCCCAAAAAAATTTTTTCGGTGCTATTATTCTCCGACGATATTTTCGACAAAACTATTTTCCGATAACATTATATCCCTGTGAGTTTTTCCGACAAGCTTTTCCCGTCGAAAACGTTATCCGACAAACTTTTCTCCACGAAATTATTTCCCGATATGCGGGGTTATTTTCCGAGGCTTGCGATATAGCTTTTATACCCTTCCTCGTAAGTCTTTTCCTCGCGGATAAGCTGTGCTTTGCCGCTTCTTATATAATCGACGAGTTCCTTTTCGTTCTTCAAGTTTTCGGGAACGAGCAAACCGCCCGTCACGGGTTGGTCGTCGTGATGAAAATCAGTACCCGAAAGCGGAACAAGCCCGTATTTAACGCAAAACTCGGTCGCAAGGTCGTTGTTGTTGGGATGATGAAAATGCCCGTTAAAGGCTTCCGCGCCGTGCATATACGCGGGATCGCCCGTGATGACGTGCGGGCGGAACGGGTGAGTCTGATACATAAAAAGCCCGTTTTCTTCCGCAAGCTTAAAAAGCTCTTTCTGATTAAGCTCGTAAAGCGCGGGAGCTTCGAGAAGAAAATTTTCGTCGAAGCCGTACAGCATAAATTCCTGATAGCCGTCCGTCCTTTCCGTTTTCGTCTGCACCTCCGCGCCGATAAAGGTTTTTATGCCGCGCGCCGCAAATTCTTCCTTCGCCGCCCTCGCGAGCGAGAAAAACCCGCGAAGCTTTTCTTTAAGGGTTTCGCCTTTATAGTCGTTTATAGACGGAAAATTATAATGATTCGTAACGACTATCGCCCCGTAACCCGCTTTTTTATAAATTTCCGCCGTCAAATCTATCGGCGTGGTCGCGCAACGGCTCCCGCCGAGCGTATGACAATGCGTTTCGAGTTTTATCATAAGCCTTTCCTCCGTATAAATCCGTTCGCCTCGATTAAACGGCGACAAAAATACAAAAGGGGACTGCGACGTAATCAGCCGCAATCCCCCGCCGCTTTTATAGCGTTCGTTTCTGTAAATTAACCGATAATGTCTGCGTATCTGTCCGCGTAAACGGTAACTCTTCCGCTTTCCTCGTAACGATACTTGTTCACGAGTTCGTTTCTCGCCTTGGTTTTAGCGTTTTCCACCGCGGTGGAAACGATGCTGTCGGTGAGAACGTAGAGATAATTGTCCGTGTCCTCGAAATCCGCATAGTTAGCCATCATATCCGCAAAGTACGTTTCGGGATTTTCCACGCCGCACTCCGTTTTGAGATATTCTTTAAGGTCTGCGGACTTGATTTCGAGCTTCTTTGCAAAGAACATAACGTGATAGCCGTAGTCGGAAGCGACTATAACGTAGCTTTCCGAACCGCTTTCGAGAAGCTTTCTGCCCGCCTTTGCAAAGGTGGTAACGTATTCTTCCGAATTTCCGCCGTCAACCGCGGGCTTGATAACGTAACCGTTCTGGTTGGAGAGCGAGCCGCTGTCGGTGGAGAAAGCAAAGATAAGCTCTTTAACCTTCGCGTCGTATTCTTCCACGCCCGAAAGCTTGTGAAGCTTGCCGTCGTATACGGACGCGCCGAGGTCGTCGTAAGCTTCCGTGGTATCGGTGCCGTTCAAATAACCGTTCATAAAGGTTAAGAACTCGTCGAGACCGAAATACTTAACGCTTTCCACGCCGTATTCGGGCGCATAAACGTGACCGTGTTCGTCTTTGCCGTACCATTCGTTGCCCTTGTCGTCTTTCTCTATGATTTCCGCGTCTTTATTGAGCCAGTTGACCTTGCCTTGGAAAGGAAGGCTGTTTTTCGCGTCTTTCGCAAAGGTGTAGTCGCCGGTGAAAACGTATTCGTTCTTGCTTTCGTCGAACTTTCCGTCGTAGCCCGCAAGCACCCACGAAGAACGAAGGTCGCTCACTACGGTGTTTTTAAGAATTTCCGCGCGAAGCTCGTCGTACTTTTCGTCCGAAATATTGTCGTTATCCGTTCTTATCGCGTTAATTTCCGCCTTTTGATAATCGTTTACGCCGAGAAGCAGGTTATAAACGTAACCGTAGCTTCCGAACGCGCTGTAAACTATGGGTTCGGTAGCGGTGGTGGAAGAAAGCGCGGCAACGAATTCCTCTTCGCTCCATTTTTTCTGTTTTTCGTAAATTTCGGTATATTTTGCGGCTACCGCGGCAAAATCGTATTTCGCGCGCTCCGCCTCTTCTATGCTCTTTTCGTAAGCGGTGATAAGCTCGTTTTCGTAGTAGCTTTGAAGAGTCTGCTTATAATAGTCGGTGGTTTTAAGGTCTTTGTTGTCGTAATCGCCGAGAAGCCCGTTGTTTTTGAAGAGCTTAACCACGCCGTTATAGCTTTCCTTGCGGTGTTCGGTGTCCATATCCTTCAAAAGAAGACTGGTTTTAACGTTGGTGTCCGCAATATAAGCGTTCTTTTCCGCGTCGGTGGTTTCGGTATCGGCGTTGGTAGCTCCCGAGGGAACGGTTCTCGCCGTGCCGACGGTGCTGTCGCCCGAAGCTTCGTCGTGGTCGTGATTTACGCTGGTCATAAGGTCGTTTATAGCCTTAATCGCGTTGTATTTCGCGTCGCGGAGCTGGGTTTCGTCCAAGAATTTCGCCACGGGATAAGCCGCGGCAGTATCCGCGTCCGCAACGTTCTTTGCGGGAGTGGTTTTCATGGCTTCCTGAACGATTATTCTGGAAGAAATAAGGTTGTCGAGAATAAGCTCGAACGCGCGCTTCTGGGTATATCCGTAATACTGAACGTAAATATAACCGTAGTTGAGATAACCGAGAATCATATCTTTTTTCTTGATCTCGTCTTTATTCGCGTCGTCCGAAATCTGAACGGTGGCTACCACCTGCTCCATATCCTTGTCGCTGTCGGTAGTCACGAGGTTACAGCCGGATAGCGAGGCTATCGCGATAACGAGTGCGAGTATCAAGCTAAAAAGTGTAACGAGCCGTTTTTTCATATATTTTCTTCACCTTTATAATTGTCTTTGTAGTTTTCTTATCGCATATCATTCGATATACCCATTAAGTATATACTATCGGCGGAAAAAATGCAATCGTTTTTACCATTTTTATTCGGCATTTTTCGTCTTTTTGGCGGAAGTCGCCGCCGCATAAGCCAAAAAATCGCGAACCGCGAGAAGCATTTCGTAATTATCCGCGTTTCCTCTTTTGAAAACGATCTTCGGCGCGCCCGACATAACGACGGTGGTTTTATCCGAAAATTCGTCCAGCGCGCGTTGCAGACCTTCGCTCGCGAACGCCTTGTAATTATCGAATTCGAGCGACGTTTCGGACTTATTGACGGTAAGAAGCTCCGTTCCCACCCCCATCGCGAGCCGCTTGACCGCGGATATGAGTATAAGATTTTCGGTCTCCGCGGGAAGCTCGCCGTAGTTATCCGTGAGCGCGGCGACAAGCTCTTTTTCTTCCTTTTCGGAGCTTAATTCCGCAATCTCCTTATACACGTCCATACGCGCGCTCTTGCTTTCTATATAGGAATCGGGAATGAACGCGGAAAGGCGTACGTCCAGCTCCGGCACGCGCTCCTCTTTGCCCGAAAGCTCTTCTCTCAAAAGCTTGGAATACAGCTCGTAACCGATTTTATCCATATGCCCGTGCTGTTCCGCGCCGAGAATGTTGCCCGCGCCGCGGATTTCGAGGTCTCGCATGGCTATCTTTATCCCGCTGCCCATTTCGGTAAATTCGGTTATCGCGGTAAGTCTGCTCGCGGCGGTATCGCTTAAAATCTTGTCTCGCTTAAAGGTAAAATAAGCGTAGGCGAGCCTGTCGCTTCTCCCAACCCTGCCTTTAAGCTGATAGAGAGTGGAAAGCCCGAGCCTATCCGCGTCGATGACTATAAGCGTGTTCGCCTTCGGGAGGTCTATGCCGTTTTCTATTATCGTGGTTGAAATAAGCACGTCCGTTTCGCCCTCGTAAAAGGAAAGGACGTTCTTTTCCATAGTCTTTTCGTCCATTCTGCCGTGGCAGACGGTGAATTTCAGGTCGGGCATAAGCGCGCGCACGCGTTCGGAAAACCTGAAAATGCTGTCCACGCGGTTATAGAGTATAAAAGCCTGACCGCCCCTGTTTATCTCTCTCGTGACGGCGTCTTTTATGAGCGCGTCCGTTTCCTCGGTGACGTAGGTCTGCACGGGAAGCCGTTTCTTCGGCGGAGTGTTTATAACGCTTATCGGTCTTATGCCCGAAAGCGAAATGTGCAACGTTCTCGGTATCGGAGTGGCGGTAAGGGTTATCGCGTCCACGTTCTTTTTAAGGAGTTTGATTTTTTCCTTATGCTCCACGCCGAACCGCTGTTCCTCGTCGAGGACGAGAAGCCCGAGGTCTTTAAAGCCCACGTCTTTACTTAAAAGCCTGTGCGTGCCGATGACGAAATCTATTTCGCCCGCTTTAAGCCCGCGCAGAATTTCCGCGCTTTCTTTATCGGTTTTGAAGCGGTTAAGGCAGGCGATTTTCACGCCGAACCCCGCGAATCTTTTGACCGCCGTGTTATAGTGCTGTTCGGTAAGAATGGTAGTCGGAGCAAGAAGGGCGGCTTGCTTGCCGTTTTCTATCGCCCTGAACACCGCGCGGAACGCAACCTCCGTTTTACCGAAGCCCACGTCCCCGCAAACGAGCCTGTCCATAACCCGTTCGCTTTCCATATCCTTTTTAATATCCTCGTCGGCGGCGATCTGGTCGGGCGTTTCCTCGAAGGGGAAAGCCTCGTCGAACGCCTTTTCAAGCTCCGCGTCCGAAGAAAACGGGAAGCCCGTGAGCGCGTTTCTTTCGCTGTAAAGCTTTTTAAGGTCGAAGGACATTTTTTTGATGCTTGCCTTGACCGCCGCCTTAACCTTCTCGAAATCCGCGCCGCCTATCCGCGAAAGCCTCGGATTTTTTTCCGCGCCGAGGTAGCGGGTTAAAATATCCATCTGCTCGACGGGAACGTACAACACGTCTCCGCCCGAGTATTCGACGGAAATATAGTCCTTAGTGCCTTCCGAAGTGGTTATTTTTTTATTACCGAGAACCCTGCCCACGCCGTGCGTTTCGTGAACGCAGAAGTCGCCCGCGGCGGGCGCGGTGAAAAACGCCTGCTTTTTGCTTCTCGGCTTCGCCGTCTTTTCCCGCGATTTAGCGTACAGGTCGGAAGTGCCTATAACCGCAAGCTTTTCCTCGTGAAAAACGAAGCCCTTACCGAACGTTTCGGGGGTGGAAACCGCACCGGCGAGCGGGAAATTCACCCCGAGCGCGCACGGCACGTTATTATCCGATAAATCGAGACAAAGCTTTTCCGCGCGCTTTTCGTCGCCCGTAAAAAGCAGAACCCTATACCCGCCTTTAAGCCAGTTGTCCGTATCGCGGTATATTTCGGAAAAATCTCTGTGATAATCGGAAACGGCGGAAACGGACGGATTTATAATATCCTGCGGATTGAAAAAAGGAACGGCGGTAGCCAGCGACTGCACCGAATGAACGTTCGCGTGCGCGAACTCGTCCTTGATAAACCCGAGTCCGAAAAAGTTTTTTTCCGCAAAAGAGAAAACCTCGCCGCTTTGATAGAGGGCGGCAAACCTTTCGGTAAATTCGCGCTCGTATAAAATCGCCGTACCCTCCGCGCGCTTCGGCTCGTCGATTATCATAACGCAATTTTCGGGCAAAGCGTCGAAAATACTTCCGAAATTATCCGCAAGCGGACTCATCGTCGTAAAAGCCGAGCCGTCGCCCGCCGTAACGGCGGTTATAAGGTCGTCCGCGACTATTTTAAGGCGGGAAAACGCGCCCTTCGGCACGGCACGAAGCTCTTCCCTTATAATTTTCTCAAAACCCGAAATCGTTTGTTCGGAAAAACAGAATTCCTGCGCGGCAAGAATTTCAAGCTCGGTCTGAAAACCGAGGTTTTTTCGCGTTTCGGCGTCTACTTTTTTAATGCTGTCCACCGTATCGCCGAAAAAATCAGCACGATACGGCGTTTCGGCGTCTATCGGGAACACGTCCAGAACGTCGCCGCGAACCGAGAAAACGCCTTTCGCGTCTGCTTCGTCAGCGCACCTGTACCCCATTTTCACAAGCTCTTTCACGACGAGCAGCGGATCTATTTCTTCGCCCGTTTTCAGAACGAGTTTTCCGACCGAGCGCGGGAACGGTTGCATAAGCGTTTCTATCGGCAAAACGATTATATCCGCGGTTTTAAGCTTATCCGCCGCGGCGATTCTCGCGTACACGCTCTCCCTCGAAAAGGCTTTTGCGGATAAAAGAAGCTCGTCCTCGGGCGGGATATAAACCGTGCTTTTGCCGAGTTCTCTGAACGCGCGAAGCGCGGCTTCCGCAGACACGCCGTCTCTCGCGCAGTATAAAACGGGCGAGGAAACAGAAGCGGCAAGGATATGCTTAAAGCTTTCGGTAACGCCGAAAACCGCCGTGGACTTGCCGCGGCGGACGTTTTCGGTAAATTTCTTCACCGAGTTATCGGAATTATTAAGCTGTAAAAGTTTTTCAAGCATATTCTTTACGTTTACCGAACAAGTTTTTCCGCGTCGTTTGCCGCCGTCATCTGCGCTATCCGCACTATCCGGCGATAGCAATACTTATACCGTTTTTATGCGGTTATATTTTTGCATAACCCTGTCGATCGGTTCGCCCTTCGCGAACTCCGCCGCCGCCGCGCCCGCCGCGTGAACGGAATTTCTGAAAAGCTCCTCATCCTCTTTTTTAATTCCCGAAAGCACGAGGTTTATGAGCGGAATACGGCAATCGCCGCCCTGATTAAAGCCTATTCTGATCCGAGCGAAATTTTCCGAACCCAGCTCTTTTATAATGCTTTTCATACCGTTATGCGTACCCGCCGAGCCGTTTTCTCTTATGCGGAGCGCGCCCTTCGGCAGGTCGTAGTCGTCGTAAATCACCACGAGGTCTTTAAGGTCTATTTTATAAAATGATATAAGCTCGCGCACGCTTTCGCCGCTTAAATTCATATAAGTGAGCGGCTTTGCGATAAGTATTTTTTCACCGCCGAAGCGTGCTTCCGCCACGAGCGCGCGGCATTTTTCTTTTCCGAACTCCGCGCCGAGAATTTTCGCCGCTTCGTCCGCGCCCATAAACCCGAGGTTATGAAAGGTATTCAGATATTCTTTATCGGGATTGCCGAGTCCCACGATGAGCTTCATAAATTAATTTCCTTAAAAATTTTTTCGGTCAACCACAGGCTGTCTCGTTTACCCGTGATTGTCATTCTGAGTCGGTCTTCCCCGACGGGCTGTCGAAGAATCTCAACGCAAAAGTAACTTTACGTTTCTGCTCGCGCTAATCGCACAAATATGCAGAACATCTCAATTCAGACAAAACCCCGCCTTACAAAAAGCCTTACAAGATTTCCCCGAAGGAAAGTTCTCGGAGAAAAAATCCTCAACGAAAAATTTCCCCGAAGAAAAAAATCCCCGTAACCGCCAAAAAAGCCGACTTGCGGCTTTTTCGGAATTTTCGTGTTTCGTTGTGTATTTATCAGTCCTCGTAAATAGCGGAAAGCGAAGCGTCGCTGTAAACAGACCTTATCGCTCTCGCAAAGTATTTCGCGACAGAAATAATCTTGAATTTGGGATTGTTTCTTATCTCGTCCGGAATATCTATGGTATCTAATACCACGAGCTGTTTTATGGGCGAAGCGTTAAGTCTTTCGATAGCGGGACCGCTCAAAACGCCGTGCGTGCAACACGCGTACACCTCTTTCGCGCCGTTTTTGACGAGAGCTTCCGCACCCTGACAAATAGTTCCCGCGGTATCTATCATATCGTCTACCATAAGGCAGGTTTTACCCGCCACGTCGCCGACGACGTTCATAATCTCTATCGCGTTAGCCTTGGGGCGGCGTTTATCCACTATTGCGAGCGAAGCGTCCACTCTCGAAGCGAAGTTTCTCGCTCTGCCGACGCTTCCCACGTCCGGAGAAACGACTACCCAGTTTTCGTCCATTTTGTTTTTGAAATATTTGGCGAGAAGGGGCGCGCCGTAAAGGTGATCTACGGGGATATTGAAAAAGCCCTGAATCTGCGCCGCGTGAAGGTCCATCGTCATAACCCTGTCCGCGCCTGCCGCCGCAAGAATATCAGCGACGAGCTTTGCGGTAATCGGATCTCTGGGGCGAGCCTTTCTGTCCTGACGAGCGTATCCGAAATAAGGCATAACCGCGGTGATTCTGCCCGCCGAAGCGCGTTTGCAAGCGTCGATCATAATGAGCAGTTCCATAAGGTTATCGTTGACGGGCGCGCTGGTCGTCTGGATAATGAACACGTCCTTACCTCTGACGGTCTGCGGCAGGGTGATGCTTATTTCCCCGTCGGAGAATTTGCCCACCTCCGCGTCGGAAAGCGGGAGTTTGAGTTCCGCGGCGATAGCCTCCGCAAGGCGGCGGTTAGAGTTGCCGGTAAGGATTTCGATAGTGTTTCCGTGAGTAATCATTTATAAAATTTCTCCTAATGTAACTTTGCGTACATATGGTACGCTTATATTGTAGAATAAAAAACGTGAATAGTCAAGGGTATTTAAAATTTTATGGAAGGAAAACCCGACTTTTTTTATGGCTTTAAGGTTTTCATCAAAACTGCGGCGCGATTTCCCGCGGCTCATATCCCTCGTTCCCCAACGCTCGGCGTAAATTCCTGCGGATAGGCTATTCTGCCCTCGGAAAAAAATCTCACGCGACGCGGCGCGATTTCCTGCAAATTTCACGAACTCCTCGGCAAGCTTTTCCCTATTTCGCGGGGAAACGCCCGTAATTCGTTGCAAAAGAGAATAAAAAGTGCTAAAATGTTCCTATAAAAATTCGGAGGGAATTTTATGAACGGCAAAAACGACGAGCTTACCTTGGGTCAGCTCGGCAAAGTATTCAAAAAATCATTGAAGCGCGCGCTTATATATCTTCTCGCAAGCCTGCTTGTCGCGGGCGCGATACTTTTTTCTGCGCGGGCGATAACGAGCGTGCCTTCGTACTCGACGGCGATAACCTATTCCGCCGCAAACGAAAACTCGCTCGAACGGTTAAAGCAATATAAAAGCACCGCCGTGTCGAATGCGCTTAAAACTGCGGGCATAGGCGTTGAGAACGCGGACGAAGCGGTCAAAAACCTCACCGTTTCCGCAGAAACGCCCAAAGAAATCGCGGAAGGCGAAACGTTCGTGCCGAAAACCTTTACCCTGTCTCTTAAAAAAAGCGGCAAATTAAAGCTTACGGGCAGCGAATACAAAAATCTTCTCGACGAAATAGCGAACGAATATAAAAAAGCGTTTGCGGCAAGCTTTTTCCCGAGCATTTCCTTCGGGAGCTACGACGAAAATTCTTCTTCGGAATATTTCGCGCTTGCGGACGAGCTGAACGAAAGCGTTAAAGGCGCGTACGAAATTCTTTCCGAATACCTTACGCAGAACCCGTCGCTTGCGGCGTTCGTTTCCGCGGACGGCAAATCCTCCGCGCAGACCGTTTTGAACGATTTTTCGACGGTCGCCAAAAAGCTTTCGGGGCTGCTCGACGAAATAGTGATAAGCGGCGCGGAAAAGAGCGAGGGCGCGCTCAAAAAGCACCTGAATCTTTCGGCGGCGCGCGCGACTGCGGAAGCCGAAAAATACGCCGCGAGATACAACGAAGCCAACGCCAACCTCGCCGCGTTTATGAACACCATAAAGGAAATAGAAACGGGCGCGGACGGCGTGACCGTGATAAAATACGACAATTCGGAATTTTTGAGACTTTATAAAGAGTTTTCGGAAATGAGCAGGCTGAAAAACGCCGCCGAAGAACGCAACGCGGTGATAAGCGGGTATCTTGCGAACCTGTCCGAAGCTCCCGCTTCCGAGTCGAAAACCGCCGAAATAAGCAAAGCATTATCCGAGCTGTTCACGAAGTCCGCCGGCATAATCGAAAATTACAGAAGCCTTGCAAAGGAATATAACGAAACGGCTTATCTTGCGGAAGAGGTTTCCGTCAAATACCCCGCGAGGGCGATAAACGACAGCCCCGTGAGCGTTAAAATGATAGTGGTTCTTATGGTTGCCGTGGCTATAATCGCGTATATCGCGGCTTTCTCGAAAACTTACGGAATATGCAAAAGAAACGGCTTCGAGAGCGGAGAAATCTCCCCCGAAAAGAATGAAGAAGAAAGCGTAGTGAAATTCTGATATTTATAACGCATAAGAAATAGAATTAAATTCGCGCCGCGGCGAAAAGATTTTCGCCGCGGCGCGTTCTTTTTTAATTTACTTTCTATTCTCTTTTTTAAAGATATTTTTTTTGAGGTTGTTTCGTTTTATATTTTTCGTTTTCTGCTTTTTACTTTTATAAATTATTCTTCCGTTCCGTTATCCCGTTCGGGCTTTTTCTTTCTGTTTTTAAGCTTTTCTATCCCCCGTGCGAGGTAATGACGGAAATCTTTATCTATAAGCGCGAACGCCGTGCAGATGACAAGCGAAATTCCTACCGAAATAAAACCGTTTACGATAAGCTCTTTCCACACGCCGTCAAAGCTTAAAAGGCAGAAATTCAGAAGGAACAACGCGCCCGTGAAAACCGCTATGCAAACGTAGTTTTTTATGTAATAATTTTTTGCGGGGCGGGCAAGCGCGTATTTATACAAAACGTGCGGCTCTACTATGTGACATATGAACACGTTGGTAATTATCGTCGCCACGATAACCCCCACAACGCCCCAGATATACACGAACGCTATCGACAAAACGAGGTTCACAAGACTTTCCGCAAGAGCTTTCCACCTGTCGTAATAAAAAGTTCCCGTAGAATCGCGGAACAACAGCGCGGACTGCCGCATAAACTGGATAAAATAGTTAAGCGTTATGACGAACGACACCGATTTATCCATTACGAGATTCGCGCCGTAAACGAGACTCACAAGGTCGTCTATAATAGCGTAATACCCGAGGAAAAGCACTACCCCGAGAATAAAATTGAAGGCGTAAAAGAAATTGAAATATTTGTTCATCCCGTCTTTATTCTCTTTGCAATAGAGATGCCCTATAACCGAAGTGAGCGGAGTGAAAAACAACGCCGCGGTGTTCATAAGGGCAATCATTATCGTAACGTAGTTGGTATAACTGCCCAGAATTTCCGCACCGATGAAAGCCGAAATGATTATGCTGTCTACGGTGTTCACGAGTACCGTGCCGATTTTGTGCATAAACATCGCCTTGACGTTCTTTTCGACCTCTTTTTTGGTCTCTTCGTCAACGCGGCTCTTTATCGAAATAACGTTTTTATAGCCTTTTCTGCAAACGAGTTCGGTTGCCGCCCATTGCGCCGCCACCGCGACGATTCGGCAGAATAAGTACCAGTAAAACGAACCCGTTAAAACGAGTACGACGATTTGCAGAACGTATTGTAACAAAAGTCCCGAAGAAGTTATCGCCGTCGCCACATAGTTGTTTTTATAAGCGTTTATGAGCGAGATTTTCGCGCTGAAA
>CAVBZJ010000015.1:13178-23237 GCA_963599785.1 Anaerovoracaceae bacterium
GAACGAAAGATAAAGGCTTACGTTCACGTTTTCGTAGTCCTTTACGAGGAACTTTAAAAACGGCATAACGGCGCAGCCCGCAAGAAGAATCACGCCGCCGATAATAAGATACAGCTTTTTGAAAAGCCCGTACAGCGCGGCGACCTTTTCTTCGTCGCCGTCCACTATCGGCTTGTACATACAAAAGGTTATGGCAGTACCCACGCCGAGTTCCGCAACCGCGAGAAACCCTAAAATACTCGTATAAAGCGAATCGAGACCGTTTAAGATATTGCCCGCGTAATCGATTAAAAATCTTCTCGTAACCATTGCGCCGACGAGAAGAAGCAGACGGAACGCTATGGAAACGGCTACGTTTTTTACGCCTTTTTTCTTGTCCAGATTTCCCATTCCGATTTATCCCTTTCTGCGAAGCTTTTTCATAACTTCGTTAGCGCGTTGCAACAGTCTCAAAGTTTTGTATTTTCTTTTATAAAAAAGCTTGGTTATCGTAGCGTTTCTTTTGTTCAGCCCCGATTTTTGCGCGGCGACTAAAAGTTCTTGAAATCTTTCGTCTTTTTCGGCTCTTTTCACCGCTTCGTAATCTCCGCTTTTCAAAAAGCGAAGGTAAGTGCAAACGTTCGTAATAAAATACTGCGCGTCGAGCGTTTCTTTCGCGAGCGAAAGCGCGGCGGCGTTTTCTTCAAAAAACTCGTTAAGCTTTTTACAGTCGCTGTAAAATTCTTCGTTTTTAAGAGCGTTCGTCACGGAGTCCGCGCGGGAGTATCTGTAAACGTAATACGGCGCGTTATCCAGATACGCCGAGTTTATCTCCGAAATAAACGGCACGGTTACGCAGTTATCTTCGTACATTCTTATTTTTTCTATAAGGTTCGGCAAAAGCCGTTTAAGAACGTCTGCCTTAAAAGCTCTCGCCCACCTGCAAAACCGCAGATAATTGAAATCGAACGAATATAAAAGTGCGCGTTTAAGCTCTTCAAGCCTTTCCCCCTCGTAGCCGCCTTCCTTTATGTTTTCGCCGATATTGCCGACGGTTTTTCTGCCGTCGGGATACAAATTATACCACCCGAACTGAATAAAATCGTATTCCTTTTCTTCCGAAATCTCGTTTATTCTCGTAAATACCGAAGGTATTACGCCGTCGTCGGAATCGACGAAAACTATATAATCGCCCGTCGCCTTTTCCACGCCGAACCGCCACGTTTTATACGCGCCTTCGTTCTCTTTGTCAAAAACTTTCAGTCTTTCGTCGTTAAAAGAATTAAGCACGGCAAGACTGTTATCCGTCGAGCCGTCGTTTACCGCGATAACTTCTATATTCTCTTTTGAAGACAGTATTCCGTCAAGGCACTCTTTTACATATTTTTCCACGTTGTAAACGGGTATTACCACGCTTATTTTATGCGCCATATTCTCTTAACGGCAGTTCGGGCGAATACCCGCCGACATAGCCGCCTCCGTATCTTTTAATTCCTCCCGCAATCACGCCGAAGAACATCCAGTGATATAATCTTAAATACCCCTGATTTACCTGCAAAATCACCGTAAAAACAATCAGCGAAAGCGCGAGGGCAAACAGCGTAAACCCCGCGTCGTCGCGCCGATTTCCGTAAATTTTAAAGCTTTTTACGACGAGCCACACGGTGAACGCATAAAACGCGACCGCCGCGAAAATTCCGAGAGTCGCCATAAGCTCCAACGTGACGTTCGTGGGAACGTGGCTCGTGCCTTTGCCGAGATATATTCCGTAGCACCCCGGTCCGACGCCGAACAAAACGTTCTTTTGGAAAACTTCAAGGGTTTCCGTCCAGCCTTCCACTCTTCCGCCCGTCGCGCCGTTAAGGTCGCCCGAAAATATTCGGGAAATAAACGCGTCGAACAGGTTCGGCAAAAAAATCTTTACGCACAGCACTCCGACCGCCGCAACGAGTATTACGGAAAGCTTTTTAAACGAAATCCCGCCGCACAGCCACAGAACGTATACGAGAATAAACGAAAAGGCTATCCCCGCAAACCCCGAAGAAGATGTGGATATGAGCATAACGAGAAGGCATAAAACGCAGTCCTTAACGTACGAATAATCCTTTTTTAAAAGGAGCTTAGACAGCGACAGCGTGAGCCAGAACGTCATATAAGTCGCGAGATAGCTCGGCTCGTAAAACCAGATGCAAAATCTGTATACGCCCATATATTCGCCGTACCCCGGCAAAAAGGGAAGCTCGTACTTAAACAAAACTTTCAGCGCAAACTGCAAAAGTATTATAAAAAACTGAACGTAACAGGTTTTTCTTAATATAGAAACAAACTTTTCCGTTCCATAGATAAGAACGTAATTATAAAAACAAAGATAAACGAAAAATACGTTATAAATTATCGAACAATAAAAGATTACGCCTCTCACGGGGCTTACCGCCCCTATCGCGGAAATCAGCGCGAACGCGCAAAACGCCGCGACGAATTTGTTTTTCGACAAGGCGAAGCCGTTTTTCAATAAAAGCAAAAACGAAAGAACAAGAAGAAAAATCTGATCGAGCCTTAAATTTACGCCGACGTTCACGCCCCAAATATCCGCGCCTATCAAAAGCACGGATATAAACGCGAAAACGTGAACGAAAAGGTCCGTATCGACCTTCGTATTTTTAAGCTCCGATAATTTCATTTATCCTTTTATTTCCCTCAGAATCTTTTCCGTCATAACGGCGTAATCGTACCGCTTTTCTATCTCCTCGCGGGCGGTTTTCGGCACGGGATCGGTCGTTAATATCTTTCTTGCAAGATCTTTCGCGTCGCCCGCCTTAAAATACTGCACGTCGAATCCGTCGTACACCTCGCGGAATACCTCTATATCGCTTACGATAGGCTTCGTGCCGAGGCATAACGCTTCGAGCGGGGGTATCCCGAACCCCTCGTAAAAAGAGGGCTGAACGAGAAATTCCGATTTTGCCACTTCGTCGTAAAGCGCTTCGTCCGAAAGTCTGCCCGTAAAAATCACGCCGTCCGCAGAAAGCTCTTCTATATTCGCGCCCGTGCGGAAATTGTCCTTTTCGCCTATGATTTTCAGCTTATACTCGCCCGCGGGAAGCATTTTATAAGCCTCCACCAGCGTTTTAAGCCCCTTGTGCGGCTTGACGTTCCCGACGTAAACGAGTTCTTTTTCCTTCTTTTCGTAAGGCTTAAAGTCCTTGCCGATATTTATTTTAAATCCCTCTCTGCACACGCCGAATTTATCGCCGTATTTCGGGTAGTAACGGAGGCAACGGTTATATGTAAACTCCGAAACGCAGAAAATTTTCGCGGATTTTTTGACCGCGCGCTTTAAAAGCGTTTTCTTGACGAATTTATCCGCGGGGCTTTTTATCAGTTCCTTCACGTCTAAAAACATAAGGTCGTGCATAACGGTGTAAACGGGAATTTTTACGCCGAACGGAATTATAAAATTCGGCACGATTAGCGCGTCGCATATTCCGTTAAGCTTTTTATCGAAGGAAAACAGCCCGCGCGCCGAAAAAGGGTCTGTTTCGTCTGCGACGATATGCGCTTTTCCCTCGTATTTTACAAGCTTCTGCGCGCTACCTATAAGGTAAAATTCGTTTTCGGAAAAGTCGAGCGCGTCGATCATTCCCGCGTTCACCCTTCCTATCCCCGATTTCCCCAAATACCTGCAATCGAAAGCAATTTTCATTTTAATTCCCCTCTTTCAGCCCTTTAATAAGCTCTTCGATTTTCTTGGCGAAGTTCTCGAACAGGAAGTTGTTCACAACCCTTTCTCTCGCCGCCGCGCCGTAAATCGCGCGCATATCGTCGTCGCCTGCCAGAAGCTTTATCGCTTCCGCAAGCTTCTCGGCGTTGCAGTTTTCGACTTCAAGCCCCGTTATGCCGTTTAAGTTGACGTAGTTCACGCCGCTGCCCGCAATCGTAAACGTGACGGCGGGTTTAGAAAAATACATCGCTTCCGCAAGGGCTATGCCGAACGCTTCGTTTTTGGTAATCGAAGGGAAGCAGAAAATATCGCATGCGAGAATATACGAAAGAAGCTCCTCGTCCGAAATTCTGCCCGTAAACGTGATTTTTTCGTCGCCCGCGGCAAGCTCTTTAAGGCTTTCGGTAAGCGGACCTTTGCCGCCTATAAAAATTCTGAATCGTTCGTCTAAAAACCTGCTCGCTTTTACGAGATATTCCATACCTTTATACGGAACGTGTCTTCCCACCGCGAACAAAATCGTTTTTCCCGCGTTTTCGGCTTTTATTTTCTCCGCCGCCGCTTTTATTTCGTCGTTTATTTTAAGCCTGTCCGTATTCACGCAGTTAGGTATTACCGTGCATTTATCCCTGAACGCGGAAAGATATTCGCTCCCCTCTATATAGTTGGGGCTTGTCGCGACTATTCTGTCCGCGCGTTTTAGCAGCCGCAGGTTCTGACCGCGGAAAAATTTTTTAAGAAATTTTTGCTTAACTATATCGAGATGCCACCACAAAACGAGCTTAAAGTCGCGCTTCGCGTATTTTAGCAGAAAGTGCGCGACGAAAGGATTAGGATAATGAAAAACCACGACCTCTGGGCGGAACTCGTCCATCAGCTTTTTAAGCTCCTTTCCGTACCCCAGAGCGATGGACTGCGAAGAGATTTTCGCCTGACAATTCACGCGGGTAACGGGTACGCCGTCTATAAGGTCGGTTTCCGTTCCCTTGTCGTGATTAAAGCAAATCAGCCTTTGCTCTTCGTACGGAAGCGAATTTATAACGTCTCTCGCAACCTGTTCTATTCCACCGATATGCGGATAGTAATAATTGCTTATATGCAGAATTCTCATTAAGAACCTCTCTGTATACGGTAAACCCGTAAAAACGAAAGAAACGAAACGCCCGCATTTCGTTTCTTTTTTAATGCCCGCGACTCTGACTTTAAATACTTGCGACGATGACTTTCAGCTTGCCTTTAACGTTTACGAGTTCCTTGCTCCCGAAAAACCAAGTGTCGCCTATATTAGTGCTGTAAGAAACGTGACCGTTCCCTATCTTTCCGCTGCCCTCTATCACCACTATCGCGCGGAAGGACGCGCCGAGCGCGGCAAGCGAAAGCTCGCCTTCTATGTTGTACATAGTGGAAACGAAGTATTTGCATTGCCCTAAAAGCTGCTTCGTATAACCGGGGAATTCCAGAACGCTGTACGTTGCCTTGAAATCGCCCTTCGATTTTTTGGTGTCCAGCACTTCCAAGGCTTTATCTATATGAAGTTCGCGCGGTTTGCCGCGGTAATCCTTTCTGCCGTAGTCGTATAATCTGTACGTCACGTTGGAGGACTGCTGAATTTCGCATATAAGACAGCCCGCGCCTATCGCGTGTACCGTGCGCGCTTTAAGGAAATACGTTTCGCCCTTTTTTACGGGGATTTTATTCAGAACTTCCAAAATAGTATCGTTTTCTATGCGCTCTCTTATTTCCTCTTTCGTCACGTCTCTGTTAAAGCCCATATAAATATAGGCGTCTTTATCGGCGTTCATAACGTACCACATCTCGTTCTTGCCGTAGTCGCCCTCGTTCGGGAAGGCGTATTCGTCGTCGGGATGCACCTGTACGGAAAGATTTTCTTTCGCGTCGATAAACTTTATAAGCAGCGGAAAACGCTCGTAGTCCTGCGCCTTCCACCCGAGATTGTCTTTGCCGATAAGCTCTATGTATTCGCCGAATTTAAGTCCTTTATATCTGCCGCTCGCGATTCTCGATTGCCCCGCGTTATGCGCGGAAAGCTCCCAGCTTTCGGCAACTATGTCGTGTTTTCCGACGTTTTTGCCGAGGAATTCGCGTATCTTGTCTCCGCCCCAGATGTAGTCTTTGAATTCGGGCTTCAACTTGACAAAACAGCTGTCCTCGGTTTTTTCGGAAGACTTTGCGATACGGCTTTTGCGGTTTTCGGTTTTGATAAGCGTAACCGATTTTTTGCCGACGTTCACCACCGAATAGGTCGCGCCGCTCTTAAACGATATGCTTTCGTTCGCTTTAAGGCTTTTCGCCTCTTTTTCTTTGAGAGAGGAAGCCTCCACCGTTCCGTCAAGCACGAAAAAGTTGGTAAAGGAAAGCCCGTCCACCGTATCTTTCAGCTCGCATTTAGGATAAATCGTTATTTTAACGACCTTGTATTCCGCGTCAGAGCTGATCGTTTCTTCCACGCCCCAGTCCTGATAATAGACGGGATAATCGTCGAAATATTTGCGCTTATCCTGATAATAGGTTTTAGTTATCTCTTTAATGCCCGTACGGCTGTCTCTTCTCGTGATAAAAACTGCGTCTTTTGTGTTTGCGATGAGCAGATTTCTGACGTCGTTCGCCACGACGAGCCTGTCCGCCGCCGTATTGATTATGCTGACGTCTCTGCAATTATATCGGATACTGTTAGCGGGCTTTTCTTCCTGCACGCCGGCGTAACTGTAATAAGAATTGATGTCGGTTATTCTCTGACAGGATATTTTTGCGGTAACGAGTTCGTATTTATCCGTTTTCATAACGTCCGCCATTCCGACGTGACTGACGTATTCCCCGTCCTCTACGAAAATATTTTCGGAAATGCGGATTTTTTTGCAGCTTTCCATAAAAGAGGGATCTACGTTTTTAAGTATTACCGAAACCTTCGCCCCCAGAACGCCGCAGTCCACCACGCAGTTTTTGCCCCACACCGAGGTATAGCGAATTCTTCCGCCCGAACACTCGAAATAATGGTTGCCCGATTGTCTCGATTTAGGAGCAATCGCCACCACGCCGATTTTGTCCTTTTTTATGACCTCTTTAAGGTGAGTTATGCAGTTATTGTATTCGCCGTCTATAATGTTGTCCGTGGAAACGACCAGAAATTCTTCGTTCCCGTCGAAGTTAAGCGCGAGGGTGATTATGGAAGGCGCGGTTTTGAGCGGCGATTCCTCCATAAGGATAGAATATTTAAGGTCCTGAAAGTCCTGCATCTGCGCTTTGACGACGCTTTCGTGCCGCTTATTCGCGATTATGATAAATTCGTCGCAGAAAGGTATGTTCCGAAGAATCGCTTCTTGGAACATAGATCTTCCTTTACGGATTTCCATAAATTGTTTGGGGTAGTTTCTCCTCGATAACGGCCACAGTCTGTCGCCGCTGCCACCCGCAAGAATAAGGCACTTCATCTTTTAATTTTAATTCTTTCCTACCGTTTTTTTGTTTTCTATCCCTTTTTACAATCGTTTCGCGCGTTTGCGCTTTTTAATTTTTTTGCGTTTTTAAGCGTTTACCGCCGCCAGAAGGTCGTTTTTTATAGCTTCCAGCTTTTTATCGGCTTCTTTTTCGGAATCCGCTTTCACGCCGTAATAGAATTTGATTTTGGGTTCCGTACCCGAGGGGCGGGCGCAGCACCAACCGCCTTCCAATTCGTAATATAAAACGTCGCTTGCGGGAAGGTCCGTTTTCTCCGTTTTTCCCGTCGCGGTATCGGTAATAACGCCCGTAGCGTAATCGCGGATTTTAAGAATTTTCGCGCCGCCGAAGCTTTTTTTCGGGTTTTCGCGAAGCTCTTTCATAAGTTCTTTTATGCGTTTCGCGCCGTCCGCGCCTTTAAGCGTTTCGGTATGCAAGCCCTCGCGATAATAGCCGTATTTTTCGTAAAGCTCTTCGAGCGCGGAAGAAAGCGATTTGCCTTGACTTTTATAATAAGCCGCCGCCTCGCATAATGTCGCCGCCGCGCCCACCGCGTCCTTATCGCGCGCGTAGTCGCCGACGAGCGAGCCGTAGCTCTCCTCGAACCCGAAAATATATTCGTAAGCCCCCGCCTGCGCGGAAAGCCTGCCGCCGTTTTCGCGCTTCGCGTCCTCGAAAGACTTTATTTTTTCGCCTATGTACTTAAAGCCCGTCAGAACCTCCGTAAGCGTTACGCCGTAGTT
This sequence comes from Anaerovoracaceae bacterium, assembly GCA_963599785.1. Taxonomy (GTDB): domain Bacteria; phylum Bacillota; class Clostridia; order Christensenellales; family Borkfalkiaceae; genus UBA1259. Next base: position 21,078 of record CAVBZJ010000015.1, read on the forward strand.
TTCGCAGACGGCTTTCGCCATATCGGTGGAAACTATCGTGGTAACGACCGCCGCGTCCTTCGGATTTTCGGGGAGCAGTCCTTTTTCCTTCTTTCTCGCCAGAATATATTCGAGAATGAACGTTCCGCTCGCGTTGCCGGTAAGCGGCAGATATTCGCCGTTTTCCTTTCTGAAATACACGCCGAGTCTGTCCGAATCGGGATCGGTCGCGAGAATTATATCCGCGTTCTTCTCTTTCGCGAGCTTTAACGCCAAAGTAAACGCCGCGGGATCTTCGGGGTTCGGGTATTTAAGCGTCGGGAAATCACCGTTCGGCTCTTCCTGCTCTTTAACGACGTAAACGTTTGTAAACCCGAGTTCTTTAAGCACGCGAAGCACGGGAACGCGCCCCGCCCCGCATAACGGGGTATATACTATTTTGATTTTGCCCGCTTCCGATTTAAGTGCGTCTTCGGAAAGGGTAAGCCTTTTTATCGCGCCGATGAACGCGTCGTCTACGTCTTTATCGATAAGCGTTATCGCGCCGCTTTTCAAGGCTTCCGAAAAATCGGTTTTCTTCACCGAAGGAAAATCGGGAACGGCGTTCACGCTGTCTATAATAAGCTTGTCGTATGGCGGAACTATCTGCCCGCCGTCCGAAAAATACACCTTATATCCGTTATATTCGGGCGGATTGTGGCTCGCCGTTATCACCACGCCCGCGGAAGCTTTCAGGTATCTAACCGCAAAAGAAAGCTCGGGCGTCGGACGGAGAGAGGAAAACAGATAGGTTTTAACGCCGTTCGCGGCGAAAACCGTCGCCGTAAGCCGTGCGAATTCCTCCGAACGGTTTCTGCTGTCGTAAGCTATGACCGCGGAAGGCTCGTTCACAGTTTTAACGAGAAAATCGGCAAGCCCCTGCGAAGCTTTGCCCACCGTATAAGCGTTCATACGGTTAGTTCCCGCGCCCATAACGCCGCGAAGCCCGCCCGTTCCGAACGCGAGAGATTTATAAAATCTGTCCTCGATTTCTTTTTCGTCTTTTATCGCTTTAAGCTCCGCTTTCGTCGCTTCGTCCGTAAAGTCCGACAAAAGCCAACGCTCGTATTCTTTTCTGTAATCGTTCATAAAAGCTCTTCTTTCCCGCGCGCTTTCAGCTCGTCGGTTATTCTCTTCACTTCCTGCACTCTCGACTTATTTATAACGAGAACTGCGGAAGGCGTTTCCACCACCACGAGGTTATCCGCGCCGAGTACCGCGACGGTTCTCCCCGTAGAATAAACGGTGGTTTCCTTACTGTCTATGATAACGTTGTCTCCGACCGAGATATTTCCGTTCTCGTCCTGCGCGTGAAAGACTTTCAGCATATCGAAGCTACCCACGTCGTTCCAGCCGAACGAAGCGGGTATCACGCTTATGGAATCCGTTTTTTCCATCACTCCGTAGTCTATGGACACGGAAGGAATCTGCGGATAAATTCTGTTTAAAACCTCTTCCTCTTCGGGCGTGCCGACGGCGTTTTTAATCTCTTCTATCGGGGCGTAAACCTCGGGAAGATGCTTTTTTAGCTCTTCTTCTATCACGCTCGCGCGGAACACGAACACGCCGCTGTTCCAAACGTATTTCCCGCTTTTTAAATACTCCTCCGCTTTTTCGAGAGAAGGCTTTTCCACAAAGCGTTCAACCTTTTTCACTTCCCCTTCGCCCGCCGAAAAACGAATGTATCCGTAGCCCGTCGCGGGGAAGGTCGGAGTTATGCCGACGGTGACTATTCCGCCCTTTTCCGCGGCGGAAACGGCGAGCCTTAAAACCCGCGCGTATTCCTCTTCGTCCTTTACGAACGCGTCCGAAGGGGTTACTATCATAACGCCGTCGCCGAATTTTTTTAAGATATACGCCGCCGCGTAGCCTATGCACGCCGCGGTGTTCCTTGCGGAAGGCTCTTTAAGCACGTTTTCCGCTTTTATTCTGCCTTTCGCGATTTTGATAAGCTCGTCCGCTTGCAGAACGCTCGTCACGGCAAACACGTTTTCCTTGTCCGCAACCTTAAAAATTCTGTCCGCGGTCTCGTTTATCATCGCTTCTTTGCCGCTTAAAGAAAGAAGCTGTTTCGGACGGGCTTTCGTGGAAAGCGGCCAGAATCTCGTGCCGCCGCCCCCCGCCATGATCACACCGTATATC
>CAVBZJ010000016.1:0-6941 GCA_963599785.1 Anaerovoracaceae bacterium
GCGGCTCGGTTTTATCTAATTTATAGAAGGAGGTTTATGAGCTTAATAAAATTATTATTTATTGTTTTACGGCGCGATTTCGGCTGTCACCGTTCGTTGCGGTCGCCTTTTGTCGACAGAGATTTTTAACCTTCGACTGCCGCCGTATAATCAATTTTATCTGCTTGTATTATTTATCTGCCCGTATTGCAGAAGCGGAACTGCGTTGCCACGAGCGCGACCGTTTTGGTATACGCTCTGTACCCACTCACTCTGGAAACGGTCAAGGTCACGCTGTCGCCGATTTTAAGACTTTGCATAACTTCGGTAACTTCCGCAACGGTGGAAACGGTTTTTTCGCCGCCGGCTTCGGTTTTAAGCTTAACGATAACGTCGTTTACCTTAATACCCATTTTGTCCGCCTGACTGCCGCTCGTTATCGCGCCGATATAAACGTAGCTCTCGCCCGTCGTATCGGTACTCTGCACCGCGGTGAAGCCGAATTTTTCTTTATTCCCCGCAATGAAACCGTAGTTATCGCCGGTATAAGTGCCGAGAAGCTCGCTCGCGCTTTTCACAAAGCCGCAATCTTTTTCGACGTCGTCCGAGCTTTTATAAGGAATGGCGAAGTTTATCTGGTCGTAATCGGTGTTGCCGGCGTTAGTGATGCCGATAAGCTCGCCGTAAAGATTATAAAGTCCGCCGCCCGAGTTGCCGTGGTTTGTGGAAACGTCTATCTGCAAAAGCTGCATTTCGCCCACGCCGTCTACGTTTACGCTGCGTTTAAGGTAGCTTATATATCCGACGGAAGCCGTTCCGGGAAGCACGCCCGTGGGGTTGCCTATCGCGAACACTTCGTCCATAACCGAAAGCTTGTAGCTCGCGGAAGGTACTTTCGCCTTTACTATTTTGTCCGCGGAAAGCTTGTTGCCCGAAACCGCCGCTTTATCGAGGTTTAATTTCAGTACCGCCACGTCGGAAGACTGGTCGCCGCCGATAAGGGTTATCGCGCCGCTTTCCTCGCCAATAGTGCCGGTAAAGGTGTAGTCGTCGTTTTCGTAAATCACGTCTTCGTCGGGAAGATAAACGGTTATATCGCCTTTGGAGCTGATAACGTGATGGCAGGTAACGATATACGCCGCGCTCTCGTCCGCGTTTTCTTCGTAAGACATATCGACGATAACGCCGCTACCCGCGCTCGTTCCCGAGGAGGTTTTAACCTTGATGGCGACAGCCGTTCTCGCGACCGCCGCGTAAGCTTCTTTAAGAGAAAGCTCCTTGCCTTCTCCGTTGCTGTTGTCCGAATTGAACACTACGGTTTTAACCGCGGTCGTGCCGTTTTCGCCGCCGTTTATTTCGGGCTGACGAATGAACGAAGTACAGCCTACGGCGCATAACGCTATTGCAAATACCACCGCGAACAACGCGCAGGATTTAAGAAATTTTTTCATACCCCTTTTGTATGCCTCTTTTCTTTTTACGTTTTTATTTTAACCCGCTAAACTTAAATTAACCTTAAAAAACGGAGCGTTATGAAAAATTTTTTACAAAAAAAGAAAAAATTTATCGTTTGTTTAAAAGGACGGGGGAAAATCTTTACCGAAAGTCCCGCGAACGTCTTTTTATGCACCTTTGCGTTGCAAGCTTGAACGGGCAGGCGAAAAATTGACCGCGCATTTCTTCTTATACAGTTACAAACTGTATACAGTCATAATTATTGTACAACCCCGTAGGGCGGGGGCTTGCTCCCGCCGTGCATTTATTCTCCCGTGTGAAAATAGGTTCTGTCATTCTGCACGCCTTTGCCCTGCTGTCTTTGACGGGCATAGTGCTTCGTAGCATAGCAAAGAAGTGTCGTTCTTTCTTAACGGACTTACGAAGAATCTGTGAACTAAAAGCAGGTCTGTCATTCTGAGCCTTGCCTCTTGCTCCTGCTTGCGAAGAATCTCTACACGAAACTAACTTTTGAGATTCTTCGCGGGAGTGTCTTTGTAAGCCCATCTCAGAATGACAGAACTTACTTCTCTTTTTTCTTTTGCGAGAGGGGAAGAACTGTTTTCCTGCACGCAGTGCTTCGTAGCGATAGCGGAGAAGTATCCGTTCTTCCCCTCTCCCGCTCTCCCTAATATGAAAACTCCTCAATAACCCCTCGTTACTTATCGTGTATACTTCAAACCAACTTTGCCCCTTATTCTTTAAGGGGCAAACAACAGGTTGACCGTATGTTTCTTTTTATTGTTCAACAAAATACGGCGGGAGCAAGCCCCCGCCCTACAAACGCACACAGTTACTAACTGTATGCCTCGTCGCGCGGAAAAACTGCGTTTTTCTCGCAGAAATTCTAAATTAAACAATCGTTCTGTAAAACGCTCAACCGCGAATTACTAAATTAAAAACCTTTTTATAAAACGCTTAACTGCGCGGATAAAAACAAAATAATAAACTTTTCCGTTCCGTAATAAAACGCGGGGCGCGGCGAAAATTCTTTTCGCCGCGCCCCTCTTCCCGCCGCAAGCCCGCGGCGGGTTTTACTGCCGTAAGCTATTGGGAGGGATATTGAAACGGCAGTAATTTATCGGTATTTTCCGGAATAATTCTCATTAAAGAAAAATCACCTTACCGCCGATACGATAAGTATAGGCAGTCAAGGCGATTTTATTCTTCCGTTTATAAAAATTTTCGCGCAAATTTTCCTTTCCGTCTTCCGTAGCCGCGTCGGCAGCTTCGGCAAAACAAAACCACGAATCCGTTTCGGAATTTTGCGCCGCTACCACGTCGCGCCGCCCGTAATTAAAGAGTTTTGCGCTTTTCGTCCGAAAAAAGGTCGGTTTTGCCGCAAAAACGCGCTTAACGCGCTTGCACACGAAAGCCCGAACATATCCGAGAGTATGCCCGAATAAATTTTCGCACCCGCGAATTACGAAATTACTCCTCTTCCTCTTCTTCGGGAAGGTCTACGTTGTGGTAAACGTCCTGAACGTCGTCCAAATCTTCGAGCGCGTCCAGAAGTCTTTGGAATTTGTTAAGGTCGTCGCCTTCCAAAGTGATTTTGTTGGACGGAACCATTTCTACCTGCGCCTCAAAGAAGTTGAGTCCCTTATCTTCGAGATACTTTCTTACGGACGAGAAATTCGCGACCGAAGTATGCACCTCGAAAGCGTCGTCCTCCGAAATAACGTCGTCCGCGCCCGCGTCCAAAGCGTATTCCATAACGGTGTCTTCGGTAAGGTCGGGAGTTCTTTCGACTATGATTATACCCATATTCGTAAAGGTAAAGGACACGCAACCCGCGTTTCCGAGCGAGCCGCCGTGTTTTCTCATCGCCGTTCTCACGAAATCTACGGTACGGTTTTTGTTATCCGTAAGGGCTTTGATTATAACCGCGCTGCCCGCAGGTCCGTATCCCTCGTAGGTAAGCTCTTCAAAGTTATCCCCCGCGAGTTCGCCCGCCGCCTTCGCGATGCAACGCTTGATGTTGTCGTTAGGCATATTCGCCGCTTTCGCCTTGGCGATAGCGTCCGCAAGCTTGCTGTTGGTGGTGGGATCGGGGTTATTTTTTGCCGCGACGGCGATTTCTCTGCCGACTTTGGTGAATATTTTGCCTCTTACCGCGTCCTGTTTTGCTTTTTTAACGGCGATGTTCGCCGCGTGGCTATGACCTGACATAGTTTTTTCTCCTATATTTTGCTGTTAGTTAAAGCGTACATAAGCACGCCCGCCGCGACCGCCGCGTTAAGGCTTTCCATACCGTTCTGCATAGGAAGCCCGAGCGTAACGCTCGTCTTTGATTTCATAAATTCGGAAACGCCGTGCGCTTCGTTGCCGACGATAAGGCAGAACCTCTTTGCCGCTTTTAACCCGAACGGGTTTTCGCCGCCCATATCCGCCGCGTAAAAGGGAAGCTTTATTTTTTCGCAAAGCTCTTCTCTTTTCCCCGCGAAAACGTTCACGCGGAAAATCCCGCTCATGGAAGCGCGCACCGCCTTCGGAGAATACGCGTCCGCCCCGTCCGCAATATACACGTCCGTAAACCCCGTCGCCGCCGCCGTTCTTATAATCGCGCCGACGTTCGCGGGATCGGAAACGCCGTCTAAAAACAGGCAGTTCCCCTTCGGCTCGCGAAGAACCGTTTCGGGCTTATACAGCACCGCAAGCACGCCCTGCGGAGAGCTTTCCCCGCTGACGCTCTTAAAAACGTCCTCCGAAACGACTTCCCGCCGAATACCGTTCGGCACGGCACCGTAAAGCGAAGAAAGAAGCTTTTCGCCGTTTTCGGTTAAGATCAGGGCAAAAAATCTCTGCCCCGTGATAATCGCCTCCGAAACGGATTTAAGCCCTTCGGCGATAAAAAGCCCCGATTCGTCGCGTTCCTTTTTGCGGTCTAACGCGCGAACGCTTTTTATAAGCGCGTTGTTTCTCGAAGTTATCATTTTACCGAAAGAAAGCCTACGAAAGGTAGGCTTTTTCTTTGATTATTTGTTTAAGTTAGCCTTCGCCTTTTCGCAGAGAGTCGCGAAAGCGGGCGCGTCGGAAACGGCGATTTCCGCAAGAACCTTTCTGTTGAGGTCTATGCCGGCGTTTTTAAGACCGAACATAAGCTTGCTGTAAGAAAGACCGTTGATACGGGCAGCCGCGTTGATACGGGTGATCCAAAGGGACCTGAAATCGCGTTTTTTAGCCTTTCTGCCGACGTAAGAATACATCTGCGCCTTCATAACGGCTTCTCTTGCCACTCTGTATCTCTTGCTTCTGCCTCCGAAGTAACCTTTGGCGAGTTTTAATATTTTTCTACGCTTTTTAACGGCGTTTACTCCTCTTTTAATACGCATATTCTGTTCTCCTCTTGACCTTATTTATTGTAGATGAGCGTCTTAACGGTCTTTGCCTGCGTATCGTCGACGTACGCACCCGCGCAAAGATTGTTCTTTCTCTTTCTGTCTTTCTTGGTAAGAATGTGATTTTTACCCGAGCAAGCTCTTTTAATCTTGCCGGTGGCGGTTACTTTGAATCTCTTTTTCGCCGCGCTTTTGGTTTTCATTTTAGGCATATTATTACCCTCCGTTGAATTTTTTTAAGTAAGTTACGCTTTGAGGGGGGCGAGCATCATCCAGATGTTTCTGCCTTCCGTAAGCGGTTGCTTTTCTATCGTGCCGCAGTCCTTTACTATCTCGTAGAACCTTTTCATAACGTCTACGCCGAGTTCCTGATGCGCCATCTGTCTGCCGCGCATTCTTATGGAGACCTTAACCTTGTCTCCGCCCTTCAAAAACTTCTGCGCCTGCTTCGCCTTGACGTTAAGGTCGCCGACGTCGATGGTCATAGAAAGCCAGATTTCCTTGATTTCCACGACCTTCTGATTTTTCTTGGCTTCCTTCGCCTTTTTGGCGATTTCAAAAAGGTATTTCCCGTAATTCATAATCTTGCATACGGGCGGGTTGGCGTTAGGCGAAATTTTCACGAGGTCAAGCCCCTTGTCCTCCGCGAGGCTTAAAGCTTCTCTCGAAGAAACTATGCCCAGCTGTTCGCCGTTTTCGCCTATAAGACGCACTTCTCTGTCGCGGATTTCTCCGTTCGTCTGATGTTCCCTTTTAATAGTAGTACACCTCTTTATAAATTTTCCTTTTTCCGCGCGGTAAAAGCGCAAAAAGAACGGGTGCTTTCAGCAAAAAAGCACCCGACGAAAAACTACTTTACCCGCAATAATACTCGCGTTTCAAGGTATCGAGCCGAACGATTTCTACCGTCGGCGAGAAGGGTCTCTTCTGCTTTAAGCCTTAATATAATACACGATTTACGCGGTTTTGTCAACGATTTTACGCGCGTTTTACGAGAAAATCCGCGATTTTTTAATTTTTATTTTCTCCGTCGTTGAAATAGAGAATGCCCAAGGTATTCGCACCGCAATGGCTCGCTATCGTGCCGCCCGCGCGCGTTTCCAAAATCTCCTTAAATCCCGCGCCCTCGCAGGCTTTTTTCGCCGCGTCAACCATTTCGGGCGTGGCGGTCGTGTAGGTTATGAACACCCTTTTAAGGTCGGGGGTACTAAAATCTTTGAGCGTTTCCGCACAATATTTCGCGACGACGCCGCCCATACTGCCGCGGAATTTCTTATCCGAAATCATTTTGCCGTCTTTGAGAATTATACGCGGACGAATTTTCAAAAGGTTCGCGCCGAGCAGTTGAAGGCTCGAACATCTTCCGCCCTTATAAAGGTAGTCGAGGCGTTCGAGAACGAAGCTTACCTGCAATTTTTCCGCGCGCGCCTGCACTTTTTCCGCTATTTCCGCGGCGGAAAGTCCCTCATCCGCAAGCTCTCTCGCATAAATCGCGAGAAGTCCTATACCCGTGGAAAGGCTTTTGCTGTCCACGACGTAAGCGTTTTCGACGTTTTTAGCCGCGCGCTCGGCGTTCCCGCAGGAAGAGGTTATCCCGCTCGAAAGGCAGATATGCACGACCGCGTCGTAGCTTTGGAGCATACCCTTAAAAAATTCGGTGTATTCGTACTCGTTCAAAGCGGTGGTTTTGGGGAGAGTGCCGAATTTATCGACGTATTCGAACATTTCCGCGGTGGTATGTTCGCCGTCTTTAAAGGTCATATCCCCCAGAGTTATGGTATAAGGAATAACCTTAATATCGTATTTTTCCAGAAGCTCCTTGCTCAAATCGTTGGTAGATTCTACCGAAACGGCTATTTTCATAATTAAATTCTCCTTTTTCGTCGCTTACGCCCGCGAAGAAAACCCGCCGCGAACCTAAAACGCCTGCCGAATTATTTTACCATATACGCGCTCCGATTGACAACAGATTTCGGGTTTTTGTTCATATTTTAAAGAGAAAATTTTCGCCCGCCGCGCGATTTTTTACTGAAACGCTTGCTAAACGAAAGCGATAAGTGCTAAAATATTTCCGTTATTACAAAGATATTTTTAAGGAGAAACGTTAAAAATGGAAAAAATAAACGG
>CAVBZJ010000016.1:6951-22734 GCA_963599785.1 Anaerovoracaceae bacterium
ATAAACGGTTGCGTTAAGGAAACGGACGTGAAATACGCCGATTTCAAAGCGCACGAGAACGAAATAGTTTCCATAAGCGGCTACGTTCACCGTATCCGCGAGATGACGGGCTTCGCGTTCGTTATCATCCGCACCCCCGAGGATCTTATTCAGTGCGTTTACGCGCCCGAATTTTCCGATTATCGCCTTGACGAAAGACTTTGCGAAGAGGCTTGCGTAAAGGTTTTCGGAAAAATAGTGAAAAGCACCGACGCGAAGGGCAACGAAAGATTCGAGATGCAGATTCACGATATAAAAATTCTTTCGCTCCCCGCGGAAGGACTTCCTATCGTAATCAACAAAAAAACGCTCGACGGCGTGCTTTTAAACACTATTTTGGACTATCGCCCCGTATCGCTCCGCAACCCCTATCAGCGCGCTATTTTCAAATTGCAGGAAGGCATCGCGCGCGGCTTCCGCGAATTCCTTATGAAAAACGGATTCACCGAAATCCGTTCGCCCAAGATTAACTACGCGGGCGCGGAAGGCGGCACGAACGTATTTAAGCTCGATTATTTCGGCAAGCAGGTATACCTTGCTCAAAGCCCCCAGCTTTATAAACAGGCGCTCGTCGGCGTGTACGGCAGAGTTTTCGAGATAGGACCTGTGTTCCGCGCCGAACATCACGACACCTCACGTCACCTTAACGAATACACCTCGATGGACTTTGAAATGGGCTTTATAAACGGCTTCGAGGATATTATGAATATGGAAACGGGCGCGCTCAAATACATTATGGAGCTGCTCAAAACCGATTACGCGAAAGAGGTGGAAATTCTCCACGCGGATATTCCCGAAATCACCGAAATTCCTACGATAAAGTTTGCGGACGCGAAACAGCTTATTATTGATAAATTCAAGTATAAGCCCACCGATATGAAGGACTTCGATCCCGAAGAGGAAAGCCTTCTCGGCAAATACGCGAAAAAGGAACTCGGCAGCGACTTTTTGTTCGTAACCCACTACCCCTCCAAAAAACGCCCGTTCTACACGATGGACGATCCCGAAGATCCCGAATATACCCTTTCCTTCGACCTCTTGTTCAGAGGGTTGGAAATCACTTCGGGCGGACAGAGAGTTCACGATTATAACGAGCAGGTGGAAAAGATGAAACGCTGCGGCGTTAATCCCGAGGACTTCGAGACCTACCTTATGCTCCACAAATACGGCGCACCCCCGCACGGCGGTCTGGGACTCGGACTCGAACGTCTGACAATGCACCTTTTAGGCTTTAAGAACGTTCGCGAAGCGACTATGTTCCCGAGAGACATAAACAGAGTTACTCCGTAAAACCGATTAAATAAAAATACGCGCCGCGGGCAAAGATTTCCTCTTTGCCCGCGGCGTTTTTTATGCCCGATACCCCGTATAGATTTATATACAAATATTTTTATGTACTATTTTTATGCGCAACGTTTATATGTGCAATATTTATAAGCGTATTACTTTTATGAGCGATATTTTATGAACGACGCTTTTATGGGCGTTATTCGTATTCTTTCCTTTTATCTTCTCGCGTTATCTTCTCGCGTTTACCGCGACTATGCCCGATAACCCGCCGACTATCGCCGCAAAAACGAAATCGAGAACAACCGCGAGCGCGGTAAAGCTTCCGCCGCCTAAAATAGCGAAGGTGGCGTACACGACCGCCGCCCATAAAACGCCCGTAAGCGCGCCCTTAAAAAGTCCTTTATCGCCCGAAAAGGAGAAGAAGCACCCCACGAACAACGAAATCGCCTTTATGAATTGATTTACGACCTTTACCGCGAGCGAGGAAATCGTCGCCGCCTTTAACACGAGCGCAAATATAAGCACGAGCGCGAGAGTGCATAAATAAGCCGTCGCCGCTCCGCGCAAAACCTCGGGAATAAACCCGTTTTTAGTTCTTTCTTTCATAAAAAACACCCCCGCACGTCTACGTTTTTATAGATATGCGAGGGTTTTTCTTTTTATTCCGTTTTATAAGGCTTTTCGTATGGCGTTTGCTTTCGGCGATATTCGCCGTTTCTTATCCGCGCCGTATTCCGCCGCCGCGTCCGCCGTATTTTCGTACCCGCGAACGCACGAACGCGTTTCCGTGCTTTTGCAAGCCGCTTTTATACTGTTTTTATACCGCTTTCGTTCGGAAAAGTCGCCTTAGGTCGCCTTATGCCGCCTTAAAAGAGCTTACTCTTTGTCGGAAATTTCTTCCGCTTTTTCTTCCGCCGCCGCGTTTTCGGATGCGGGAACTTCTTCCGCAACGTCCTCAACGGGTTTAGCCTCCGCTTTCGCTTCGGTCTTTACCTCTTCCTTCGTTTCGGGTTCTGCGTTTGCGGGGGCGTTTGCATAGCCCTCTGCGGGAGCGGTCTGATAAATAGCCGCCTTGTCGAACTTAACGTAGGATTTAGCGTCGCCCGAACCGGTTTCGAGAACAAAGGTATTTTCCGCGTCGTTTATTTCGTGAACGAAGCCGCACACGCCGCCTATCGTCTTAACTCTGTCGCCTTTTTTAAGCTTGTTTACGCGTTCCTGCGCTTCCTTCTGTTTCTTTTTGCTGGAAATCGACTGCCAGATGAAAAGTCCGATAACCGCAACGACGAGAAGAATGAGAATGACGGTCATAAGCGGGCTGCTCTGCTGCTCTGTGCCGGTAGTGCTGCCGGTCGAAGAGCCTGCGCTTTCCGCCGCCAAAAACAAATTGAATAACATTTTTAACTCCTTTTTACGAATCGCTTCGTGGTTTTTTATTTTTCGTTTAGTCTATTGTAAAGTATTTTACAAAAATTAGCAAGCGTTTTTCGGCTTAAAATTCTGCTTCCGCGCGGGCTTTATCGTCTGCGCTCTTCGGCGGCGCGAATTTTCGCCTGTATTTTGTCGATTTTCGCCATTAAAACCTTCGATACTTAAAACCTCGGATAGGTATCGCCCGTGCGCTTATAAAAGTCCTCCGCGTATTCGGTGAAAGAGCCTTCTAAAATGGCGTTTCTTATCTCGCGCATCAGCTTGTTGAGGTATGTTATGTTATGAAGGCTCAACATCATTCCGCCCATCATTTCGCCGACGTTTATAAGGTGACGGAGATACGCTTTCGTATAGTTTTTGCACGCGTAACAATCGCATTCGGGATCGAGCGCGGAAAAATCTTCTTTATAAATGCCGTTTCTCACGACTACCTTGCCGTTTGAAGTGAGCGCGGTGCCGTTTCTGCCGACGCGGGTTGCAAGCACGCAGTCGAACATATCTATTCCGCGCCGCACGCCTTCTATAAGGCAATCGGGGCTGCCCACGCCCATAAGGTAGCGCGGAACGTGGGTGGGATAATAAGGATAAAGCTCGTCCATCATTTCGTACATAAGCGGCTTCGGCTCGCCGACGGAAAGCCCGCCTACCGCCACGCCGTATTTAACGTACGGAAGCACGGCTTTCGCGCTTTCTATTCTCAAATCCTTGAACATATTGCCCTGAATTATGGGGAACAACGCCTGTTCGGGATTTTTGTGGTACGCGTAACAGCGGTCGAGCCATTTCAGGGTTCTGTCCAAAGCCTTTTTGGATTCGTCGTAGGTCGCGCCGAACGGAGAACACTGGTCGAACGCCATAATTATATCCGCGCCGAGGTTGTTTTCAATTTCCATAGCCTTTTCGGGCGAGAAGAAATGCAGCCTGCCGTCAACGTGGGAATTGAAGTATACCCCTTCGTCCTTTATTTTATTGAGCTTGGCGAGAGAAAAAACCTGAAACCCGCCGCTGTCGGTGAGAATAGGTCTGTCCCACGCCATAAATTTATGAAGCCCGCCCGCCTTTTTAACGGTTTCGTCACCGGGACGTATGTGCAGATGATAAGTGTTAGCAAGGATAATCTGCGTTTTGGCTTCTTTAAGGTCACGCGGCATAACGCCCTTTACGGTGGCTTGCGTGCCGACGGGCATAAAGGTCGGGGTTTCTATATCGCCGTGAGGGGTATGAAGAACGCCCGCTCTCGCGCCGGTTTTCGGATCTTGTTTAATGGTTTCGTAGTAAAATTTTTCCATAATGTTTCAGTGAATAATGAATGATTTTATAAATATTTCGCGCCGATTATAATAAAAGCTTTTTAATGCAATCCCCTATTGTCATTCTGATCCTATCTGCCCTGACGGGCTTACGAAGAATCTGCGAACTAAAAGTAGTTCTGTCATTCTGAGACCTGCTTCTTGCCCACTCTTACGAAGAATCTCTACACGAAAGTAACTTTTTAGATTCTTCGCGGGATTGTCTTTGTATGCCCGTCTCAGAATGACACAATTTACTATACGCTAAAATGTTTTATACAGTTACAAACTGTATGTACCGTAGGGCGGGGGCTTGCTCCCGCCGAAGCAGAAACGAAGCATAACGATGCGTTATAAAAGCAAAGCAGCTCTTTTCAGAAGCAAGCAGGTCAAGAAAGGCGCGGCTTTTGCGAAGGGAGTTTACAATGCGGTAAATGACCAAGCAAAAACGCAAGCCTGACGCAGAGATGCGACAAACAATGCTTTAAATTTGCTTTTAGAACCGAGAAAGACAAGGCACGCGAGGATATACCCGAGAGAGTTTACCAAATCGTAAATGACCGAGGGTTGCCGCAGCGTAACGCAGTATTTCGATGCGTTATAAAAGCAAAGTAGCGTCGCCGAAGGAAAAGAACCTGTACTTCTCCTTTACCGCCGTCTCGTATAGAGAAAGCATTTCTTCTCGGGAAGAAAATGCGGATACCAACATTAAAAGCGTTGACTTGGGCAAGTGAAAATTCGTTATAAGCGCGTCCACGCACTTGAACTTATAAGGCGGATAAATAAAAATACTCGTATTCGCCTTGACGGGCTTAACGAATCCGTTCTCGTCCGCCGCCGATTCCAAGGTTCTCACGCAGGTCGTGCCGACGGCGACCACCCGCCGCCCTTCGCGTTTCGCGCGGTTGATTTTTTCCGCCGCCTCTTCGCTTATTTCGTAATATTCGGAGTGCATATGGTGTTCGGTCACGTCCTCCGCCTTGACGGGACGGAAAGTGCCGAGTCCGACGTGAAGAAGAACGTCCGCTATCTCCACGCCCTTTGCGGAAAGCTCGTCCAAAAGTCTGTTGGTAAAATGCAGTCCCGCGGTGGGCGCTGCCGCCGAGCCGTTTTCCTTTGCGTAAACCGTCTGATACCGCGTGCCGTCTTTAAGCTTTTCCGTTATATACGGCGGAAGCGGCATCTCGCCGACGCGCGAAATTATATCCTCGAACACGCCGTCGAAATTAAACCGCACCTTTCTGCCGCCTATCTCTTCCACGTTTTCCAGAATTTCCACCGAAAGCTCTTCGTTTATGACGAGGCGTACGCCCGGCTTCGCCTTTTTGCCCGGCTTTACCAGAACCTCCCAGTCGGTAAGGTTATAGCGTTTGAGAAGCAGTATTTCCACCTTGCCGCCGTGCTCGGTATAGCCGAACAGCCTTGCGGGCAGAACCTTCGTGTTGTTTCTGACGAGCAAATCGCCCTCTTTCAGAAATTCGGGAAGGTCGTAAAAATGCCTGTGAAAAGTTTCCTTCGTCTTTCTGTCGTACACGAGTAGCCGCGAAGAATCCCTCGGCTCTGCGGGAGTCTGCGCTATCAGCTCCTCGGGTAAATAATAATCAAAATCACTCGTTTTCATTTTGTATGTCGAATAAAGAATATTGTTCCGCGCTCTGCGGCGGTTTTTTGCCTATGTGTTCGTACCCGCGGGATAAAAGCACTCTGCCCCGCGGCGTTCTCGCTATAAAGCCGAGTTGTAAAAGATACGGCTCGTAAACATCTTCGATAGTTCCCGCGTCCTCGTTTATTGTCGCCGCGACGGTATCGAGTCCGCACGGTCCGCCTTTGAATTTTTCCGCCATAGAGGTTAAAAGCTTTATGTCTATCGCGTCCAGCCCCAGCTCGTCTATTTCGAGCATTTTAAGCGCGCCCTTCGCGTCCGAAAGCTCTATTTTTTCGTGTCCTTTCACCACCGCGTAGTCGCGCACCCTTCTCAAAAGTCTGTTCGCGATACGGGGCGTGCCGCGACTGCGCTTCGCAACCTCCGCCGCCGCTTCTTCCTCTATGTCCGTTCCGAGCATTTTTGCCGCGCGAAGGACTATTTCGGTAAGTTCTGCGGGAGAATAGGTTTCTAATCTGCAAATCACGCCGAAGCGGTCGCGTAGCGGCGAGGAAAGCATACCCGCGCGGGTAGTCGCGCCGATGAGCGTGAACTTCGGAAGCGGCAACTGCACGTTTTTGGCGGAAGGTCCTTTGCCGATAATGAAATCGAGGGTAAAGTCCTCCATAGCGGGGTATAAAATCTCTTCCACGTTGTGGTTCAAGCGGTGAATTTCGTCTATAAACAGCACGTCGCGCTCGTTAAGGTTCGTAAGTATCGCCGCGAGATCCCCCGCGCGTTCTATGGCGGGACCGCTGGTCACTTTAAGCTGCGTGCCGAGTTCGGTGGCGATTATGTGCGCGAGCGTGGTTTTGCCGAGTCCCGCAGGACCGTACAAAAGAACGTGGTCGAGCGCGTCGCCGCGGAGCTTTGCGGCGGCAATCGCGAGAGCTACGTTATCCTTAACTTTTTCCTGACCGACGTACCCTTCCATCGACTTGGGGCGGAGAACGTTTTCCACCTCCGATTCCGTTTCCGAACGGGTACTCGTAACGAGTCTTTCTTCTTCCATATAACACCTATCTCATTCTTTTAAGGGCGTAAGCGATAAATTCTTTAACGGTTTTGCACCCGTCCGCGCGCGCCCCTTTCAGCGCGCCCGAAATTTCCGCCTTGGTAAAGCCGAGTCCGACGAGCGCGATAGTCGCTTCCTCCGCTTCCTCGTCCTTTTCCGCGACGGGTTCTTCCGCTCCCGCGGCGAATATTATTTCGCCCGTGCTTTCGTCCACCTTGCCTATCTTTTCGCGAAGCTCCAAAACTATGCGTTCCGCCGTCTTTTTTCCGAGACCTTTTATCGCGGAAAGCCCTTTTATATCGGCGGAAATAATTTTTAAGGTCAATTCTTTAAGGTTCATTCCCGAAAGCACGGTTATGCCGAGCTTCGGACCTACCCCCGATACCGAAATAAGCTTTAAAAACATCTCCTTTTCTTCGGGCGAAGCGAAGCCGTAAAGAGAAATTCCGTCCTCTTTTACCGCCATATAGGTAAAAAGCTCGCCCTCGCCGCCGAGAGTCAAGCGGGCGTAAGCCTCTGCGGAACAAGCTATTTCGTAGCCGATTCCGTTATTTACGAGAAGCACCGAGCCTTCCTTTGCGGAAAGCACGCTTCCTTTTATATAACCTATCATAAACAGCTCCTTTTTTAATCGCGTACGGCTATTTTCCTTTTCTTCAAAAGCAAAAGCAAAAATCCGTTTTGTCATTCTGAGTCAAGCCGTCGAAGACTTTCCCGCGAAGAATCTCAAAAGTTTTCTTGTATCAAAACATTTTATAAGAAGAAAAAAGCGTAACTCGGAAAAAACGAACAAACTTTATTCCGCGCCGCCTCTCTCAAATCGCCCCTATATGCTGAACAGACTGCCGAGCTTATTCGTCTGCGCGTGGCAGAGCGCGACCGCGAGGGCGTCCGCCGCGTCGTCGGGACGAGGTATCGCTTTAAGGTTAAGAAAGGTTTTAACCATTTGCTGTATCTGGTTTTTATCCGCTCTGCCGTAGCCCGTAAGAGCCTGCTTTATTTGGAGCGGCGTATATTCGTAAAGTCTGCCGCACTCCTTGTTCGCGGTGAGAAGAAGCACTCCCCTCGCATGGGCGACGGCGATACCCGTTTTGACGTTCTTTGCAAAAAACAGTTCTTCCACGGCGATTTCGTCGGGGCGGAAGGTATCTATCACCTGTCTGACGCCCTTTTCAAGCATACAAAGTCTTACGGCAAGATTTTCGTCCTTGGGGGTGGAAATTATGCCGTAATCTATCATTTCCGCTTTTTTTCTTTCTTCTTTTCTTATAACCCCGTAGCCGAGCGTTGCAAGCCCCGGGTCGAAGCCGACGATTATCATAAATTATATTGTACTTTAATTTCTTATATTTGTCAACGGAAAACGCGCGCCCGCCGACCTGCAAAGCTTGTCCGAAAAACTCGCCCGCAAAACTCGCCGCCCCTCAAAGCCGAAGCGAAGCCTTGCCGCGAAAGGGTTACTTAAAAGCGTACGCCCTGCCGCAGGAAGAAAGCTCTTTTCTTCTTTCCTTCCAGTCGGGCATATACAGCGAGAGAAGGGCTTTGAAGCCTTTGCCGTGGTTCGGAATTTTTATATGCAGAACCTCGTGCAAAACGACGTATTCTATGAGCCGCGGCGGAACTTTCGCAAGCTGTAAGTTAAAGGTTATCCTGTGCGTTTTAACGTTGCAACTACCCCAACGCGTGCGCATATTTCGTATTCCGAACCCCGAAGAGTTCAACCCCGTCAGCTCTTCGCACTCTTTTAAGAATTTCCCCGCCGTCTTTTCAAGCTCCTTTTTATAGAAAGCGTTTATAACTCGCGCCTTTTCCTCAAAGGTCGCCCCCGCTTTCACCGTAAGCACGGCTTCGTTCCCGTCCGCAGTGACAGTGACGGCGTTTTTCTTTCCGCAACGCGCACGTTCGCCGCCGCGCCCCTCCGCGCTACCGAACGCCGAATCGTCCGCCGCGCCGTATTCTCTTACGACGAGCGTATATTTTTCACCGAGAAAATAAAACGCTTCGCCCGAAGCGTATCTCCGCGCCCGAACGCCGTTTTCTCCGTCCGTTCCAGAGCAAAGCTCTCCGAAAGAGGAAAACTCCGCGCGCTTTTTATTTATCCACCCCGCCCGCTCGGTTATGAACGAAAAAATTCTTTCTTCGGACAGATAAAAAGGCGCAGAAACGACTACGCGCCCGTCCGGATAAACGTATATTCTCAAAGATTTCACCCGCTTTTTCTTTATCGTCACGGGAACGCCCGCAACGACCGCAAAGTATTCGCTCGTCTTAAAACCTTTCATAGCTTTACCGTAAAAAACGGCGCGCAATATCGCCCGCCGTTTTCGTTTTCTCTATAATTCTCTCTGTAATTTCTTCCGTAATTTCGCCGTCAATTTATTCGCCCGCCGCTTCTTTAAGTCTTTCGGTGCGTATCGCTTCCGCGTTGATGATTTCGGGAGCGACGTAAGTGGGAACGACTTTATGAAGAGTTTCCTTCGCGAGGTCGTCGTCGCCCGAATCCGCCGCCGCGCGGAGCTTTTCGAGCCGTTCTTTCAGCTTTTCGGGAGTTATAGGCACGTCCTTTTCCACGAAAATCATATCGTTGTCGGTTTTACCCAGCTGTTCGGTTTTCACGAGCAGTTCTTCGTAAAGCTTTTCGCCGGGGCGCAAACCCGTTTCGATAATGTCTATGTCCTTATAAGGCTCTAACCCCGAAAGGCGTATCATATTTTCCGCAAGGTCCAGAATTTTGACGGGCTTCCCCATATCGAGAACGAACAGCTCGCCGTTTTTAGCCATCGCGCCCGACTGCAAAACGAGTTGGCTCGCTTCCTGTATCGTCATAAAATATCTGATTATCCGCTTATCGGTCAGGGTAAGAGGTCCGCCGCTTTTTATCTGCCGTTTAAACAGCGGAATAACCGAACCCGCACTGCCCAAAACGTTGCCGAATCTCGTCGCGCTGTACGTCGTGTAGTCCGAAGTCTTGCTGTGGCACTGCACTATCATTTCGCACATACGCTTGGTTGCGCCCATAACGTTCGTGGGGTTCACGGCTTTGTCGGTGGAAACCATCATAAACCGTTCCGCCTTGTACTTTTCGGCAAGCTCAACGCTGTTTAACGTGCCGAAAACGTTGTTCTTTATCGCTTCGCAGCAGTTATGCTCCATAAGCGGAACGTGCTTGTGCGCCGCGGCGTTCAAAACCACGTTCGGGCGATAAGTCGCGTACACCTTTTCGAGAGCCGCCCTGTCGCATACCGAAAGAATTTCCACCCGCAAATCGAGCGCGTCGCCGTATATGCGTTTAAGCTCCTGCTGAACCTCGTACGCGCCGTTCTCGTAAACGTCTAAAATAACGAGAGTTTTGGGGTGCATTTTTGCTATCTGACGACAAAGCTCGCTGCCGATGCTTCCGCCGCCGCCCGTTATCAGAATAACCTTGTTCTTATAATAAGCGCAGGTCGCGTCGTCGTTGACGTAGACGGGCTTTCTGAACAAAAGCTCTTCTATATCGAATTCGCGGAGAAGCCTTTTCTGCTCGCCCGCCTGCTTGACTACGGGATAGTCGTAAACCTTGACGTCGCAGCCGAGCTGTTTGAATTTTTCGTAAATAGCCTTTTTCCGTTCCGCCGCGAGCGAAGGAACTGCGACTATAACACACTTGATTTTATATTTATCGAGAAGCGATTTGGTAACGGTGCTTTCCCTGACGACGGGGATATTGTAAATCTGTCTGCCGCACTTGTCGCTTTCCGCGTCGATGAACAGTCTCGGCGCGTATTCGGTGCGCTTGTTGCTGATAAATTCCTCCGCAAGCCCCACGCCCGTGCGCCCCGTGCCGATTATCGCCACGTTGTCTTTTTTGACTGCAACTATTATGTCCTCTATTTTGACGGTGTTAAAGGTTATGACCTTAACGACGCCGCTCAATATTTTGCCGAGCTTATTATCCCTTTCGCAGCACTTATAAGCGTAGCGGTAAAGCATTCTTATAACGAGCGCGAGAACGAGAGAAGTTCCGACGGTCGCGAGACTTCTTGCAACCGAAATATGCGTTTTAAGCGGCAGAAATTTTTCCGCGAGAATAAGAACGAGCGCGGCGAAAACGTCCGCGAGAAGAAGCCTTAAATAGCTCTGAACCCCGCCGTATCTCCAAACCTGATTATACGTCTTAAATATCAGTCTGAACGCGAAAACGGGTACGAACGCCACCGCGAAATGCACGAAAAATTCCGCGCTCCCGAAAAGCTCCGAAGCCCCGTCCACGAACAGCAATAAAAAGCAGGACAATAAAAGTATTAAGGTATCGTAAAAAAACAGCAGAAACCTGTTGAAATAAAAGGTTTTGCCGCCCCTTTCGTTCTTTTTCTCTCCGTTTTCCTTTGGTAAGCTCATACTCGCTCTTTCTCCGTAAAAATTTTTCTTTCCCTGTTTTGCGATTTTTCTTCCGACCTTTTGCCCGCCGCGGCAAAGCCGTCGCCGCCCGTATCGCCAAAAAAAACCGTTAAGATTTGTTAAAAAACCGTCGGTCGCTTTTCTATTTTAGCATAGGGGCGGGAAAAAATCAACCCATTTACCTATAATGCGCAAAAATCGTCTCCGTAAAACCTTGAATCGGAAAAATTCCGCTTTAACGTTCTATTGAAATTCGGCAAAGCATTTCGGGGCGACCTTTTTTGCCGCCGAAACGAATTTTTTAACGTCCTTCGGCGCGTTTTTCGCGTATAAAAGCCCGAAAGGTATCGTATAATCCCACTCGACGGGGATTGTCACGAGCGCGGGGTGAACGTCCTTCCAACACTCGATGGTTAAAAGCACGTTGTTCGTTTCCGCCGCGCGGTTAAACACCGACATATCGTAAAACCTCGGCGCGTCCTCTATCTTTATTTCGGGGTGGTCGCGGGTGAGGTCGTCTCTTATCTTATCGTTTACGGCGGAATCCCCGCTTTTCACCATCATAAGCGTTTCGCCGTACAAGTCGCGTATAGCGAGCTTCTTTTTCGCCGCAAGTCTGTGCGTGCGCGACACCGCAACCATTTTTTTATACCTGCCGAGCGGCAGAAATTCGCACGCCGAAAGCCACGATTTGGAATCGCATACGCCGATTAAAAAATCGAACTTTTCGCCGAGCGATTTTATTTCGGAAAGCACGCCCTCGCCGTCGTCGTCGAACGGCACGAGGTGCAGCTTATACTCCGCAAAATCGCCGCTCGCGAGATACCACAAATCCATAAACGGCTTGGCGGGATTAAGAAGCGAAGTTCCCACGCAGAAGGTCGTTTCGTATTCCTCGCCCTTCGTACGCGCTTCCGCTATCGCCTTTTCGGAAAAAGCCATAATCTCCTTCGCGCTTTTATAAATGCTTTCGCCCGCGGGGGTAAGCTTTGCGCCAGCGGGAGTTCTCGTCAGAAGCTTTAAATCAAGCTCCTCTTCGAGCGCGTTTATCTGCTTCATAATTCCCGTAGGCGATATAAAAAGCTCGTCGGAAGCCTTGGTAAAGCTCCCCTTTTCCGCCACCGCCACAAAGGTATCGAGAAGTCTGTCGTACATAACTTTTCTCCTTTTTTCGCTATTTTTCTCTCGTTTTCGCACTTATTCACTATTTTCCGCACGGGAAAACGCCGTTTCAACCCTCATTTTCGACAATAATTTACAAAAACCGAACGGGCATGAACCGTTCGTTGATACCATTGTAACATATCGGAGATTCCGCGTCAATAAAATTCGTGCTAAAATATAATCGAACGTTAAGGGAGGCGCGAAATATGAAAAAAATTCTTATCGCATACTATTCGAGAGCGGACGAAAACTACGTCGGCGGAAGCCTTAAATATCTTTCGGTCGGTAACACGGAGGTTCTCGCAAAGAAAATCGCCGAAAAGACGGGCGGCGAGCTTTTTAAGATAGAACAGGAAACGCCGTATTCGGCGGGCTATAACGACTGTATAGAAGAAGCGCGCAGGGATCAGCGCGTGAACGCCCGTCCGAAGCTTAAAAAAGACCTTGCGAGCGTTGCCGATTACGACGAAATTTATCTCGGCTACCCCAACTACTGGGGAACGATGCCTATGGCGGTTTTCACCTTTTTGGAAGCCCACGACCTTGCGGGCAAAACCATAAAGCCCTTCTGCACGCACGAGGGAAGCGGTCTGGGCGGCAGCGTCAACGATATAAAAAGGCTTTGCCCCGCCGCCGTCGTGAAAAACGGACTTGCGGTAATCGGCGGCACGGTGAACAGATCCGACGCCGCGCTCGGCGAATGGATTAAAAAATAACGCTTGCTTATAAATTCGCAAAGTCGCGCCGACGCAACCGATTCGGTTATTCGACTCGGCTATCCGAGAGGCAAAAATTATGGAAGAAATTAAAAACGAAAAAATCAGCGGACTGAAAACCGCAAACGACGAGACCGCAAACAAAGCGGGCAACACGGGCAATTCGAGCAATGCAGGCAACGCAGACAATACGGGCAAAATCGATAAAGCGGCTTTCGATAAAGAGAACGTATTCGGAACGGGAGAGTTCAACGCGGCGTACGCAAAGTATTTCACAGGGAATTCTTATCTGAATCCTTTAACCGATCCGAAATGCGGGCTGTTTCTTGCGAACGTCACCTTCGAGCCAAGATGCAGAAACGCGTATCACACGCATTTTGCGGACGAGGGCGGCGGTCAGCTTCTCATCTGCACTGCGGGCGAGGGCTGGTATCGGGAAGAAGGCAAGCCCGCCGAAAGTCTTTACGCGGGCAAGGTCAAGGTTATCCCCGCGGGCGTTAAGCACTGGCACGGCGCAAAGGCGAACTGCTGGTTTTCGCACATCGCGATAGAATTGCCGGGTAAAAATTGCAGAACGGAATGGTACGAACCCGTTTCGGACGAAGAATACGACAAGCTTTGAATAAGGCATTATAATTACGATTTAAAGGAGAAAATTATGGTTAAACAGACTGCGGGCAGAGACGCGCTCGGGAAATTCGCGCCCGAATTCGCAAGACTTAACGACGACGTTTTATTCGGCGAAGTCTGGTCGAGAGAAAAGGAACTCCCCTTAAAAACCCGTTCGATAGCGACCGTTTCCGCACTCGTCGGAAAGGGCGTTACGGACAGCTCGCTTAAATATCATATAGAATCGGCAAAAAAGAACGGCGTAACCGCGGCGGAAATGGCGGAGCTTTTAACCCAGCTTGCCTTTTACGCGGGTTGGCCCAACGCTTGGGCGGCGCTTAAATATGCCAAAGAGGTTTACGGCGAATAAGCGACGGGCGGCAAAAGACCGCCGCTTAAAGTCAAACGCGAATTATCCGTAAACTATACTTTAATATTGCTTTCCCCCTTTTTCTTTTTCCCTTTTGCGAAAAGGCTTGCGGAATTTTACCGACGAGTCTTTTCACAAGCCCCGCGGCGGAGCGAAATTCGCTCCGCCGCGGGGTTTTTTGTAACGATTTTTAACGCTTTACGAATATAATACCGTAAACAAGCAAAGGAGGAATTTTCTAATGTGCTGTTTATTCGGCTGCAATAATTGCAGAAATATAAATTGCGGAAACCGCCCCGTCGTCATAAGAGGTCCTATGGGCCCCGCAGGTCCGCAGGGTGCGAGAGGTCCTATCGGTCCTATGGGCCCCGTCGGTCCGCAAGGTCCTACGGGAGCAACGGGTGCTACGGGTGCGACCGGTCCGCAGGGACCGCAGGGCGAAACCGGCGCTACGGGTGCGACCGGCGCAACAGGTGCAACGGGTGCGACAGGTCCGCAAGGACCGCAAGGCGAAACGGGGGCTACGGGTGCAACCGGCGCAACAGGTCCGCAAGGTCCTGCCGGCACTAACGACGTTATATACGCAAGCTCCGCGGCAAACACCGTCGAAACGAACACCATAATACCCTTAACCCAGAATGCGGCGACGGCGGATACCACGATGAGCGTGGCTTCTAACGCCGTAACCGTGACGGACGAGGGCTATTATCTCGTAAGCTATTTCGTAAACGGTTCTGTACCGAGCGGCGACCTTACCGCTACTTTATATCTGAACGGTTCTGCGGTATCGGGCGAAACCATAACCCTTACGAACACCGCAGGCTCTAACTCCGCGGCAAGCAAAACGGTGCTTATAAACGTACCCGCGGGCGGAACGCTTTCTGTTTACAACACCTCGGCGCAGACCGCAACCCTCACGGGCGCGGGGCTTACCGTACTGAAAACCGCGTAAAAAGCGGTATAAACCAAAGCGCGGGCGCATATCGTTATGGTGCGGCGTTCCGTCGGCTTTATGCCTGTTTAAAGCTTGTTTTAAGCTCTATTATATCAGGCTTTATATAAAAATAAAACGGAACTTCTCTTTCGGAGTTCCGTTTTTTAATTTGTTTATCGTAAGGAAGTCTCGCCGCGCGACGTGTCACGGCGGAAAAACAACCGTCCGCAACGCCTCGCTTACCCGCTCGCTAAAAAGAAAGTCGCGCCTGTTAAAAAATTTCAAGAAAAACAGCACGAAAAATAAAGTCCGCCGCGCCGCGCATATCGCCATACATATCCGCGCATATCGCCGTCGCCCGTTGCCCGCGTACCACGTCGCCCGTTGCCCGCGTACCACGTCGCCCGCTGCCCGCGCCGCCTATTTAGCCACGTCCTCGCTGTCGAACGCGTTTATAACGGCAAGCACCGCGCTTTTCTGACTTTCGGTAAGCCCCGAAATATCCACCGTTTCGGAGGCTTCGTCGCCCGAGATAGCTAACAGCTTATCTGCGGAAACGTGGAAAATTTTGGTAAGCTCCACGATATTCTGAACGGACGGAAAAGAAAGCCCCATCTCCCACGAGTTGACGGCGTTCCGCGAAATTCCGAGCCGCTTTGCAAGCCCCGCCTGAGTCATATTGCTTCTTTCTCTTAAAGCTTTAAGCCGTTGAGGAAATTCTATAAGCATTTCGCCTCCCGTCGTATCCGTTTTGCACGAGCAAAAACCTCTGTTTTTTCTATGCTTTTATTCTATTGTACAATACTTTTTGTAAGTATAATTTATCATTTATGATTATTATTACTTGACACAAAATGGCAATAATGATAAAATATATGCGTTGTGGCAATTTTTGGCTAAATCT
>CAVBZJ010000017.1:0-12400 GCA_963599785.1 Anaerovoracaceae bacterium
ATCATAGGATACAGCTTTTTCGTGATGCTGTTTATTATGTCGGGATCTTCGACAGCCATTTTAACGCCTTCGCGCAGAAACGAATAACCTTTGATATGTGGCGGAATACCTACGTTTATAAAGATTTTGCTAATTTTTTCTTCGAGCGTAACCTGATGAACGGGAACGCCGACGCCCGTCTGTTTAACTCCGCCGATTCCGTCTGCAAGCTCTTTCATTCTTTCGAGAAGCACGCCGCCCGCGAACGGTTTTGCCATAAAATAATCCGCGCCGAGCTCCATAGCTTTCGCTATAAATTCTTCTCTGCACAGCGCGGAAAGTACGACGATTTTTACGTCCTTATTCAGTTCTCTCACCTTTTCGATCACACATAGCCCGTCGTAACCCGTCAGCACCAAGCCCATCACGAGAAAATCGGGTTTCTTATCCGCAATCATCGCAATGGCGGCTATACCGTCCGTCGAACTGCCCACCACCTCGAACTCTTCGTCCGAAGCAATAGTTTCTGCTACCTTGTCCGCACATTCTTTGGTATCTTGTAGCACGAA
Organism: Anaerovoracaceae bacterium; assembly: GCA_963599785.1. Lineage (GTDB taxonomy): Bacteria > Bacillota > Clostridia > Christensenellales > Borkfalkiaceae > UBA1259. The sequence continues at coordinate 549 of CAVBZJ010000017.1, forward strand.
CACACTCTTCAATTTCATTTTGTCATTTTCCTCCTTACCCTTGTCGTTCAAGGGATATTATCAGTATTGTACTACAATGCCCGTCAAAAAGCAAGCAAATTTTAAATAAATTTACAAATATTTTTATTTTATTTAGAAAAACGCGCCCATAATGCCATATAAATCGACAGGTTTCGACTTTTGTACAAAAAACTTTTGTTTTTTGACAGATATTTGTACTAAAAACCGTGCAATAAAAAATTTTATCCGACGCAGAAAAATGTAATGTTATGATTATAATCAAGCGGCGCGCCGTATCGGCGCGCCGCTTTCAGTTATTAACTGCTTTTAGTTTTTAACTATTTTCAATTCTTAATTATTTATTAAAACTGAAATTTTCGATTACTTCGTTTCGTCGAACAAGTCGGTAGCTTTGGTAAAGTACGCTTTAAGGTTGTTGCAGAGAAGGTCTCTTACGCTCACGAACCTGTCTTTGCCGAGGTCGTCTATGATGCCCTGTCTTATGTTCTTCGCGGCTTCGTACTTATCGCCAAGCTTATCTCTCAAAGCAGCTTTTTCCGCCGCGGGCATTTTGGAAACGTATTTAGCCGCTTCCGCAAGCTCGTTATAAGCTCTGCCGAGTTCGATTGCCTTTTCGGCATTTTCAAGCTTAACAAGATAGCTTTCCGCAACTTCCTTCTTCGCTTCGTCGTCCAAAGCGTTATAAACCTTTCTCGCTTCGGCAACGGAAGAAACGAATTCGTTCTCCTCGTCGGAAAGGTCAAGAGTGGAAGCTATATCGTTGATAGCCGCAACCGCCGCGTTCGCACGGTCCGCCGCAAGCATCACGCCCGCAAGCTTTTCGCCCTCGAACCAGAAGCTGTCGTTTTCGCCGTCGTCGTCGGTATCCTCGCCTTTAACGTTGTTCGCGTTAAGGTCGGTAAACCAGACGTAAGAGCTGCCCGTGGTAGTCGTGTCGAGATAGAAGATATAAGTCGTGCCGTTAGCCGTAACGAATTCGGGCGCGTACCAAGAGGTGTTGACCGAACCTGCGGAAACTCTTTCCGCAACGGCTTTTTCGTCGTTCATTTTCGCGCGGGCGATTTCGCCGTTAGAATTGTTGTAATAAACGTAACCGTCTCTCACCGCGATGAGCGAAGAAAGGTCGTCTGCCTTGTAAACGTTGGTTTTAACCGATCTTTCGTCGTCTACGAGCGTGGACTTAACAACGGTTTTCGCACTACTGTCGAGGAAATAAACCTCGCTTGTGGATTCGATTATAACGCCCGAAGCCGCATAGGTCGTGTTTCTCACGACTTCCGCTTTAACGCTTTCGTTCGTAATATCTTTAACCGCTTTGACGTAGGTGGTCGCATCGCCGCCCGAAGGGGTTGCGGTGTAGAAAACGTAACCGTCCGTAACGAGGGTTATCGCATAGGTAACGTTTCCGTTCTCGCCGTCCAGAATCTTAACGGCTTCGCCTTTGGCGTTCACCGCGTAAACCGCGTTGTAGCTTGCGGTCGAACGGGAATAGCCGTCTTTTGCCGCTTTATCCTCGAAATATTTTTCGTCGTAAACCTTAACGGTGTAAAACGCCGCGACGGAATCGGAATTTTCGGCGAAAGTAACGTCGCCCATAGAAACGTAGACGTCTTTGCCGGACGCGCTCTTAACCGCGTCGTTGTTGGTATCGTCCGTTTTCGCGACGGTGGTCGTCGTTTTCGTCGAGGTGTTGAAAACCTTAACGGAAGAGTCCGCGGTATCCTGATAGATTATATAAACTACCCCGCCCTCTTCGGTAATTCTGTATTTTGCGGAAAGCGCGGAAACGCTGAAAAACACGTCTCCCTTTTCCTGCGTGCCGTCGAGCTTCGCTCTCTGGAATGCGAGTTCGTCGTTAGCTATGCCGCCCTTGGAGTTTTTGTCCGTGGAAGGACTTCCGAAATAAACGTAATCGCCGCTTATTTTAACGCCCGCGGTGTAATCGCTCGCAACGAAAAGCTTGGGAACTACGACCTCCGCCTTGACCGTCCCGCCGAGAGTGGACTTATCCACGGCGACGAGCGAGCCTTTGACGGGTGCGCCGAACGTGTTGTCTGCCGAAGAAACGCCCACGCCGTTGATGACGTAGATATATTTTTCGGTTTCTGCAAGGAAGCCGCCGTCCGACACGAGTGCGCCGTGATCGGTCATAGTAGGCTTCGTAAACGATGCGCCGCTGCCGCAACCGACGGCAAACGCCGCGGAAACAGCAAGCACGACTGTTAATAACGTCAGTAAAATCTTTTTCATAACCGCTCCGTAACTTTTTCGGTAAACTTTCTCTCCGTTACCGAATATAATTATAGATGTAAGAATTTTGAAATATAAAGAGCTGAAAGTCTTTACACGCAAATTTTAACTCTTTATATTATAAACTATCTTTGCCGCTTTTGCAATGATTTTTCGGTTTTTTTACGGGTTTTTTGTTTAAAGGAGAAAACAAAAATGGACAAATTCGGAATTTTCAATCTCTTGAACTCCTTTCTGGGCTTCGCGAACGAAAAAAAGGAGAGCGAAAACGGCGTTTCGCCACGCGGCGATTCGGGTTTTTCTGGCTCTTCCGGCTTTTCGGGTTTTTCGGGCGCGGAAAATTCCGCAAACGCCCGCTCGTCAAAAAACGGCGATACATGCCCCGCCCGCAAAAACGGGCAGCCTGCCGAGTCCGCCGCGGATAAACCAGAATTTTTACCCCTGCAACAGGGCATGCTTTCGGTAATGCGTTCTCACGACGAATTCGTTAAACGCGTGCGCGAGAAAAACGCGAGAACGGAAAGAAGCGAAAAGAACGCGAACAAACCGACATAAACTTCCTTTCCGAACGACACAACTCCCGAGCCGCTCCTTAACGCCCCGACGGCATCATACCCCGAAAATAGCTCTTTAACGTTCCGATAGCTTCACAGCCCCGAACGGCTCTTTAACGCCGCGATGGTTTTGTAACGCCCCCGATAGTTTTATAACTCGCGAATAGCTCCGTCACGTCCGATAATTCCGTTTTTTTCCGAATAGTAAAGATAAACCGCGACCTCTTTTTGAGGTCGCGGCAATAATCTTTGTAAACAGAGACGAATCCGATTATCTCTTGGAGAACTGCGGAGCGCGACGAGCCTTTTTGAGACCGTATTTCTTTCTCTCCTTCATTCTCGAATCTCTGGTGAGGAAGCCCTCTTTTTTGAGAGCGGCTCTCGATTCGGGTTCAGCTTCGAGCAAAGCGCGCGCGATACCGTGTCTGATTGCGCCCGCCTGACCGGTGAAGCCGCCGCCGACTACGTTTACCGCGACGTCGTATTTAGCGGTTACGCCGAGAAGTTCGAGCGGTTGACGAACGATGAATTTAAGGGTATCGAGACCGAAGTATTCGTCGAGGCTCTTTTTATTTATGGTTATCGTTCCGTCCCCTGCGGGAAGCAAACGAACGCGGGCTACGGCTTTTTTACGTCTGCCGGTACCCCAGTATTGAACTTTTTTCTTGGAAGTCGTTTTAGCCATAATTCTTCACCTCGTTAAACAAGTTTAAGCACTTCGGGCTGTTGCGCCTGATGGTTGTGGTCGGGTCCCTTATAAACTTTCAGCTTCGTAAGCATTTTTCTGCCGAGGCTGTTTTTGGGAAGCATGCCTTTAACCGCTTCGTAAACCGCCACGTCGGACTTCGTAGCCATAAGAGTTTTATACTGAATCTCTTTAAGCCCGCCGATGTGACCGGTATGGTATCTGTAATATTTCTTTTCGAGCTTTTTGCCCGTTAAAACGACCTTGTCGCAGTTGACGACGATGACGAAATCGCCCGTGTCTACGTTGGGGGTGAAGGTGGGTTTGTTTTTACCGCGAAGAACAGCCGCGACCTGCGAAGCGACTCTGCCGAGCGCAACGCCTTCGGCGTCTACAACGTACCACTTTCTGACCACGTCTCCCGCGTGAGCCATATAAGTTTTCATTGATATTTCTCCTTGAATTTGCGTTTTAGGCGCATTGTATATAACGTTTAAGACGCTTAAAAAGCACTTTCACGACGAGTGCCTTACAGGGAGGGCTAATCCCGATAAGCGAACTTTTCCTTATAAATGCTTATCTATTCTAAATTATTTCGGGTATAAAAGTCAAGCGTTTTGCGCCGATTTTATTATTTTTTGCCGAATTTTTAATTTTTTCTTTCGCCGTCGCCGTTTTTCGGGCTTACCGTACGATTTTTACCGCCGAACCGCAGTAAGGACAGCGCGGGTCGGATTCCTTAACCTTTGCCGTCGCGCCGCAGGACGGGCATTTTACGACGATTTCCTTTTCTCCCGAAAACGCCGCGAGCGGTTTCAATTCCTTTTTCGCGTCGTCGAAAATGAAACCTTCTATAATTCGCTTTTCGATTGCGGTTTTAATAAGATTTTCGGCTTCCTCTTCTTTAACGCGGATTTGCGAAGCTATATCGGAGAGCCGCAGGAGCTTGTCGCGGTATATAGCGAGAGAAAGTCTTTCGTATCTCGTCGCTTCGCCGAACTTTATCCACGCCATCGGCGAACCGTAAAACCCGAGAGCGGTCATAATTATCCCTGCGACGAGCATAACCCAACCGTTTCCCGCGCCGAGAATTATCAGCACTATCCCGACGGGCAGAAAAACGGTCAGAACCGCAGCAAGCAACGCCGTTTTAATCTTTCTTCTTTTCGCCGTGTTTTCGTTTCCTTTCATAATTCTCCGTTCTCCCTTTTTTCGGTCAACAAATCCGTTCCGTAATTCGGTTAGAGTTTCGGTCTCGGCTTCGGCTCTGCCTCAAATTGCGGTTTTATTCGTATTCCGCGCTTAAAAGACACAAGCCCTTTGCGGGAAAGGTTTTAACGTTTTTGGGGCGCGCGCCCGAAGTAAGCGAGCGTTTTATATCCTCTGTGGAAATCTCGCCCCTGCCCGCGGCAACCAGAGTTCCCGTCATGATTCTGACCATATTGTATAAAAACCCGTTTCCGCACACGGTGATTTTTATATCCTCGCCGAACTCGCCGAAGCTTTCGACCGATAAAGAGTATATCCTTCTTATCGTGGTTTTAGCCGCGCTTCCGCTCGCCTTATACGCCGCGAAATCGTGTTCGCCGACGAATTCCTTCGCCGCCGCCCGCATTTTTTCTGTATCTATCCCCTCGTCAACGCGAACCGCGTACCGCTCTTTAAGCGGCTTTTCCACGCCCGATATATATAATGAATAGACGTAAGTCTTTTTCTTCGCCGAGTTGCACGCGTGGAAATTTTCCGCCGCCGCCTCGCTTTTTATCACCCGCACGGACGGCGGGAGATAGGCGTTTATCGCCTTATAAAACCGCTCCGCGGGGACGCTCGAAGAGGTGTCGAAATGCGCGACCTGCCCCGCCGCGTGTACGCCAGCGTCCGTTCTGCCGCTGCCCGTAACACGCACGCGCTCGCCCGTCGCTTTAAATATCGCTTCTTCTATAAGCCCCTGCGCCGAAACGCCGTTATTCTGCACCTGCCAGCCGCAAAGCTCCGTTCCGTCGTAGCTTATCGTAAGCTTCACCCTCATAGCACCGCACCTAAAAAGAGGTAAAATTTATTGAGAAACACAACGCCCGTGATAAGCGCGGCGATAAACAGCACGCCGAGAACGTCGCGGTAAGTGACGACGCTTTTTTTGTATTTGGTACGGTTTTTACTGCCCGCGTAGCAACGCGCGTCCATAGCGTCCGCAAGCTCGTCCGCGCGGCGGAACGAACTGATTAAAAGAGGTATCAGCACGGGAACGAGCGCTTTTGCGCGTTTAAACAGGTTTCCGCTCTCGAAATCCGCGCCGCGGGCTTTCTGCGCCTTTATGATTCTGTCCGTTTCGTTAAGAAGCGTCGGAATAAACCGAAGCGCGATGCTCATAATGAGCGCGAACTCGTGAACGGGGAATTTTATGAATTTTAACGGAGTTAAAAGGCTTTCTATGCCGTCCGCAAGCTCTACGGGAGAGGTGGTTAAGGTAAGCACCGAAGCTCCGAGTACCATAAGCGTGATTCTTGCGACGATAAAGCCCGCGGACAAAAGTCCTTCGTCCGTGATGAATCCGTTTTCCCACAGCGGCGTGCCGTTTTTATTGAAAAATATTTGCAGCACCGCCGAAAATATAACGAAAAACAGCACCGCTTTTATACTTTTCAGCACCCGCAAAAAGGGTACTTTCGCAAGCGCGGTAGAAATTATAACGAACAAAAGGCAGGCGGCAAAGCCCAGAAAATGATAGCTCGTCACCAGAAACGTCGCCACGATGTAGGCGATAGCTATCAGAATTTTCACCCGCGCGTCCATTCTGTGAACGAAGGAATCGGCGGGATAATACTGACCGAAAGTTACGTCTTTCACTTTTCGCCCTCCCCGCCTTCCGCGCAGGTCTCCGTTTTCGCGTTAAGCCCCTCTTCCGCGTCGGTCTCCGCCTTTACTTCGGTTTCGTCTTTTTCGCCGCGTTTCGATTTTGAATAAAGCTCCGCCGCCGCCTTCACGAAGCCCGAAACCGTCATATCGTTATCGGGTAAAGCTATCCCGCGCGATAAAAGCTCTTTTTCGACTTCCGCGGTAACGGGGCGTTCGAGACCGCCTTTAAGCGCGTTCTCGTCCGAAAAAATCTCTTTCGGCGTGCCGCACGCGACGATTTTGCCGTCCGAAAACACCGCCGCGCGGTTGCAGTTTTCGGAAATAATATTCATATCGTGAGAAACGAGGACGATGGTTTTGACGAAGCTTTCGTGCAGTCTTTTAAGGAGCGCGACGAACTCTCTTTTTCCGACGGGGTCGAGTCCCGCGGCGGGTTCGTCCAGAACCAGCACTTCGGGACGAACGGCGATAACGCCCGCAATCGCGACTCTCCGTTTCTGCCCGCCCGAAAGCTCGAACGGGGATCTGTCCTTATATTTTTCGTAATCTATGCCTACGAGCTCTAACGCGGTTTTAACCTTTTCGTTCACCGCCTCGTCCTTTTCGTTCGGAAAGAAATTTTTTATGCCGAACGCGACGTCCGCCGCGACGGTTTCGGCAAAAAGCTGATATTCGGGGTATTGAAAAACCATACCGACCTTGGCGCGGAGGGTGCGAAAATCGCACTTTTTATCCGAAAGGTCGTATTCGCCGACGAGAAGCCTGCCTCCGCCCTTCTGCACCTTTATAAGTCCGTTAAGGTGCTGAACGAAGGTGGATTTACCGCTGCCCGTCTTGCCGATAATGCCGAAGAAGTCGCCTTCTCCGACGGTTACGGAAACGCCCGAGAGCGCGCGGACGGCAAGGGCTTTGCTTTTTTCGCCGTATACATAGCTTAAATTTTCGGCAACAATCTGCATAACGCCTCCGTGAGAGCCTCTTTCGTCAGCACGTTTTCGGGAACGGGTACGCCGCGCAAGCGTAGCTTTTCCGCGATATAACCCGCGAGCGGCAGTTCGAGTCCGAAGCTTTTTATCCGCTTCATATCCGAAAAAACGTATTCGGGCGCGCCCGAAAGCGCAACCCTGCCTTTATCCATAACGTACACCTTGTCCGCCTCTAAAACCTCTTCCATATAATGGGTTATGGTTATAACGGTAACGCCCTCTTCGCGGCAAAGCCTTTTCACCACCGCGAGAATGTCTTTTCTGCCCTGCGGATCAAGCATCGCCGTGGATTCGTCGAGAACGAGAATTTCGGGGCGAAGCGCAAGCACGCCCGCAATGGCTATTCTTTGCTTCTGCCCGCCCGAAAGCCTTTCGGGAGAGGATTTACGGAACTCTTCCATACCGACGGCTTTAAGCGCGTAATCGATTCTTTCGCCTATTTCCTTTCTCGGCACGCCGAGGTTTTCCGGACCGAACGCCACGTCGTCCTCCACGATGGAAGCGACGAGCTGATTATCGGGGTTCTGAAAAACCACGCCCACTCTTTTTCTTATCTCGAACAAAGATTTTTTATCCGAAGAACAAAAGCCGTCTACGGTAACCGTTCCGGAATCGGGAATCAAAAGCGCGTTGAAAAGCTTGGCGAGGGTAGATTTACCGCTGCCGTTATGACCGATTACGGAAACGTATTCGCCGCGCTCCGCGGTTATGTTTACGCCCGACACGGCGTTTATTTTTTTGTCGTAGGAAAAGCTTACGTTTTCCGCCGTCAGTAAAGGCATTTTCTCGCTCCGAAAAAATTTTTTAAAAATTTTGAAAACAGTTTTAATTATTATAAATATTACAAGCCATTTTAACACGAAACGCGCCGAAAAGCAATCGTTTTACGCCCGCCCGAGTTTTCCGTCCTGTCGCCGCAATACACGCCCCGCAAACGGCTGCCGCGCATTCTCTCGGCGGGCGTTTACGCGGAATAATCGTAATATTTAAAACAATCGGTATAAGCAGAACACGCGGAATATTTTGTCGCGCGCATTTTTCCGTACGGAAAAATGCGCGGGGAACTTTTTCCCTGCGCATTTGCTTTTCGTTCTTCGCAAAAGCTTATCAGCTTCCGCCTTTTCCGCTTTTTATAAGAGGATTAGTCCTTCTTTTCTTTTGCGGAAACGTCTACCACCTGCTTGCCGTCGTAATAACCGCATTTGGGGCAAACCTTGTGAGAAGCTTTAAGCTCGTGGCACTGGGGGCATTCCGAAAGATTAGGAGCTTCCAGCTTCCACTGCGCGTATCTGGTGTTGGTTCTCTGTTTAGAAGTTTTGCTTTTCTGTACTGCCATTGTATCGTACCTTTCCTTTATTTACATTTACATTCGTCGTGATTAAGGTTCACGCCGCACCCCGCGCATATCCCCTTGCAATCTTCTTTGCAGAGGAAATTTATCGGGAGATTCATAATAACCGTATCGTCGGCTATCTTTTTAACGTCTACCTTGTCGTTTACGAGCTTATAAGCCGAGTCGCCGCTGCCGTCGACCTCTTCAAAGAACTCGCAAACGTATTCGCGTTCGGTCTCTTCGAGACATCTCGTGCAGCAACCTTTAAGGAAGAACGCAACTTCGCCCTTGACGCACGCGGAATCCTCGCCCGTCAGCGTTATTTCGCCCGTAACCTTAACGGGGTTTACTATTTCAACGAGCGGTATATCCACAAGCCCTTTTTCCGCCTCGTACTCGAAGTAAAAGGTTTTGGTGGTTTTGCCGCTTCTTTTTAATTCTCTTAAATCAAAAATCATAAACGCCTTTAAGGAATAATAGCCTATCAAGTATATAACATTTGTAAAACCTTGTCAACGATTTTACCCGTTTTTTGCAATTTTAAGCCGAATTTTTCGGAAAATTTCCCGTTCGCGGCAGTCTCTCTCGCGCCGCGGTTACGTTCTTTCACGCTTCCGAGCGCTCCCGCGCCCGCGTTTTACGAAACTATCCGAAGTTATCCGAGGCTTTCCGAATTATTTCGCGCTCGTAAGCTCTTTCGTTTCTCTCGCGATGGAAAGCTCTTCGTTGGTGGGAAGAACGATAATCTTCACCTTGGAATCAGCCGTATTGATAAACGTTTCGCCGCGGGTTTCGTTCTTCTTGTCGTCGAGAACCGCGCCGCAGAACGTCATGTCTTCCATAACGAGCTTGCGGACGAGCGGAGAGTTTTCGCCTATGCCGCCGGTAAAGACGATGGCGTCCGCGCCGTTAAGCGCCGCAAGATAGCTTCCGACGTATTTTTTAACTCTGTACGCGAGCATTTCGATAGCGAGCTTCGCGCGTTCGTTGCCCTCGTTCATAGCCGCGGTCAGGTCGCGCATATCGCTGGAAAACCCGCTTATGCCCATAATTCCGCACTTTTTATTGAGATAGTCAACGACTTCTTCGGGCTTTAAGCCGAGCTTGACGCGCATAAAATCTACCGCCGCGGGATCTATATCGCCGCTTCTCGTTCCCATAACGAGACCTTCGAGCGGGGTGAAGCCCATAGAGGTATCCTGACATTTGCCGTCCTTTACTGCGGAAATGGAAGAACCGTTGCCGAGGTGGCAGATAATCATTTTTGCGTTTTTGTTGCCGAGGAGTTTGCCGACTTCTTCCGAAACGAACTTATGCGAAGTGCCGTGGAAGCCGTATTTTCTTATCTTATACTGCTCGTAAACCTCGTAAGGAATACCGTACATATAAGCCTTTGCGGGCATAGTGGAATGGAAGGTGGTATCGAACACCGCGACCATAGGCACGCCCTTCATAACCTCGCGGCAGCTCTTTATGCAGGCGATGTTGCCGGGCATATGAAGAGGTCCGAGTTCGGCGTTCTTTTCGCAGATTCTTATAACCTCGTCGTCGATGACTACCGAATGTTTGAAATCTTCGCCCGAGTGGAGAACTCTGTGTCCTACCGCGCCGATTTCGTCCACGCTTTTAAGCGCGCCCTTTTCCTTATCGAGCATTGCGCCGAGAACGAGCTGCATAGCCTCTTTATGAGTGGGCATATCCTGTTCGATAACGGTTTCTCTGCCGTCGAAGGTTTTCTGCGTGAGCTTGCCGCCCTTAAAGGTTATTCTTTCGCAAAGACCTTTTAAGATAACGCTTTCGTTATCCATATCTATAAGCTGATATTTAAGGGAAGAGCTTCCCGCGTTTATTACGAGTATTTTCATTTTTATATTCTCCGTTGATCCGTTAGGTTATATTATTTCGCTTGAAGAGCGGTTATCGCGACGACTGCCTTAACGTCATCCGAATTGCAGCCGCGGGAAAGGTCGTTGATAGGCTTTGCAAAGCCTTGGCAGATAGGACCGAGAGCCATATATCCGCCGAAACGCTGCGCTATCTTGTAGCCTATGTTGCCCGCGTTTATGTTGGGGAATATAAATACGTTCGCGTGTCCCGCAACCTTGCTGTCGGGAGCTTTAAGCTTGCCGACTTCGGGCGCAACCGCGGCGTCGAACTGGAATTCGCCGTCAACGATAAGTTCGGGAGCGGCGGCTTTCGCAAGCGCGGTCGCTTCCTGCATCTTGGGAACGGACTTAAAGTATTTGTCGTCGTTGCCCGAGCCTTTGGTGGAGAAGGAGAGCATAGCCACTCTCGGTTCTATCCCCGCGATGGTTCTTGCCGTTTCCGCGGAAGAAATCGCGATGTCCGCAAGCTGCTGCGCGTCGGGTTCGATATTTATCGCGCAATCGCCGAATACCGCAACGCCGTCGGGATTATATTTGTTTTCGCCCGCGGGAGCTACCATAACGAAGCTGCTCGAAACGGTGTTGATTCCGGGCGCGGTCTTTATAACCTGCAAGCCGGGGCGAAGAGTGTTCGCCGTGGAGTGGCACGCGCCGGAAACCATTCCGTCCACGTCGCCCGCTTTAAGCATAAGCGCGCCGTACATAGCGTAGTCTTTGAGAATGGCTTTTTTAGCCGCCGCCGCGTCCTCGTATTCGGGGTTGCCGGTCTTTTTGTTGATTTTGCCCTTTCTTAACTCGAAAAGCATTTCGGCGTATTTATCTGTTCTCTCGTCGGTGACGGGATCGACCACGGTAACGCCCGAAATATCGACGTTCGGGTTATTCTTTTTGATTTCTTCGGGATTGCCGAGAAGAGTTATTCTCGCGATGCCCTCCGCCGCGGCTTCCGCCGCCGCCTTGACTACGCGCGCGTCCTCGCCCTCGGTGAGAACCACGTTCTTGTTGAGTTTTTTAGCTCTTTCGACTATGCTTTGAAGTACGTCTGCCATAAAATTTACCCTTTATCTTCCTTTTTTTATTTTTCGTTTTGTATTTTTTGCGAAATGTTGTACAATATCTTTGGTGGGAAAAGAGCGATAAAACCGCCTTCCCGCCGCGAAATTTCGCTTATGAATTTCACGAACAATTTTATTTTACAACATTTTTTGAAAAATGTAAACCGCTTTATGAGCTTTTGGATATATTTTCCTAAAAATTGCATAGCGCGCCCGAAGCCGTGCG
>CAVBZJ010000017.1:12410-22659 GCA_963599785.1 Anaerovoracaceae bacterium
AATTGAAGGTTTGCGCCGTCATCGCGGAATACAACCCGCTTCATCTCGGACACGTCGGGCATCTTAACTATATAAAAAACGAACTGAAAGCGGAGCGCGTCGTCGTTATCATGAGCGGCGATTTCACCCAGCGCGGCGAACCTGCCGTTCTCGATAAATATACGAGGGCGCGGCACGCGATAATCGCGGGCGCTGACGCGGTGATAGAGCTTCCCGCGGTGTTTTCGACCGCCAACGCGGAAAATTTCGCGAAGGGCGCGGTGAACATACTGTCCGCCTTAAACTTTGCGGACGGGCTGTGCTTCGGCGTGGAAAGCGGCGCGGCGGAGGATTACGAGCGGCTTGCGGAGGCTATGAACGACGAAAGCAAGGAATTTAAGCGCGCGCTTAAAGAGAGTCTCGAAAAGGGCGTGTCTCTCGCGAAAGCGAAGTTCGAGGCGGTAAAAGCCCTCGGCGGGAAATTCGACGAAAAGCTTATCGCTTCCCCGAACAATATTCTCGCGCTCGAATACGCGAAGGCGAATCTTTCCTCGGGCGGGAAATTAAAGCTTTACCCTATGATAAGAACGGGCGACTGCGACCATAACGACATGATACTCAAAAAAGGAATAACGAGCGCGACGAGCATACGCGCGGCGTTAAAGGCGGGCGAAAAAAAGAAGCTTAAAAAATGCGTTCCGCCCTTCGTTTACGAGGATCTGACCGAATACCCATTCGCGTTCGACAAAATGATTATGACCGCGCTTTATACCGCAAAAAAAGAGGATATGGCGGAAATAGCGGACTGCACGGAGGGGCTGGAAAACAGAATAAAGGCTCTCGCGAAGGACAATAAAACGGTGGAAGAGTTGGTGCGGAAGGCTTCTACCAAACGCTACCCCGCGACGAGGATAAGAAGAATACTTATCAACAATCTTTTGGGAATAAAGGCGGAGCTGACGGCGGAAACGCTTAAAAGCGGGCTTTACGCGAAGGTGCTTGCGGTGAACGCGGACAAAACGGATATAATAAGGATAATATCCGAAAAAGCGGAGATACCCGTGCTTACGCGAAAAAGCGACGAAGCGGATTTAAAGCGCGCCGCCTTACGCTCGCTCGAAAAGGACGTACTCGCCGCCGATTTATATTCGCTCGCGACGGGAGCTTCCCCCTCGGGCAGAATGCTTCTCGTATAAAAGGCTTCGTTCTAAAAAGCATTGTTCGGAAAACCCCCTCCCGTTTTTTGGCGGAAGGGGGATTTTAGCTTAATTTATTTTACGCTGCCGCGTTATCGTTCGGTCGTTCGGCTTTCGACGACGATATAAATATTATCGGGAAGCGGCGTTCCGTTTTTCCATATTTCTTCAAACTCTTCCGTTGTCAGCACGCGGTTATATCGCGCGTCCGACGCATTTTTATTTTCCGCAAGCGAATCCGCCAGATAAATATTTTGCTCATCATAGCCGACAACTACGGCATAATGCGTGTCGCTCGGAATACGAACGAATACGATAATCGGGTTTCCTTCCGTCAATCGCTGTTTCAACGCGTCAACGCTTCCGTAACAGGCTTCCGACCGATAACCGCGCCGATTAAAAATTTCCGCGACGCTGTTTGCGGGAACAAAGCCGAAAGGTCGTTTCAATTCGGAATACAGCTCTTCTCCGTTCGCCTTTTCCCCGAAATGCCTCAGAAGATAAGCGGCGGCATAAGCCGCACATTTCCCGTCGGTCTGATAATCTATACGATTTTCTTCGGTTTTGCAAAATAATTCGGAAGGATAATCGAAAACGTCGATCTCGTCGCTCCGCGGGCTTATGTATAAAAGAAAGCCGACCGCCGCCATGCAAAACAGCATAATCGCAAGAAGCACGGCAATCGAAATGATTTTCACCTTACGATTTTTTATTTTCATACTCCGATATAGTCTCCCCCCTTTTCAGACGTAATAAATCGCTATTCGCTTTTCAAAAACGGCAGTTCCGGAATTTCGTTTTTCTCTATAACCGAAACGAGCATTTCCGCAAAGCCTTTCGGGTTGCGAATCTGAAACTGCATATGATTATATTCGTCGAAAACGGGATAATTCGCCTTCGGATACGCCGATTTCACCGAGGCGCGATACTTATAATGCTCTTCCGCACTGCCGAACTCGAAAAAAGTACGCTTTTGCAACTCTTCGTTTAACTTCGGCAAGGGTTTGTTTTCCAGACTGTCTGAAAGCTGGCGGCGAATATTTCCATATTTCAACGCCTTGCCCGCTTGAACGAAATAAGGTCTTATTTCCTTATCGTCGCACCACATAATCTTCCCGAGGTTTTCGCCGTTCTTTTTATAAACGCTTTTTATCGCGAAATACAAAAACGGCGTTAAAATTCTGCGGGTGAATTTTCCCATTTCGGCGAATTGCCCGCCGTCGAAAAAGGCGTGCGAAACGGGAATTTTCGTCTGCGCCAAAAACGCGACGGCAAGATCCGCGCCGATAGACGACGCGACGATAAGCGCAAGCTCTTTAACGCCGTTTGCATTCAAAAAATCTTCGATTTGGCGTATTTCGTCCGATTTTGAAACGTATTTCTGCCCCTCGCAATAAACCGTTGAGGTCGGCATAATACAAAAATATTTGTCCTTTAAGTATTCGGTAACACGCTCGCTGCTTTTGCCCGTAACGCCCATCGCGTGGAAAAACAATATTGCGGGAGCGGTTTTTTCTCCCATAGTTTCAAACAACATTCTTTTTACCTCCCGTACGGCTGCTCGCCGCTTTCTTCGCCGCCGTTTTATCCGTCATTGACAAATATCGCTTGTTGAAATACTGCGCTTGAAAGCCCTTGCGAGCAAGCTTTCTCGTATTATAACTTTATGGGCTTGCAAAGATAAATCTTTGCCCTTGCTGACGCAAGTATTATTTGCTGACCGCAAATAATAGCCATTCGTTGAAATACTGCGCTCGAAAGCCCTTGCGAGCAAGCTTTCTCGCTTGTATTATAGCACGGCAAAATCGAAAGCGCAATCGGTTAGCAAGCTCTAACCCACAAATTTTTAACGGTTTTCTTTTATTCCGTCATAATGCTTTTGACCGAAAGCCTTTTTATCCTGCGGGAATACAAATACGTCACGAATTCATAGACGAACACGAACAGTATCAGCGTAACGACGAACGCCTTGAAATCGAATCCGTATTCGGGTACGTTGCCGATGCCCGCAAACACTACGGACACCATAAGCCGCAGCAGTCCGTATTGATACCCCGTGCCTATCGCAAAACCGATATAGGAAATCGGGCGATAAGCCCCCAGAATATAACGACTGCAAGCGGTATCGTCGTAACCGAACGCCCGCATCATAGCAATCGTCTTTGCATTGCCCCCGACAACGCTTGACAGAGAAAGAAACAGCGTTACGAATGCGAGAATCAGCCCGATGGACAAAACCATCAACGCAAACGTTTCGCTTGCAAGCTCGTTCATCGAAAAGGACATCTGCACCATCGCCGAAAAACAGAACGCCGAAAACCCCGCGAAGAACACGAGCGACCTTCTGCTTTTCAGCGTTACGCTCCGCAAATCCTTCAAAAAGGGCGCATTCTCTTTCCCTCCCCTGACGATTCTGACCTTAACGTTCTGCTTTTCGCGGAGCAGGTCAAGCACGGGGCTTTTCAGCTTTATATAAGCAAACAACACGGAAATTGCGGCAAAAGCAAGCGTCGGCGCACAGATAAGAGCAACCGCAAGAAGCGGATGAAATCGCGCTTCGAGTTCGGGAATCAGAGTCTGCGAGTTCGGGGCTTGCTTTTGATAAAACGTCGGTAGATACAGATAGCCGACGACGAACCCCGCAATACAACCGATAAATACGGAAAGCCCGAAAACCCAAAAATGCTTTGCGATTTTGCTATTCGAGTAGCCGAGCGCTTTGAGAATTCCAAGCTCCTTTCCGTGCGTACCGATATAATTTTTCACATAAAACAACAGCATAACGACGGAAGTCGCGATAAGGCACCCGCCCGAAACGCCCGCAACCACTCTTCCCATAAGCACTTGCGCGTTATACATCGCCGCTCCCTCTTCCGTCGTTATCTCGTTTTTTATCGCCGCAAGGTCGATATTGTAGCTCAGAAACAGCGTACAGACAAAAACGGCGCAACACGCGATAACGGTTATCCCGAACAGCTTAGCGGTATCCTTTAACCCGATTACCATAATGTTACCACCCGATTTCGTAAGCGGTTTTCTGCGTCGCGTTGGCGTAAATTTCCGCGATTTTCCCGCTGTTCATTTTAACGACCGTGTTTGCAATTTCCGCAATATTAGCGTTGTGCGTAACCATTATGACGGTAAAACCGTACTCTTTATGTAATTTGCAGATATAGTCGAGAACTTGCCGCCCCGTCTTTTCGTCAAGCGCGCCCGTCGGCTCGTCCAGAAACAAAACCTTCGGCTTTTTTGCAAGCGCACGGGCAACGGATACGCGTTGTTGCTCGCCGCCCGAAAGCTCGGACGGATATTTCGCGAGCTTTTCTTCAAGCCCAACCGCTTTTATGATTTCCTTATAATCGGCGTTTCCCGCAAGGTCCGCCCCCATTCGGACGTTCTTATCCACCGTCATATCGGGAAGCAGATAATACTGCTGAAAGATAAAGCCGATATTGTCTTTGCGGAACTTCGTAAGCGCTTTATCGGAAAATTCGGCGATATTTACGCCGTCGTATTCGATACTTCCGCCGTCTACCCGTTCAAGCCCCGACAAACAATTCAGAAGCGTCGATTTGCCCGAACCCGAAGCGCCCAGAATCACCGTAAAATCGCCGTCCGCAATTTTAAGGTCAATGCCTTTAAGCACTTCCGTTTTATTCTCGCCGAAGCCGTATGCTTTAACTATATTTTTCGCTTCTATCATTCCGCCCTTCCCCCGTTTTTATACCGAAGTTTCAGCCCCTCGTAACCGTCTGTCAACGCCCGACTTACAAACGCCTCGTCAAAATCGAGATAGTTCGTGGCGATCATCGAAGCGATGCCGTGCGTGAACGCCCACATTTCAAGATAAAACGACTTCGCCTCTTCTCTGTCAATATCGACTTGTTTACTTATAAGACCTATCAGCGCGTCCATTTCTTCGGGGTTATCTTTGACGGATTCCTGCGAGCGGTCGCGCATAAAAAGCAGCTTGAACAGTTCCTTTTCCTCTTTTGCAAAACGAATATAAGCCATTCCGCTTGCTTTAAATGGTACATATCTGCCGCTTGCGATTTCTTCTTTTCTGTACGCCTGATAGAGGTCGTTCGCGGCTTGTATAATCGCTTCCCGAACCTCTTCCATATTGCCGAAATGGCTGAACACCGGACGTGAGGACGTACCGAGCTTTTCCCCCAACGCGCGGGTTGAAACGGCGGCGAACCCCTTTTCTCTCGTCAAATCAAGCGCGGCTTTTACGATCTCGTCCTTTGTAAACAAAAAATCTCTCGGCATATCGAATCTTCCTTTTAGATGTCAGGCGTAGCGTTACGCCTGCAATTTTATTATACGCTAAAATTTTTAATATGTCAACTCCGTCACGTCTCTCGCCTGATTTTTTATTTTTCGTCAAAGTTGTATATTTGACAGACAGATAATGACGTTTTTCTTTCAAAAAAATACTTGGTTGCTTGGTATTCGTTTGAGAATCAAATTTCTTTTCTACTTTTTGAACGGAAGAAATATGCAACCGCTCGATAGAATATTATATACACGAAGTATTTTATTTTCAAAAACTTTTTATATGAATGAATGTTATTCATTGACATTTTGAAAAAGAAGTGATAAAATTATCTTAAAAAGGAGGTTTGACCAATGCGGGTAACAAAAGAGCCGGAAGTACGAAAACAGGAGATACTGGATACCGCCCTCAGAATATTCGGAGAAAAAGGATATGAAAAAACCTCGATTGCGGATATAGCAAGGGAAATCGGTGTGGCACAAGGACTATGCTACCGCTACTTCCCGTCAAAGGAATCACTGTTTGACAGCGCAATTGACCAATATGCCGATATACTGGCGGCGCAGACGGTCGGCATTGAAAAGAACGGAAATAAGAACTTGCGGCAGTTCATCGAAGGTATGACCTCTGCGCCGGAAGCGCAGGATACAAAATACTACCCCGTTTTTCACGGAGCAGAGAATCGGAAATTCCACGATCAGCTCACGCTCAAAGTATGCGAGAAGTTAGTTCCGTTTGTGGAAAAACTTTTATTAAAAGCGAAACACAGTGGCGAGATTCAAATTGACGATTTGCGGACAGCCGCGAATTTTTGCGTGTACGGACAGCTCGGCATTCTGCTGGCGCACGATCTGACACAGGAAGAAAAAATACAAAAAATACGCAAATTCCTAATTTTCGCGCTTCATCTCTGAAATAATCCCCCCGTTTTGAAAAGGGGGGATTTTCAAGGCATTATAACTGAATGTTGTTCATTCACTTATTGAAGAAAGGATACTAATTATGAAAACGAAACTTGATTTTATCGGCGGGAACACAAGGCGCTCCCTGATGGCAATGGCTCTTCCGATGATTGCTGCCATGTTCCTCAACATGATGTATAACCTAGTGGACAGTTTGTGGATCGGAAATTTGCTCGGTAAAACGGCATATGCCGCTTTAACAAACTCCACACCCGTTATTCTGCTTTTGACATCTGTCGCAATGGGCGCAACGAACGGAATTTCCATTCTGTTGTCTCAGGCAATCGGCGCAAAGAACAAAGATAAAACAGAACGCCTGCTTGCCACATCCTTCTGCGTCGCAGTTGCGTTCTCACTCCTTGTAACCGTTTTGCTTGAAGTTTTTCTTCCCGCTATCTTGAAGGCTCTGCATACACCGGTTGAAACGTATGATATGGCATACGGTTATCTGGCTATTTACATCCTCGGATATTCAGCGGTCTATCTCTATCTTTACTTTACCGCCGTTCTGCGCAGCTTCGGCAATTCGATGTTTCAGGTTGTCGCCATGCTGGTATCAACGGTTTTGAATGCGATCCTTGATCCGCTCTTTATTCACTTTATCGGCTTTCATGGCGCAGCGATTGCCACCCTGCTTTCCCAAGCAATTTGCCTGCTGTTTATGCTGTTTTATCTGAAAAAGAAAAAACTGTTCACATTCCGGATTTCCGCGTTTGACCGAAAAGAGATATTGCCGCTTATTCAAAAAGCGATCCCGTCCGTGATTCAGCAGAGCATTCCCGCCGTCAGCACAACATTCCTCACCGCGCTTGTCAACGCATACGGCGTTACGGCAATCGCGGCTTATGGCGTGACGGGAAAACTGGAAACCATTCTGTTTTATCCGGCAATGGCTCTGAATATGGTTTTGACAACCATTGTCGGGCAATGCGTCGGCGGTATGCGCTATGACCGTGCAAAGGATTATATGAAATGCGCGCTGGGCTATGGCTGTGGACTGCTTGTGCTTCTCTCTGCTATTGTTATCGGCTTTTCGGGACAACTTTCCGGATTGTTTGTTAAGAGCGATGATGTGGCGGCGATTGTCAGAACATATTTTCTTATCGTCAGCGTCGGCTATATTCTGAATACCGTCACAAACATCTATCTCGGAACAATCAACGGCATGGGCAAGCCAATGTGGAGTATGTTTTTAATGATATTCTATTACATCGTTGTTCGGATGCCTCTGGCGTACCTTTTTTCGCTGTCGAAATTTGAACTGAACGGGATTTGGTTCGCAGTGCTTATCAGTCATATAATTGCGAGCATCACCGCATCCATAACAACAACTCTGTTTATAAAAAACAAGAGTGTAGACTAATTGAAATAAATGGTTCATTCTGATTTTTTCCTTAAAATAGAAAAAACCGTATACAATAGCCTTGCATACGGTAGGTACTCACCCCAAATTAGTAAATATTAAGTATATTGTTATTGCAACATAGATTTTAAATAAAGTCAAGCGCGCTTTTACATTTTGGCGTTACGATAAACCGAATTTCACCTTTCGTGTACCTCCTTGCCGCTGAAATGCTCGATTTCGATTTCAAAAATCTGCGTAACTTTACCCGCGCGGGCAATTTCAACGTCTACCATCTGTTCGTTCGGATAATACTTCATTGCAAATTTCTTTAACAATGCGGTTGACCTTTCTCCTGCTTCAACCAAATGACATCTGCCGAATATAACCACGCTTTGCATAAACGGAGCCCACGGTTCTTCCTTAATAGTTTCGTTGCCGTAAACCGTAAAGCAAATTTTATCACAGCCGCGCAGGGCGTCTACTTTATATCCCGCACGCGCACCATGAAAATATATCTTTTGCGCCTCTTCGTCATAAACGTAATTGATCGGTATCGCATAAGGATAGCCGTTTTCGCCGTTCATAGCGAGAACGCCGCGCCGACTGTTATGCAAAAGTGACTTTACCTCGTCGATGTTTATTTCATTCTTTTTTCTGCGAATTGCTCTGAACATTGTCTTTCTCCGTTTATTCTTTCCTTGTAATTCCCATAAATTACGACTTATCTACTTTTTACACGTTTGTTGCAATCGCTCTGATTTTTAATCGTTCAGTATTTTTTCCATACCTATTTTCTGAATTTTTAATCCGATTTTTTCATAAAAAGCAACTGCGTTTTTGTTGTCCGCCCACACGTTTAAGGTTACGTTATAGCAACCGATCTGTTTTGCGTAATTAACAACGAAATTATACAATTCTATACCGATATGTTTACCTCTGAAAGCTTCGTCAACGCATAAATCGTCAATATATAAATTCTTTATCGGTTGTAAAGTATGACCGCTCGGCTTTGAAACCACACAGAAAGCGTATCCCCCGATTGTTCCGTCAATGTCGGCAACAAATATCGGCTTTAAATCATCTTGTATTATTTTTTCTAATTCTTCATCCGTATATTTTCTCGTTCCGGCTATAAATAGATCCGGTCTGACGTCGCTATGAACTTTTTGAACCTCAAATAATAATTTTGTCAATCCGGCAATATCGCCCTTTGTCGCTTTTCTTATCGTTAAATTCTGCTCGTCCATTTTTTCTCCTTAAAATCAGCCAATATGAATAAAAAATTTGATTAGTTTTTCGGCTGATACTCAAAATAAACTCTTCCGGTTTCTTGCGTCGCGCCGAGCTTTTTATAAAATTCTATCGACGGAACGTTCCAATCAAGGCAACTCCATTCCATTTCCGAATAGCCGTCGCTTTTTATCATTTCCGAAAGCTTGTAAAAAAATTCTTTGCCAAAACCTTTGCCACGGTGTTCGGGTTTTATGAATATATCCTCTATATGAACGTTCGCTTCCGCCGCGAACGAAGCAAAAACGGGATAATATATTGCGTAGCCAACAGGTTCTTCGTTAATTTCGGCAATAACCGCAGTCGCGATCTCTTTTTCAAAAAGCCAAAATTTAAGCATTTCAACCGTTCCCGTCATATCTTCGGGGCGTTTTTCGTAAGTTGCCAATCCGTTTATCATTTCATAGATTGACCGTATATCGTTTTCGGTTGCTTTTCTAATCACCATTGCTTTGACCTCGTTTTTGTGCGACAATTTTACATTCAAACTTTTTAGATTATTCTACCACATTCCTCTGTTTTTTTCAATAGTTCTCCGCCCTCGCAGATAAAAAAGACCGCTACCCATTTTTGGATAGCAGTCCTCACTCTTCCCCCTTTGAATTTCTATTTTCTATGCTTTTCTTTGTCATTCCTGTAAAAATAAAAATCGCACTTATCATTTCCGCGCCCTATCGTGCCTTGACGCTCGAAAGCAATACCGCACATATCTCCGTAAACGCGGTCGTCGCTGAAACAGAAGGTTTTTGCCAGCTCTTCGCACCTTAACAGTTTGCAATACTTCACATATGGGCATTGCAGAACGTTCACCCTGTAATGCTTACCGTCATATTCGATTTCCTCGAAGTTGAAGCCTGCGTCTCCGTTGAACATCGTGCCGATCATCTTGCGGAAAATTTTGAAGAAAAGCGGGCGAATAAAAGGTATCTTTGTCACGGCATGTAAACGCTTTCTGTCGGGTTCTACGCCTATTCTTACCGCGTCTTCTATCAGAACTAAGGCTTCGTCTTGCGGAATATATTTTAACGTCTGTAAATAAATAGCCGCGCGCGGAAAAATCATTCGTTCGGTATGTACCTTTTCCTTTTTTGAAAGCCCCTTATATTTATCGCAAAATTCATTGCAAAGGGTGACCGCGTCATTGACCAAAGAATCGACCTGTTCCTTGCCGAGCCGCTTACTCAACTCACCCAAGAGA
>CAVBZJ010000018.1:0-20423 GCA_963599785.1 Anaerovoracaceae bacterium
GTAGTATAATTTTTATAAAGTCGGAGCGAAGTATTCGCGGCGGCTTACCGATAAACGGCGAATACGCGACGTAAACGCAAGATGATAAACGACGACGTTTTTTCTCGGCGACGGCGTTACGGATTGAGTTTTCGGGCGGAAAAGCGTAAAAACGTTGACAAAAATCGAGGAGGAGAATATGAAAGCGATAAAAAAACTTTGCGTAGCGGTTGCCGCGATTATGCTTTCGGCGGCGTTCGTCGGGTGCGGCGGCAGCGGCGAAGATAAAAAATATACCGTTCGCTTTGAAATAAATTGCGAGCTTCCGACGAACGCCGCGCTCGATCAGACTATCCGCAGCGGCGGCAAGGTCGTTCAGCCGGACGTACAGGTCAGGGGCGCAAATCCCGACGGGCTTCGCATAGAAGGCTGGTACGAGGACGCGGAGTTTAAGTCGGAATGGGATTTCGGGCTGGATATAGTGACGGCCGACACGACCTTATACGCGAAATGGTCTGCTTATTACGGCGTAAATTTTTATATAAAAAATTCCGTTCAACCCGTTTATTCCGCGGAAGTAAAAAAGGGCAGAAGAGTTTCGCCCTGCGGAGACAGTCTTTACGGGTACAGCGTTAAAAATTATTATTCGGATAAGAATTGCACGGCGGGCAACGAATTCGATTTTACTAAGCCGATAACGGCGGCGACTTCCGTTTACGTTGACGTGGAGGATTCCTTTTACTTTGACGCGGTGGCGATGTCCAAATGTTTCAGGGCGGTCGCGGCGGTAAGCGGAGCAGGCTCTACGGCAGGCTCGGTTTCTTACGAGAAGAAAAACGACGAAGATTATATCCGCGCGAACTTCGGTTACAGCACGGCGAGAGATCCGTTCATAGTCGCGGAAGCTTTGAATATAGACATAACCAAGTCGCAGATTATAGAGATTAAATATAAAAACCTCGGCAAAGCTAATCAGCTTATGCTTTACTGGATATTAAAAGACGATAACGGCAACTTCGTAGGAAGCGACGATTATTCGGCGAACTGCAACTTCTGCTATACCTATTCGGGCGACGAAACGAATATGAAAGAGGACGGGGAGTGGAAAATTCTGCGAGTGAACGTGGCTGCGGGCGAGCTTTCTTCCGAAAACAATCTCTGGACGAACGCAACGAAGCTTTATACGTTAAGGGTTCAGTCTCTGTATCAGAGCGCGTCTACGGCGGATACCTCCAACGAAATGCTTATAGCGTATATCAAGGGCGTGTACGACGAGGATTACGATATGAGCAAATCTCTCGTTAAATTCCATATCGGAGCGACGACGAGAGAGGTCAGGGCGACGACGGGCGAGCCGATAGGCGAAGCGAAAGCGGCAAAAATTCTCGCGGGTTATAAGGTCTCGGGGTTTTATAAGGACGCGGCGTACGCCGTTAAATTCGATCCCGCGACGGAAATCATCAACTACGATACCGAAATATTCGTAAAAACGGAAGAGGGATTTTCTTACGGCGCGGAGGAATTGTTCGATAACTTCCTGCCGACGGCGGCGACAGACGGAAGGGGTTCTACCGTCGGAAAGGCGACGCTTGAAAAGGAGTTCGTAAGGGTGAATTTCGGTTTCAGCTTACAGGGCGACGCCGGCTACACCGTTATGAACGCAAGGCTCGATATATCGAAAGTGAGAAAAATACGCTTGAAAATAAAGAATCTCGGGTATGCGGACGCACTCGCGCTGTACTGGACGGCAAAAGATGCGACGGGCGCGTTCATAGGAAACGGCGACTACTCGGAGGAACGCGCGGTATGGACGGGACTTACGTCTGAACAGATAGGAATGTCCGAAGACGGAGAATGGACGATAGTCGAGTTCGACCTTTCGGAAAATCAGGCGTGGCTCGCTTCTACCGAACTCGTGAAGATGAGAATACAATCGAGATACGTCAGCAAAGACGGCGGCGACCTTTCAAACGAAATATTGTTCGCGGAATTTGCGGGCGTGGCTTAAAAAGGAGTGTGAAATGAAAAAACACAATAAAATTCTTTCATTTATACTTGCGACGCTTACCTGCGTTTCGCCGCTTTCCGCTTGTTCGGACGGCGGAAATCGGGACGAAATAAAAACGCCTACGAAGGAGATTATAAACCTTTCGTCTCAGACGGAGCTTGCTTCTTCCGTAACTTACTCTAACAAAATAGCGAACGCCGTGCAGGGGTATTTCGACAGTTCCGAATACGAAGACGGAAATTACGTCGTAAAAAATTCGGTCGCTTTTTTTTCGCACGCGCTTAAAGGCGGCAACAAGACGGTGGCTTATTACGCAAATTCCCGCGGCGAAAATTATCTTGAAAGCACTATGGACGTATACGTCGTTACCGCGGGCGAAAAGCAGTATGCGAAAAAGTCTGCGGGCGACGCGCGAATCAACACCACGAATCTCGGTTATTACTATTATACCGTAAACGTCAGAGACCTTACCTTCGACGGCGTGCCTTGCTATCTCGAAAAGATTTATCACACATATTCGGACAGGGTAAACGAACAGTTCAGAATAGTGTCTTCGGGAACGATGACCGATACGGAAGCCTTCGGGTTCGAGGTCAAGGTAAGAAAGGGTTCGGTATCGAAGTATGAAATTTACGACGGAAACGGCTATTCCTCTTCGGCGGGCGGCTTTAACGAAAACTCGGTCGAATACGTCGCGCTGGACGTGGAAAACGCGGGCGTTATAGGATTTATTTTTACCGATAAAGCTTATAAAGTCACGGTTACGGAAACGGATAAATACCTTATTATCCGTCAGGAAGTCGCGGTGAACGCCGACGAGCTTACTCTCGGAGAGGATTTAAGTTTCGGCAACAGAATATATAACGACGAGACGCATTCGTTCGAAGGCATACGCGCCGCAAGCAAAGAGGAAAGAACTCCGCTCGGCAAAGAAAACGTATCGGTGAAGGACGAAGACGGCGCAAAATTCATAGGTTACGACTATCTTAAAGGCTGTTACGAATTTTATCTGAACGGCACTGATTTTTACACCGCTTATTACAAGCAGCAGGAAAAGAAATTTTTGGAAAAGATAGAGATAAAAGGCGACGATACGGACAGAAATATTTATATTTACGTTCATACCGACAGACCTTTGGAGGGGGCGGCGGTTCTCGACGAAAACGGCGTGCAAGTGCCTGTTCCCGTGCAGGTTTCAAAAAACTTCGGACACGAAAAGGAAGAGCCGATTTACGATCCGTACGATCCCATTTACGGCGATTCTTATCTGCCGTTAGTCGTGGAAAAGAACTCGGTCAAAAAGCTTACCGTGGTAAACGTGTATCAGAAATGGGGCAAATTCGATATAAAACAGCTGTCTTCCATATCGTATTACGTTTCTTATTATCACTTGTCTACGGGTGTACACGAAACGAACTGTATCGCTCCGTACTACGCGCTTAAAGGACCTTCGCTCGGTTACGCTTCTTACGGAAACAGCTGGTTTATGCCCGACTTCCGCAGCGCGAGCGGCGAAATGTGGCAAAAGGGCGATCCGCAATTCAGCTCCGCGGGTATGCTTATGAGCGTTTGTTCGGACGACGGCGGCACGCTTTGCGATTATCTCGGTTCGGACATAAAGTCTTCCGGACTAACTTATGCGGATATGGATTATTCGTTCGTTTCGGAGGACGGCGCGTACGAATATACTATGCGCCACGTCGAAATGCCGCAGAACGACGAAGCGAGAACCTATTACGAAATTTCGGTAAAATTCCTGAAAGATACCTTTTACGAAGCGGGAACGTTCAGCTTGGCGTCGTTCAACGGCAGGAACTGCACTTATAAGTATTCCTCATACCTCGGCGAGGACGGCGAAGAACATAGGATAACCAACAAAACGACTTCGGGCAGTCCGCAAATTTATAAATTGCAAAACGGCTCTTCGTTTTTCACGCTTTACGGCATCAACGAAGAAAATAACGACGACAGGTCTAATTTCGGACTGATAGTAAAGGATAACGAGATAACCGTAAACGGCGAAAAAACCGACGGACTTTTAGGGTATCTTAACGACTGGCGGAACAAGCTCAATTTCGGTTCGCTCACCCTTTCGGAGGACGTTTCGTTCAAAAAGGGCGATACGATAAAGACGGACGTCATATTCCTCTCTTACGGCACGGTAGGTCAGGAGCATTGCGACAACGTGAGAAAGGTTTATAACGACAGCGTCGTAAATCCCGTAAAGCTTTCGGCGTTCACGGGTAAGGTTGTCGAAGATAAATATATTCCGACGATAGAAGCGGAAAACAATATGGCGCAATTCACCGTTTCGGGCGGCGTTTACGGCAACGACAGCGTGAATTATACGGTAAAAATCAAAAATTGCGACAGGCTCGCCCGTCCGAAGGTTTACGAATACTTAAACGGCGAATGGACGGAATACGATATTTACGGCGAAGCGGGCTACGACGGTTACAGCGTGATTTGCGAGGACGGCAAGCTTACCTATTCGTTCGTGTTCGCGCAAAACGCTTCGGGCAGAATGTTCAGATTCGCGGTATAACCGCAATACGGAATAAAAACAATAAGGAGAGAAAAACAATGTTAAAAAAGCTTTTGACTATCGCGCTTGCGTTGCTTCTCGTATTCACCGCCACGGCATGCGGCGGCGGTAAAGAGGACGGCAACGGCGACGACGGGGATTTCGTGTCTATAAAGGCGCAGCACCTCGACCTCGGCGAAAATTTCGACGAAAGATACTACCCCGTGTCTTCCGAAATAGAGCAAAGATCGGGAACTATCGACGTGGTAATTCTGTTCGAGTCCACCGAAACCGCTTGGGAAGCCCTTGCGGAAGAGTATATGAGACTGCACAGCAACGCGGTTACCGTCAATATCGGCGTGGACGGCGTTCAAAACAACTATCAGAACAGGCTCGATACCGAGCTTAACAACCCAAAAACCACTTGGGACATCGTTCAGGGTAACCTCGTGAACAATATTTCGTCGAAGTGCTTTAATATGAGCAGCGCGATAAACAGAAAGAACGCTTACGCGGGCAACGTCGCTTGGAAAAACGTTCTCACGACCAACGCGTATCAGACCGATTCGGCGGGTTCAAACTCCACGTTCATTCTCAATTCGCAGAATTTGCAAACCGCTTGGTTTATAAACACGGTAGCGTTCGACGCGGCAAACGCGGAAGCGGCGAAAGACGGCGTAACGCTCAAATCAGTTCCCGAAACGTGGGACGAACTCATTGAAATATGCAAGTATATGCAGAAAGCGGGCTATACTTATCCGCTCGGCATAGCTCTTGAAGACAGCTCGGTTAAAATCGATCAGTTCTCGTGGCTTTTAAGGGTTTACGGCGATTATTATTACAGAAATGAGTACGATATAATAATGAAAGATCCGAACTACAAGGTGGACGTTACGAGCGAAAACCCCGAAGCGGACGTAAACTACGGCTATCAGGAAACGAAGCTTTATAACGTTATTCTGGACGAAACCTCCGAATATTACCGCGGCGCGAAGAGCGATAAATATAAAGAATTTGTCGGTCAGTTCGCAAAAATGAAAGACTATATCCACGCGGACGCGGCGCAGCGCAATTTGCAGAAGGTGAGAGATACTTTCAAAACGCAGGTAGACGGCAAAGATTCCCCGCAGATTATTCTCGATTACGCGGGTTCGGGGCTTACCTTTAACGACGCGGAAGGTTTTTCGGCGGATTTCTTCGATTATCCCGTTATGACGAGCGAGGGCGGATATATAAAGGAAAACACCCTTCTTCGCGACGTCGGCGGCAACGGCGGATATTTATCCATACTCAATCACGACGCGAAGCAGAATCAGCTTAACCTCGACTTTTTGAAATTCGTGGTGTCGCCTTACGGACAGACGATTTTCTATAACGCTTTAAGCAAAACGGAATACGCGCCGCAGGGCATAACGACGGTTAAAAACGACCTCGTTCTCGTTCCTGAAAAGTGGGCGGATTTCTTTAAGACGGATAAGATAACCTTTACCGGACTTTCCGACAGCAACGAATTCGTCAAAAATCTTGTGAGATACCTTGCGGGCGACCAGACTAATATGGAAAAGTCGGTGGTTATTTGGAGAGATTTGCTTAAAAAGAACGGAGGAATATCCGTAGACGCATTCGCTTCCGAATGGCAGGAGAGCCTTTTAACCGCGTGGGACAAATACGCCGCGCAACAGAGATGGAAAACCGACTGCTATAAAACGTGGGGCGGAGAAACCAACTGATAAACGGATAGAAGCTACCAAATGGACAACGGCAACGAAAAAATTAAAAATAAAAAACTTAATATCGCGCTTGCGATAACCGCGGCAGCACTTCTGGCGTTCGCGGTCGTCGCCGTGATCTTCGGGTTAAAGCTTCCGCGCAAGGAAAGAAACGTTCTCGGCGAGGACGACAACTACACCGCGCAGGCGGCGTATTCCGAAAGCGAACTGCTTTTTTCCACTACGAAATACCTTATTCTTACCGATAAAGACGGCAACGAACTGAAAAGGACGGACGTTATAGAAGAGACCGAAAAGTCGTTCGGAATAAACGCGGGCAAAATAGTAGGCTTATACAAGGAAAAGGGCGGCGAATATATATACGTCGCGACGCTCAACGCTTCGGCTTCGGAAAGATTTATCGTAAAGCTTTCGGAAAATCTGGAAGTCGCAGACTGCGCGCCTTACGAGGGCTTGTACGGCGGAATGAAGGAAACGGAAAATTATCTTTTCCTCTTTTCCGCGAGCGCGAGCTTTTACACCGTTACGCGGTACGATAAAGAGAATCTGACCGAAAAAACGGTTAAAGGGCATTTGTACGAGGGCTTTACCGAAGGAAATTCGACCGAGCTTACCGTGGCGAGGAGCAGAAAACTGCTTTCCGTCGATTATGCGGAAGGGTATTTATACGTCGTGACCGACGGCGGAATAATCCGTTCGGACGAAAACCTTTCGGGCTGTCGTTTTATGGCGGAATACGACGAGAGGTATAAAACTCTTAAAGAGGAGTATCCCGAAAAGACGGACGCGGAGCTGAAATCGGAGGCGGAAGAACACGTCAGGTCGGTTTTCGGGCTTGTTTCCTTTTCTTCCCAACAGGGCAGAGCGGTGATGAGAGCCTCTGATTACGACGCGGAAAAATATCTTTTCGTCGCGCCCGAGGTCAGCGCGTATTCGGGCGGACTGTACTACGCTAAAAACGATAAGTTTTATCTTCTGAGTTCGGAAGGCGAATTTTATTCGGCTTTGCTCGAAGATTTTTTCGCAACCGATTTAGGCGACGTTCTGCCGATAGAAAAAATCGGCGGAGTAAAGCTTAAAGGCTTGCCGTTTTCGCAGGGGAAGGCGGCGTTTTACGACGCGTATTCGGAAAAGGCGTTCGTTATTTACGAAACGCTTTCGGAAGTCACCGCGATAAATCTTGCGGAAGAAAAGACGGAGTACGATATAACCCTCGATTTCGACATAACGAGCGTAATAGGCGTTGCGGGGAATATTTCTTATACCTATTATAATTCCAACCTTGCGGACGCGGGCGTTATGATACGGGCGATTGCGAACGTAGACGG
This sequence comes from Anaerovoracaceae bacterium, assembly GCA_963599785.1. Lineage (GTDB taxonomy): Bacteria > Bacillota > Clostridia > Christensenellales > Borkfalkiaceae > UBA1259. The sequence goes on from CAVBZJ010000018.1 coordinate 7,570, forward strand.
CAATCTGCACGGCAAAACTTATAAAACCGTTTTCATAGTCTCGGTGGTTCTGGCGGTAATAGCCGCGGCGGCGACCGTTATATTGCTTCTTTCGGCAAAAAGCGCGGCGTTCGCGAACAAAACGGCAAAGCTCGTAAAAGACGCGGCAAAGTCTAAACTCGTATACCTTGCGTTGCTTCCTTCTTTCGTATTGCTGTGCCTGTTCTGCTTTTATCCCGCGATAGCTTCGATAGGACTGTCGTTTTTCGATTATACGCAGGACAGACCGATGCTCCTTTGGAACAACTTTAAGCATTATATAAATATTTTCGCGAGCGATTTTGCGGGCGAAGCCTTCTCGAATATGGGAATATTCCTCGTTTCCGACCTGCTGTTCGCGCTCGTGCCGCCGCTTTTGTTCGCGTTCTTCTTAACGGTGATGGCGAGCAAAAAGTATTCGGCGATAACCCGTACGCTGTTGTTTATTCCGGGTATTATCCCGAGCGTGACGGGGCTGCTCATCTGGAAAGAGGGTATCTACGGTTTTTCGGGCGTAATAAATATCTTCGTGAAAGCCTTTAACGGCGAGCCGCTCACTCTTTTATCGGACGCCGCCACAGCAAAATGGGCGATTATAATGATGGGATTTCCGTTCGTCGGATCGTACCTGATTTTTTACGGCGCGATGATGAATATTCCCTCTTCTTATTACGAGGCGGCGGAACTTGAAGGCTGCGGCGTGTGGAAACGATTTTTCCGTATAGATTTGCCGCTTATCGCGCCGCAGATAAAATACGTTATAATCTGTACGTTTATAGCCTCTTTGCAGAACTTCTCGCGAACGTATATGATAGATAAGAGCGCAAGCTACGGAACGAAAACGCCTATACACATAATGTATACCCTTATGCTTTCGGGCGATTACGGGTATTCCGCGGCGTACGCGACGGTCATTTTCGTATTGCTTCTTTTTGCGACGATTATAAATATGAAAATGCAATTCAAAAAATCGGAGGACTGAATTTATGAACAACAAAGTAAAAAAGTCTTACGATAAAATACCGTTTCAGTGTTTTATAACGATTTGGATAACGATATGCGTGCTTTTCGCGTTGTTGCCGCTGTTTATAACTGTTCTCAACTCGCTGAAAGACAATTTGCAGATTCAAAGAAATATTTTCGCGTTTCCCTCGGGAAATCTGTTCGGAATGCTTGCGGAAAACTACGCGGAAGCGTGGGGCGCGGTAAAAAACGCGGCGGTAAGGAGCGTTCTCGTATCGCTCGTCGGCGCGTTCGGGGATTGTTTTCTCGGTTCTGTGCTTGCGTATATATTCACCACGAAAAAATTCCCGTTCAAGGAAGGCATATTTATGCTGTTCATATCGGTTATGCTTCTTCCTTCCATAATGGGTATGCCGATACTCGTTCCTTTCGTGAGGAACGCGCTTAATCTCGGCGATACGTTTATAGGGTATCTTCTTCCGAACTTTGCGGGCGGACAGATAACCTGTATGTTTATGTTCAGAATATTTTTCGGGCAACAGCCGAAGGAAATTTACGAAAGCGCGAGAATAGAAGGGGCTTCCGATCCGAGAATATATTTCGAGATAACCGTTCCGCTGGCTCTTCCCATCATACTGTTTCAGTTCGTGGGGTGTTTCAGCTCGCTTTATAACGATTATCTGTGGCCGAGCCTTATATTTACCAAAAAGATGACGCTTATGCCCATAATGCTGGACGCGCAGTCCACGTTTACGAATATGGGCAAAAACGGCGCGATGTACGCTATGTATATTTTGTCCGGAATACCGCTTATATTCACTTCGATTATCAGTATGAAGCATTTTTCGAGCGGCGATTTCGCGGCGGGAATGAAACTATAAAAAGGAAAAAACTATGAAACAGATAAAAGCAGCGGTCGTGGGCTACGGCAACAGAGGAAAGGTTTACGCCGATTACTCTTTGCTTATGCCCCGTGAACTTAAAATCGCGGCGGTGGTAGATCCGAACGATTTCAAGCTTAAAGAAGCAAAGGAAAATTACGGGCTTTCGGACGGCGAGGTTTTTAAGTCGTTCGACGAATTTCTGAAAAGCGGCGTGAAGTGCGACGTCGTTATCAACAGCACTATGGATTCTCTGCACTACGAAATCGCTATGAAAATCCTCGAAAACGGGTACGATATGCTGATAGAAAAGCCCATCGTGCCGAACAAGGAGGAGCTTTACGCGTTGAAGGCGGCGGCGGAAAAGCACGGCTCGCGCGTTTTCGTATGTCACGTTCTGAGATATACTCCGTTCTATAAAACGATAAAAAAGCTTATTGAGGACGGGGAAATAGGCGAAATAATGACTATGGAAATGAACGAACACGTTTGCCGTCAGCATTATCTCGCGTCTTACGACCGCGGCAAATGGAACAGCGAAGAAAAATGCGGTTCGAGCTTTCTTCTCGCAAAATGCTGTCACGACCTCGACATTATGTGCTGGCTGAACAACGCTTCCGCACCCGAGAAGGTCGCGAGCCTCGGCGGCAGGCACGAATTTGTAAAAGAAAGAATGCCGAAGGACGCCTCGGAGTTCTGCTATGAGTGTAAATACGATAAAACGTGCAGGTATTCCGCAACGCACGAGTATCTTTCACTGAACGTTATGCCTTTTCTCGTATGGGATAAGCTGAACAAGCCGCTCGGAGAGATAACGGAAGAGGAAAAGCGGGAGTTTTTGAAGCGCGATAACTACGGCAGATGCGCGTATATCGCGGGCGGAGACATCGTGGACAGACAAAACCTTATCGTAAGCTTTGCAAACGGTTCGCAGGCTTCGTTCACGCTCGTCGGCGGGGCGACGAAGCCCGACAGATATATTCATATAGTCGGCGAGTGCGGAGAAATAGAAGGCAAAATCGAAGAAGGTATAATCACGTTAAGGAAATACGATCCCGATCCCGCTAATTTTTACGGAGTGGAAAAAACGATAGACGTAAACGCGGAGGTCGTGAACAAGGCGGAGTTCGGCGGGCATAACGGCGGGGATTTCGGCATTATGCACGATCTGGTTGCCTATTTGAACGGCGTGCCGTCGCTTTCCATCACCACGCTCGACGATTCGGTCAACGGGCATTTATGCGTATTTGCCGCGGAGGAATCAAGAAAAAGCGGTCGGATAATAAAAATATTTTAATAAAGGAGAATGATGCACTATGACAAAGAGTAGAAAGATTTTAACCGTTTTGCTCTCGGCAATTTTTGCCTTAACGCTTTCTGCGGGCTTGATTTTCGCCCGCCCCGTAAGCGCGGCGGAAAGCTACGTTTTATCGTTCGACGCTTCGGCTTCGGCGTACGATATGGCTAGCTCTGCGGAGAGCTGGCTCAGGTACAACACGCCGAAAGTAAACGACGAAGGCGGCGTGACTTTAACTCTCGCTTCGGGCGATGCCACTCCCAAAAGCTATGCGGCGGGCGTAGGCAAGTATACCGTGGAAGCGGGAAAAACTTACGTTGCGAGAATGAATATAAGAACGAGCGCGAACGTATATATCAATTTCGCGATCGAAGCGCCGTGGTATACCTTGTTCGGAACGTGGGCGGAGTCTAAAAGCTGGATTTCCGAAAGCTACTCCGAATGCAGCGCGGAATATACCGCAACCGCAAGCGGCGATGCGAACCTCATTTTTCAGCTTAATGCGGGCGCGGGAGATATTTATATAAAGAATTTCACCTTTACCGAAAAAATAGCTGATAAAACGGTGGAAAGCGGCGCGGCGATAGGCGCGCTCCCCGAAATTCCGGAAGTAAAGAATTTCAAAGGTTTCTGGACGATAGACGGCGAAAAAATAGACGAAAACACCGTTTATAATTACGGCGCGAACAAAACCGCGAAAATGGTTTACGAACGCGCAGGCTACGGGCTATCATTCCAAAAGGAAATTGATCTGGCGGCTTCCAAAGACGGATGGTGGAGTCAGAGCGGCGGTATCAACGGTATGAATTTCGACCTTGCAAACGCAGAAATAACGGTTGATTTCCCCGCGGCGGGCGGCACGGTTTATTGCAACGCGTTCCGGACTACTACGGGAAAAGAATATTCGGTAGCTATAAGCTGTAAAAAAATAAGCGGCACGGGTAAATTCCATTATTTCCGCGGCGACGGCTGGACGCTTGTCAAAGACTGGATACCCGCGGGAACGGACGATTATATAACTAATACCTATACGTTTACGGCGGGTTCGGACGGAGACGTGGTTATTTTCCAAGACGCTCCTTCCGTAAGCGATTCGACGATAGCTTTCCGAAACGTAATAATCACCGATACCGTCGAGCAGAAAACGATTGAAAAGGGAACGGCGATAGGCGAGCTTCCCGAAATCGCGGAGATAACGGGACACGAGGGGTTCTGGACGATAGACGGCGAAAAAATCACCGCTGAAACCGTTTTCGGTTACGATACCGATAAGGTTGCGAAAATAGTGTACGAAGCGAAAAAATTCGTTCTTACCGTGAACGGCTCGGCGCGCGAAATTTCTTACGGAAGCAAAATAGGCGAGCTTCCCGCAATACCCGAAAGGGCGGGGTATACGGGTTTCTGGACGGTAGACGGCGAAGAAATAACCTCGGAAACGACGTATTTATATACCGAAAACAAAGAAGCGGTCGTCGAATACGTTCCGAACGATTATACCCTTACTTTCGGCAATCTCGCGGTAACGGTGACTTACGGCGAGCCGATAGGCACGCTTCCCGAAATACCCGCGAAAGAGGGGTATAACGGATTCTGGACGATAGACGGCGAGGAAATTTCTGCGGATACTATATACGAATACACCGAAAACAAGGTAGCGGAGATTAAATACGTCGAAGGCGTGACGAGATACGAAGTGACGTTTACGGACGAAAACGGCAAGGTCATAAAGAGCAAACGCCTTGCGAAGGGCGAAGCGATAGGCGAGCTACCCGAAGTGCCTGTAAAAGAAGGCTACGACGGCGTGTGGACGATAGACGGAAAGCCCGTTACCGAGGAAACGATATTCGGGTATGAAGAGAACACCGCGATAACCGTCGCGTATACCGCAAAAAAATATACCCTCACGCTCGGAGAAAACGAAATAACCGTGACTTACGGCGAAAAGATAGGCAAGTTCCCCGAAAACACGGCGGATAAAGGCTATACCGTACGCTATTTTATCGGCGACGAGGAAATAACAGAAGAAACGGTATGGAATTACGCCGAAAACAAAACGGCTGCTGCCGAAAAAACGCTTATCGAGTATACGATAACCTTTAAAATCGACGGAGTGACCGTTTCCACGCAGAAGTATACGGTGGAAAACAAGAGCTATACGCTTCCCGAGCTTATCGAAAAGGAAGGATATACCGCGGCGTGGGAGAAATTCGAGCTTACTTACGGCGACGTGGTCGTGAACGCGGTTTATACCAAGGTTGACGACGGCAAGAAAGACGATGATAAAAAGGACGATAAGGGCGAAGAAAAGAGCGGCTGCGGCGCGGGAATAAGCGCGGAATTTGCGGCTTTACCGATTTGCCTTGCGGCGGTATTTGTCGGGGTTAGGGCTTTTCGCAAGAAAAAAGAGAACTGAAAAGCTTTATAATTTTAACCGATAAAATATAAAAATATTGTATAATAGAAAAAGGCGCGAAAGCCCGCCGTTCGGCGGGCTTTCGCAAAAAATAAAACGGAGCTTGTATTATGCAAAAATACGCGTGGAGAGCAAAGGTCGTTAAGGGCAAAGAAAAAGAGTACGCAAAACGGCATGCCGAAATTTGGAAAGAGATGAAAGAAACGCTTAAAAAAGCGGGTATAAAAAATTATTCGATATGGCTTTCGGGCGAAGATTTATTCGGATATTACGAATGCGAAAACGGCATAGAATACGCGGCGAAGGTGCAGTCCGAAAGCGAGGTCGTGAAAAGATGGAACGAATATATGAAGGACGTTCTGATAATGCCCGCTGACGAAGAGACGGGCGCACAGCCGCATCTGACGCAGGTTTTCGACTTTAATTAAAAACTTACCGAAAAAGGAAAAGAGCTATGTCCCGAAACGAAAACAGAAACGAAGATAAAAACGAAAACGATAACAAAGGCTTCGTGACTATTCCCACCGACGCGGGATATGCCGAAGAGACGAAAAAATATATAGAAGAATGGGGTGCGGACGCGGTGCGCGATTGCGACGGGGTTTCGCTTCCGAAGGATTTGAAGCAGTTCGGCTGCGAGGTTTACAAGTCCTATTTTATCGTGCGAGAGGACGGCGAATACGCAAGGGCGCATAAAGAATACCTGCAAAACGTCGCGCTGACGACTTCCCGCAAGCTTGCCGTAGGAGATACGCTCGAAATAGATTTGCTTGACGGCATTTTTAAAGAAAGTCTCGAAGTCAATACGGAGGACTATAAAACGTTCTGGCAGGTCATAGACAGAACGACGGGCAGAATCCATACGGAATGGGAATACGCGGGCGCAAATATCGTAAAGATTTCGGGGTGCGAAAAATTTCACGAGTACTCCGTCAACTTTTTTGCGAGAAGCATTTGGGATCCCGTGCAGATTTACAATTACTATTCCAACGGGTGGACGTGCGAAAAGGATATGGATATAGATCCCGTTTACCCCGAAGCGCTCGCGCATATGCTTTATCGTATGGAGGAGTGGCTCAAAAGCAATCCCGACGTTACGGTCGTGCGGTTTACCACGTTTTTCTACAATTTTCTGATAATCTACGAAACGGGCTTAAAGCAGAAAATCTGGGACTGGCACAACTACGCGATGACGGCTTCCCCCGCGATGTTCAGGCTTTTTGAAAAGGAAACGGGCGTAAAAATAACGCTCGAAGATATTATAGACGGCGGAACTTATTCAAACAGGTTCGTAATTCCGAACGCCGCAATGCAAAAATATAAAGATTTCGTGCAGAAAAAGTGCGCGGAGTGGGCTGAATCGTTCGTGAATTTGTGTCATAAATACGGCAAAAAGGCGATGATGTTCGACGGAGACCACAGAATAGGCGTCGAACCGTATTCCCCTTATTTCAAGGATATAGGTTTAGACGCGGTAGTCGGCGCACCGAGCAGCTCCGTGTATATCCGTCAGATTTCGGATATTAAAGGTATAAAATATACCGAAGGTCGGCTTAATCCGTACTTTTTCCCTAACGAATGCGCGGGAGACGATAAGGGTACGGAGATTTTAACTTGGTTCTGGAACGGAATGAAAAGGGGGCTTTTGCGTAAGCCGATAGACAGAATCGGTTTTGGCGGCTACCTGAAACAGATAGAAAATTACGAAAAGCTCAAAAGGAAGATAAAAAGCGTTTGCGACGAGTTCCGCGCGATAAAAAGAGGGGTTGACCGCGCGGGGTGTGCGGTGAAAACGCGCGCGGCGGTTTTGACTTACGGCGGAAAAGCCGACAGCTGGATGATGAACGGCATTTTCGTGGACGATACCCGTCAGGGCGGATATTATTATAATTCGGTGATATTCGCGCTGTCCGTTCTGCCGACAGACGTCGATTTTATCTCGTTTGAAGAGCTTAAAACGCTCGATTTGTCCGTTTACGACGCGATAATTTCCTGCGGTGTGACGGGAACTTCTTTTCACGGCGATAAATGCTGGAAGGACGAAAAGGTCGTTTCAAAAATCCGCGAATACGTTTATTCGGGCGGCGGATACTTCGGCGTGGGCGAACCGAGCGGATATTTTTATCAGGGCAGATATTTTCAGCTTTCGGACGTTCTCGGGCTTGAAAAAGAGTGCGATTTTACGCACTTCGAGAGGCGCGACCGCGTGCGGTTACAGGAAAAACACTGGATAACCGAGGGAATAGACCTTAATAAAATCAGATTTAACGAGAAAATTTGCGGGGTTTATCCGAGGGGCGCGACGCTTCTTGCGGCGCATTTCGAGCCGGAGTACCCGCTCGGCGCGCAGAACGCCTGTAACGCGGACTTTGCGGTGAACGAGTACGGCAAAGGGAGAAGCGTATACTTTTCGGGAATATCGAACGACAACGAAGCGTACAGGCTGGTGTATAAAGCCCTTCTCTGGACGGCGCATAAAGAAGCGGAATATCGGAAAACTATCTGCGAAAATCCGCAGGCGGACGCGTTTTATTATCCCGAAAAGAAAAACTACGCGCTGTATAACAATACGAACGAAAAATTAGAAACGGTTTTTTACGATAGAAACGGTGCGCCGCATAACGTTATTCTCGGGAAAGAAGAACTCCGTTTCGTTCACGAAACGGAGCTGTAAAAAAAATCGTTTAAATCTCGGCGGCTCGTGAGAAAAGGAAAGGCTGCCGCGCTCACGCAAATCGTTGAACCCGTACAAATCGTCGCGCCAACGAAAACCGCTGCGCGGAGCAGCTATAATTTCCTGACGGCGTTCGGGGTTTTGCCGTATGCGGCTTTGAAAAGGTGATAGAAATGCGAAATATTGTTTATTCCTATCACCTCGCATATTCTTTCAACCGAAAAATCGGTGTTTTGGAGCAGCCTGTAAGCGTAGTCGATTTTTTTGCGGTTGAAATAATCGGTCATAGTAGTGCCGAGGTTTTGCTTAAAGATTCTCCGCATATAGTCGGCGTTATAAGCGAATTCTTTCGTAAGCTCGGGGATAGTGAGAACGAAATTTTCGTAGGTGTTCATTTTAGTGAGGAGCGAAACGAGCCATTCGGGTGAATCGTTGCCCGTTTTTTTCAGGTGGTCGCCGAGCATAAGATTTATAATCGTCGTCATCAGCACCTTCGCGGAGGTAATGTGGTCGGCGTTGTCGGGCGGAAGGAATATATAAGGCGCAAGCCTGTTCATGAAAGCGATCTGTTCGGAAGAAAGGCGGAAGCTTCTCTGAAATTCGTCGTTTAAGATTTCGTCGAAAAGCCCGTCGTAAAAGAAATCGCACGCCTCTTTGAAATACTGACTTTCGATCATAATATCTATGTGATGAAACTCGGTTTTACCGTCCCAGACGAAGCCGTGCGCGTCGGACGGAATAAGCAGACACGCCGTGCCTGCTTCCACAAGTTCTTTGCTCTTATTAAAGACGTGCAGACCGTGTCCTTTGGTGACGTAAAAGAATTCTATATAGTTGTGACGGTGCAGAACGCTGTTTTCGTTGAACGTTTTTCTGGTATAAATTCTATACTTTTTCGTATCGTCAAGGTCGCCCCATTCGGGATAATCGAAAGTGACTATCCCGTCTTTTTTGCATACTTTCATCTTAAAAATCCCCGTTTTTCACAAATTTCTTTCAAAACCGATTATAGCATTAAAAAACGAAGCCGTCAAGTAAATAAGTCGGTTTAGTACATAAAATAGTCTGCGTGCGATATTGCGCTGTACCTCGGGGGGGGGTATAATATCAGCGATAAAATCGAGCGTCGTTTTATTACATAGGAAAACGGTTTACGGGCGGCATTCGATAAATAAAGGAGGTTAAGATGACAAAGACAAAGAAGAATATAGCGATATTATCGTTGATAATAAGCGTATTCGCATTATTCGGCGCGGCGGCGTTTATGCTCAACGCGAAGCGCGCTTTTGCCGAAACGAGCTATACCTTATCGTTCCAAGGAGACGTTGATATAACAAGCTCTAAGGACGGCTGGTGGAGCGAGAGCGGCGGCGTTAACGGTATTACGTTTGACCTTGAAAATTCCGAGATGACGGTTGATTTTCCCACGGCAGGCCGTACGATATATTGTAACGCGTTCAGCACGATGGAAGGGAAGGAATATACAATCTCTTTCGACAGCAAAGCGATAAGCGGTACGGGTAGCTTCCATTATTTCCGCGGCGGCTGGAATATCGTGAACGACTGGATACCTGCGGGAACGAACGATTATGTAACTTATACCAAGACGTTTACAGCGGGTTCGGACGGGGATATGGTTATTTTCCAAGACGCTCCTGTTCCGAGTGATTCCGTAATATCTTTCCGCAACATAAAAATTACGGGACCGCTTCAAAAAAAGAGCAATATTGCAAGCTCTATGGACGGTTGGTGGAGCGGAAACGGCAATGGGGCTGCCGGTATTACGGCAGAGGACGGTATCGTTACGATAGATTTTTCTGCCGCGGGCGGAACGGTATATCGTGATCAATCGACAGTTCAGGGCAAAGAATACGCAGTTTCCGTAGAATACAAAGCCGCTGATGCAGGTACGAATGGAAAAGTGCATTTCTTTACAAGTTATGAACAATGGTCTGCAATTAAAACTGAAAATGATTTAAGCGATGACTGGCAGACTTATACGGGAAAATTCACTGCTACGAGCGATACGGACAGATTTACCGTACAAAGCGGAGTTAAGGTACAGCTTCGCAACATAATAATTACCGACAAATGCGTAGAGAAAACCGTAACGGAAAATGCGGCGATAGGCGCGCTTCCCGAGATTCCCGCGAAAGATGGATACAGAGGCTACTGGGCGGTAGACGGAACGGAAATCACCGCCGATACCGTTTATAATTTCGGCGCGAACAAAACCGCTACCATCGTTTACAATAAAATTTACACCTTATCTTTCCGTGACGAAGTAACCCTTAATACTTTTACTAATAAATGGAACGCTACGGTTGACGGACAGACTGTAACGTTCGGTGCAGATTGGGGTTGGGCAGAGGTTGTCGGCGCAACGATGGTTGCGGGGCAAACGTATAACCTTAATATTGAGGTAAAGAAAATAAGCGGTGACGGAAGTCTTTACGTTGTCGATAATCATTGGAAGAATGTCAGTAGCGGTTTGCACGCGGTTGATACCGATAAATATACACAACTTTCTATTCAGTTTACAAGTGGAGAGGGTGCTGACGGTTTTTATCTTGAAAGCGAAAAGGCTAATACGTCGTTTGAGTTTAAGAGTATAGTTTTGGTTAGGGATTTTGGAAGCGAAACCATAGCCGAAGATACGGCGATAGGCGCGCTTCCTGAAATTCCCGCGAAAGATGGATACAGAGGCTACTGGGCGGTAGACGGAACTGAAATTACCGCTGACACCGTTTATAATTTCGGCGCGGACAAAGTCGCCGCCATCGTTTACGAAAAAACGGCGTTTACGTTATCCTTCGATAACCTTACCAACGCTTACGATATGGCAGGCTCGACGGAGAGCTGGAAGGTTCATAGCGTACCCGTATTGAATAAGGAGGGAGGCGTAACTCTTACCCGTGGTACTGAAACCGTAACCTATGCGGCAGGTATGGAGCAATATACCGTGGAAGCGGGAAAGACCTACGTTATCAAATGGAACGTAAGGACGAGCGCAAACGTATTTATCAACCTTGCAATAGAAGTGCCGAGTTGGAAAACTTTACTCGGAACTTGGGCGGAATCTAAAAGCTGGATTTCCAACGATTATACCGAATGGAGTATGGAATATACTGCCGAGTCGAGTAATGCGTTATACTTTATATTCCAGCTTACCGCAGGCTCGGGCGATGTGTATATTAAAGATTTCACCTTTACCGAAAAAATAGCGGATAAAACCGTAGCAGAAGGTAAGGCGATAGGCGAGCTTCCTTCGATTCCTGCAAAAGAGGGTTACAGAGGTTACTGGGCGGTAGACGGAACTGAAATCACCGCCGATACCGTTTATAATTTCGGCGCGAACAAAACCGCAGTTCTCGTTTACGAAAAAGAAAAGAGCGCGATTAAAAGCGTTTCTATAAGCACTAACGGCGATATAGCTCTCAATTTCTATGCGAGCGTCGTTGACGAAAACGTTAAAGCGTTTTTCACCGTAGACGGCAGAACCTTTGAAGCTACGGGCTACACCTTGTCGAACGGCAACGAGCGCGTTTATTCTTATCCGCTAGCGGCAAAGGACTATGAAAAGGTGGTTACCTTGACCTTGGGCGAGGGCGAGGACGCCGTAAGCGCGAATGCGAGCGTTAAGGCTTATATAGACGCCGGAAAGGATAGGTTTGACGATAACCTTAAAGCTCTTGTAGAAGCTCTCGAAGTATACTGCGACAGCGCGGCTAAATATTTTGCGGGCGAAACGGTCGATTCCATAACTCCCGACGGCGACGAGCTTGCAAACTACGCGCCGAAGAAGGAAGGCACTCTTCCCGACGGCGTTACGTTGAGCGGTATTACTCTGATTCTCGAATCGACCACGACTATCCGCATATACGTTGACGGCGATAACGCGGACAACGTTACTTATACGGTAAACGGCGCGACGGTTGCGCTTCAAACCCTTGCGGACGGCTCTCGCTATATAGAAATGGCGAATATCGCGGCGAAGGATCTCGATAAAGCGTACGAGTTCCAGATAGGCGGCTGCGTCGTAAGCGTAAGCGCGCTCGGGTATGCTCACCTCGTTGTGAATAACGGCGCAAGCGACGACGAAAACCTTAAAAATCTTCTCATCGCGACTTATAATTACAGCATAGCGGCAAACGCTTATTTTGGTGCGGACACCATTTCCGTAAGCACCGCTATGGGTAAAAGCATAGTTTATGCGAATAAATCCGAAAACGGCGTGCAGGGTAAGTACGTCGATAACGAAAAAACAGCTTACACGGTCTCTAACGACCGTGTAAGCCTTACCCATAATCTGACGAATCGCGGCAACCTGTTCGTTTCTTCTCTCGCTTCCGCAAACGGCGCGTATCTCACGAACACGATGGACGTGTATATGAACTCGAACGTAAACGGAACGGAAACCGAAACGTACGCTTGCAACAGCACGGATATACAGAGAGACGGCTTTTCGACTACCGCGTGCGCGCCGTACGTCAACGTAAACAAATTAGGATATTATTACTATCAGGTAAACGTCCGTAACCTTAATTTCGGCAACAACTTATTTTTAGATAAAACCTATCACGTTTATTCCGATAAGCTCTATCAGGA
>CAVBZJ010000019.1:0-20396 GCA_963599785.1 Anaerovoracaceae bacterium
TAGCGCTAAGTACTATACGTTCGATGATAAAATTCTTTTAGCTTCGGTACAGTCCGATCCTAGATTATTTTTAAAAAATATACCTATTCCGTCCATATTAGACGAAGTACAATATGCTCCCGATATTTTCCCTTATATAAAAATTGAATGCGATAAAGATAACGAGTATGAAAAATATTATTTTACGAGTTCTCAGCAGTTAAAATTGATGACAAAGGCTCGGGAATCCTTGGCGGGCAAGGTAAGTATTCTTGAATTGCAAGGACTTTCTTTAAGGGAAATTAACGGTATCGAATTCAACAGACATTTTGTTCCTACGGATGATTATATAACCGAAAGGGAAAAATGTATAAAACCATATAACGATTTATGGCAAATCATTCATAAAGGTTCGTATCCGGAACTTTACGTTGTGGAGCGCGAATGGATGGATTTTTATTCTTCATATGTAAAAACGTATCTTGAAAGAGATATTCGCGATGAAATCGAGATAAAAGACGAAATTGCGTTTACAAGATTTTTGACGGCTTGTGCGGCGAGAACCGGACAGCTTCTTAACTATGCTAATATAGCCGAAGAGGTTGGCGTTTCGCAGGTAACCATAAAAAACTGGATTTCCGTTTTAAGCAGAACCGGACTTATTTATATTTTACAACCATATTATTCGAGTCATTTAACGCGCGCGATAAAAACGCCGAAATTATATTTCAGAGACACCGGTCTTGCGTGTTACCTTTCGAGATGGAATAATTACGAGGCTTTGGAAAGCAGTGCGGTTGCGGGCAATATGTTCGAGACTTTCGTTGTTTCAGAAATCATAAAATCTTTTACGAACGAGGGTAAAGAGTATGATTTTAATTTGTTTTATTATAGAGGAAAGGATAAGCTAAAAAGTAAGGCGGACGGGGTTGTTGAGGAAAGAGAAAGTGAAATAGATTTAATTATCGAAGAAAACGGAGTTCTGTATCCGATAGAAATAAAGAAAAGCGCGAGTCCTGTCGCATCGATGGCGAGTTCATTTGACGTTTTGGATAAGGTTATAGATAAAAAACGTGGTAAGGGTGTAATTCTTTGTCAATACGATCAAAAGCTTTATCTGCGAGAGGACGTTATTGTTTTGCCGATAGAGTTTATTTAAGAGGCAAAATAATGTCGCTGTAACAGTAAAAATGCCAATAACGTGCAATATGGGGAAAACCCTGTATCGCGCGTTATTTTTATATATCGTTTATCGAAATCGGTAAAAAATTTTATCGTTTCATTGCTTTTTTTATCCTGTTTTTTGCCTTGATAATCCTATTATATTTCTATTATTGTGGTAAAATATAATAAAAAGAAATATTTTCGGAGCGCAAAAAATGATTTTCAACGCCGCAAATTACGGGGAACACAAAATGGACGCCGATTCGGTGATAAAAGACCTTGAAAAAGAAAGCGAAGGCTATAACGCTTTCGTCGTAAGGTTAAGGTCTTGCGAATACCCGCTTTCTATGTATAAGGAGATTGCGGAGTTCGCGAAAAAAAGCGGAAAGAGCTTCGCGTACCTATACGCTTATCAATTCGCGCCGAAAGGTAAAGAAAGTCATCTTACCAAGGAGATCGTGGACCTTACCGTTTCGATCGCGGGCGATTTGTTCATCGGCGAGATTATGGGTGAAGCGGGCAGCGATAAGGGCGCGAAGGCGAAAAACTATTTCAAAAAAGACGCAACTCTCGAAGCGTTGAAAATGCCTCCGCAGAATTTTAACAATCTCACCGAGGCGAAAAACAATTACGTCGATTTCATTTCCAAGATGTGTCGTTATAATAAGTCGATAGGCGTGAAGCAGAATATCGTTGTGGAAGCGACGGCGTTTTCTAAATACAATCTTATGGGCGGCGCGACGCTTCCCGTTCTGGAAGTTATGCCCGCAGACCCCGAAAAGCTTATTCCGTTTACGCGCGGCGCGGCAAGAGGACTCGGCAACGGTTCTTTCGGCGGGTTTATAGCAAACGAATGGTACGGCGGCTATCGTCACGACGATCCGTTCAAAAAAATGCGGCTGGATATGGCGTATCGTATGCTGTATATGGACGGCGCGGATTTCTTCGCGCTGGAAAGCGGTTTTGCGGAAATAGATTCTTTCGGCGTTAAAAAGGGTGCGGACAGCAAAGAGTGCAAGGAATATCGCGACGGTGCGGCGAGGTTTGCGGAGCTTTTGAAAAAAGACGAAAGACCTGTCGGCGGGCCGATCGTAAAGGTCGCTTTTTTGCACGGTAATCTCGACGGATATACCGGTTTTATGGGCGGTTCTTTGTGGTCGCAGTTCGACCGCGAGGAATGGGGTATGAGCGACCCCGAGTACTCGTGGGAGATCTTAGACGAAGCGGAGCGCGGTTTTAAGTGGAGCGATTTTTCCGGCTTCGCGGCGAAAGACGGCAGCGATCCTTCCAAGGGGTATCCTTACGGAACGTACGACGTGTTGCCGATAGAAAGCGACCTTGACGCGATGAAAAGGTACGACCTTCTTATTTTCGCGGGCTGGAACACTATGACGGAGGAGATTTACGAAAAGCTTAAAGAATACGTTGCGGCGGGCGGCACGCTGTTTGCTACTCTCGCGCACTTCGACGTTTCCGACGAAAGGGGAGTACGCCGCGGGCTTGTAAACGGCGGCAGATATTCCGATTTCGCCGGATTTGACGTGACGGGTACGGTGCGGCTGAACGGCGGGATAAAGTTCGAGCCGACGGGTTCGGACGGGGAATTGTTCCCCGGTTCTCCCGATTACGTTTCCGATTGTAATTTCGTCGGCGGATACGCGAATTTTGCGAAAACGGAAATAAAGGGAGCAAGAACGCTTGCCTTTTTCGACGACAGGTTCGTTCGGACGAAAGAGGACGAAAAGGGCCTCCCATTTCTTACGGAGAATAAGTACGGCAAAGGAAAGGTATTTTTCGCAACTAATCTCGATTATCCCGCAAACCGCGCGGTATGGAGCAAGTATAAAGTCGCGCTCAAAGAAATTCTGTGCGCGATGAACAGAAAAGCGGAGGTTACCGTCGTCGGCGACGAAAAGATAAAATTCCGCGTATATAAAAGAGAAGGCGGGTATACGGTTTATCTTCTGAATACCGATTTCGATTGCCCGCACGAGGTAAAGGTAAACGCCTGCGGAATGCAGAAAAGCGAGGTTATAAAACCCGCGCAATTAAAGCGAGTGGATTTTTGAAAATGACGGGATTCAGAAAAGTAAAAGCGGTTATAAACGGCAAGCTTGAAGAAAACGTTACGATAGCGTTCGACGATAAAAGGATTCTGTACGTCGGGCGCGACGAAAACGCGGTTACGGAAGCGATACCCGTCGGCAAAAACTCCGTGGTTTTGTCGGGGTTTATAGACGAGCATACACACGGCGCGGTCGGGTACGATTTCACCGACGGAACGGAAGAAGCCGTAACGAATATTTCTTCCGCACTGTTAAAAGAAGGAACAACGACTTTCCTCGCGACGCTTTCCGCTATGCCCGAAGAGGATACGCTTGCCGCGTTGAGAACTATAAGACGGGTAAAGGAAGAACGGGACGGGTGCGCCGCGCCGCGATTTTCCGAGCTTGCGGGAGTCAACCTCGAAGGGCCGTTTTTATCCGAAAAATTCAAAGGCGGACACTCCGAAAAGAATCTTCGTTTGCCCGATTACGCTTTGTTTGAAAGGTATCGCGAGGCGTGCGGGAATATCGTGCGCGCCATAACCGTCGCGCCCGAGCTTGAAGGCGCGGGTGAGCTTATAAAAAGGGTTACAGAAACGGGCGCGGTATGTTTTGCGGGGCATACTGACGCGACTTACGAGGAGACGGTGCGTTCTCTCGGGTACGGCGTCCGCGCGATTACCCACGTTTACAACGCGCAGAGAGGTTTTGCGGGGCGAGAAGCGGGTACGGTCGGCGCGGCGCTTTATAGAGACGAACTTTTTTGCGAGCTTATATGCGATTGTTTTCACGTCAGCGTGCCTGCGGTGAAGCTTCTTTTTAAGAACAAGCCGAAAAACAAAATTATACTCATAACGGACGCTGTGCGTGTAAAGGGCGTAAACGTTGCCGTCGCGGAGTCCGCAGGGCTTAAAATATATATGAAGGACGGACACCCGCGCCTTGCGGACGGAACGATAGCGGGCAGCGTTCTGAAAATGAACGAAGCGATAAAAAACGCCGTCGAGCGGTGCGGCGCGGATTTAGCGGACGCGGCGGCTTTTGCTTCCGCCAACCCCGCCGACAATCTGGGGCTTGCGGACAGGGGAAGAATAAAGGAGGGCTTGCTTCCCGATTTTTGCGTTCTCGACGAAAGTTACGCGGTAGAAAAAACTCTGCGCAGAGGCAGAGTCGTTTACGAAGGGTAAGGTTATTCGTCTTTTGACGGGGCAAGGGCTTTGCGCTTGAATTCCGTCGGGGTAACGCCTTTTTCTTTTTTGAAATTCTGCGAGAAATGCGAGCTGTCGAAAAAGCCGCAGTCCTGCGCGATTTCTCCTATGGATTTATTTGAGGCGAGGAGCATATCCGTCGCCTTTTCTATTCTTATTTTCATTATATATTCCGCAACGGTGCATTTGCAGACTCCCTTGAAGTGGCGTATGTAAGTGGATTTTGACATATTCGCTATTTTCGCAAGCTCGTCTATCGTAAGTTTATCGTAATAATGAGTCATAATATACTCTATGGTATGCGCTACGGAAACCGTTTCCGTGTGGAACTGCGCGTGGAAGTTCGTTTCGTGCGAGTCGAACATCAGCTTTGAAAGCCAAGCGATAAGGTCAAGCGTTTTGGCTATTTTTCTTATTTCGTTTTCGTTCGTGTTCTTTTTCTTTTCCCTTTCTTTATCCGAATTGTCCGAAAGCTCTTCCATATACCCTTCGGGTTCTAAGGCGACCAGCTCTTCGAGACGAGCCGATACGAACGACAGCTGCTCTTCGTTAAGCTGTAAAAAGCATTTGTCGGAAGCCGTCGCGCGCAAAAACGGCTCTATCTCGAACAGCATCGTATACCCCGGCAGGTAATGCAATTCGCTTTTGTACCGTTCCACGAACGCGCAGTGTATGAGTATATGGAAAATGGTGAGATCACCGTCCGTATAGTACCCGTGGTTTACGAACGGAGGGATAACGAACACTTCCCCGACGGACACGTCGAAGCCGCCGTTTTCTATATAATGGAAGCCCGTGCCTTTGGTGATTACGTTTATTTCGTAAAACGCGTGCGAGTGCATACCTATGTTTCCGAGCTTTTTAACGTCGTGATAATAGGAGTTTATAAACTCGAAATCCGCGTTCTGACTGAACTTTGCCTCGTGCGAATAAAATTTAGTGAGATGGTCTATAAGCTTTTGCGGATGCGTTCCCGTCAATGCTTTTTCCTCCTCCGAATTATTGTACAAATTTTAACATTTTTTTCGTATTATATCAAGCGGAAACACGATTTTGAAATTATTTTCCTATTTATTGCGTTAAAAATACTATCAAAAGCCGATAACCTATTGTATTATGATTATTGTAAAAAGGCACGGAGGCAGCTATGCGCAACGGTTTTAAGTTTACCGCATATATGGGACCGCCGCCCGCAAACGCGCGCGACGGCAAAAAAACCGCAGAAACGGAAAATCTTATGACGAGAGAGAATTACGCGAATATAAAGGCGTGCGGATTCGATTGCGTTACGGGGCTTTACGAGCATATTCCTTTCCAGTATAAAGACGCGCTCGATTTATGCGAGGAGACGGGGCTTTTATATAATCTCCGCGATCAGACGGACGAGGGAAAGTCGCTGGAAGAAATGATTTTATCTGACGATTTTGAAAAGGAGTACCGAATTTACGGCAAGGCTTTGAATAAGCGTTTAAGTGCGTTTTCGGGGCGTTCTTCGCTTAACGGGATACTCGCCTGCGACGAGCCTTCCGCATTGAGATTCAAAAATATCCGCGCGGCAAAGGACGAAATAAAACGCATTTGCCCGTCATGCGCGTTCGAGGTAAATCTTTTGCCCGATTATGCGAGTGCGGAACAGCTTTTCGGCGACGAGAAAGATACGCGTACTTACGACGATTATCTGGAAGAATTTATAAAAACGACGGAGCCGGAATATCTTTGCTACGATCATTACGCGCTTCTCGATATAAACGGCGTTAAGTCGATAAGAAAGAGTTATCTCAAAAACCTGCGTTCGGTAGCGGAGGCGGCGGAGCGCGCAAGCATTCCCTTCGAGGTGTTTTTGCTGACTCTCGGACACTGGGATTTCCGCACGGTAAAAACTTATGCGGATATAGGCTGGCAGGTGTTTACTTCGCTTGCGTACGGCGCGGCGGGCGCGCAGACGTTTACTTACTGGACGATGGTGGACGTAACGTATCCTAACGAAGCGAAGGTAACTACGGGCGTCGTCGGGCAGAAGGGCGAACTGCTCCCCGCGTGGTACGCGCTGAAAGAGGTGATTTCGGACGCGCGTTCGTTTGAAAAGGAGTATTTCGGATATTCCCGCGTGAGAACGGCATACTATCCTTCGGAGAACGCGGAGATGAGTTTTCTTGCCGACGAGCGTGACGCGACGCCGCTCGAAGAACTGAAAAGCGTTGAAACGAGCGGGGATATTCTGATAGGACTTTTTAAAAATCGGCGAGGAGAAAAGGCTTTGCTCGTTGCGGACCTTACCGATCCCGAAAAGGGAAAGGACGTGCGCGCGGAGCTTGTTTTTAACGGTTATAACGTTTCCGTCGTTAAGGGCGGATTGAAAAATACGGAAATATCAGAGGGCAAAGCGATATTTACCCTCAAAGCGGGCGGCGGATGCTTTGCGCTGCTTAACGAAAATCAGGTTACGGAATAAGCGCGCGGACAGCGCGTTAAAAAAAAGGTAAACCCTAATCAGGAGGAAAAAAAGATGAAAAGACGTATTGCTTTAATCGCATTATGCGTCGCGCTCGCGTTATCGCTGTGTATGGCGTTCGCGTGTACGGCAGGCAAGGTGAATTTCACGGTAGACGGCAAAGAGATTTCCGCGAGCGAAACGCTCGAACTCGGAGATCTGTACGTCATTCCCGAAGTTTCGGCGGAGAGGAAGGGCGAAAAACTGGAAGTAGAGGTCAAAGCCTTCGATTCTGCCGGCGAAACGGTTAAACTCGTCAACGGAAAATTCAAAGTGACCGACCTCGGCGGGTACAGAATAGAGTTCTCCGCAGGCGGAGAAACGTTTACGCTGACGCTTACCGTCAAGGATACCAAAGCCCCCGTGTTCTCGGTAAAAGGAACGGAAGGCTCGGTGATTCTGTTCGGTACGGAGGTAGAAATTCCCGAATGTACCGCGTCCGACGAATCGGGAAGCGATCTCGAAGTCATCGTCGGAGTGAAAGATGCGGACGGCGAAATCGTAGCCGTTAAGGACGGAAAATTTACCGCGAGCAAGCTCGGCAGGTATACCGTGACTTACAGCGCGACGGACGCTTCCGGTAACGAAGGAAAGAAGGATTTTACACTTCTTTGCAAAAACGCGGTAATGCTCAACGCGTTTGAAAACGAGGAAGATCTCGGCACGGTCGTAGGGTTAAATTACAAAAAAGAAGTCGTTTCCGAAAACACGATGAACGGCAACGGCATAAAAATAACTATGCCCGACAAGCTCGATAACCCCGACCTCGCGTGGATAAGAATCTGCGTTCCGATAAAGACCTCGGACGGCGGGTATATGTCTTGGGAAGATCTGAAAGAATTTGAATCGGTGCAGATTTATATCTATTCATCCGTTGCAAACGAATTCGGACTTTCGCTCCGCGTAGATCCGATAGAAGTAGGCAAAAACGTGCTTATGTTCAATATGAGCGAAATAGAGGCGTTCAGAAAAACCGCGCCCACGCAGTACAGCGAGGACGAAAACGGGTTCTATTTCAATCTCAGGTATCCGACTGCCGGCAGTTATTATATTCTCGACAGCTTTATCGGCATATATGCCGACGATTACGTCGCGCCGATAAAAATAAAGGGCGAGGACGGGAAAAAGCTCCCCGAAAAAACGACCGCCGATTACGGCGCGGAATACGAGCTTCCCGCGGCAATCGCCACGCGCGACGGCAGAAATATAGAACTCACCGTAAAGGCGTACGATTCCCGAAATAACGAAGTTTCCGTCGAGAACGGCAGGATAAACGTGACCGATATCGACGGCTATAAAATAGTTTATTCCGCAGAGGACGGCGGCGTGCGCGCGGAAGAAACGATTACGGTGGAGGTAAACGATACCCGTATTCCGATTATTACGGTAAACGAAAGAAACGGCGCGCTCGTGATGAAGGGCGAAACGGTTACCGTGCCTTCTTCTTCGGTAAGAATCATAACGGGCGAAGACCTTACGGCGTCGGTTAAGATTATCGGACCCGACGGCGGCGAGGTAGCGGCGAAGGACGGTACGTTCGTTGCGGACAAAGTCGGCGAATATAAACTCGTATACACCGCGCTTTCGGAAACGGGCAACAGCAGCAGCGAAGAGATAACGCTCGTTTGCAAAGACGGCGTAAGGCTCAACGCTTTTGAAGATGTTTCCGATTTTACTTGGTCGCACGGCGCTCCCGAAGTTACCGTTACGGAAGAGAACGCGCAAAGCGGCAAAGGCGTAATGCTGGAATTCACAGGCTCGGGAAGCTGGGGAAGAATTTGTCTGCCTCTTAAAAACAAGGACGGCGATTATCTTTCTTACGAGGACCTTCTCGAATTCGAGTACGTCGAGCTTTACGTCTGGCTTTCTTCGGAAAACAGACTCGGCACTACAATAGAAGTGAGCGCCTATTCCGCGGGCAGAAACACCGTGAGAATTACGAGACAGCAGATTATAGACGGATACGCGGCGGATTCCGCGCAGTATTCGCCGAACGCTAACGGTTTCTTCCTTAATATAGGGGATTACAGCTCCTCTACCGTTCTGGTACTCGACGACTTTATCGGATATTATCCCGAAAACTATATAGAACGCGCGAAATGGTCGCTTGCCGGTTACGAAGATATTCCGGAAAGCATTTCCGCAGAGGATAATAAGGAATTTACCGTACCCGTAATGACGGCGGAACGCGGCGGAGCGGATATAGAGGTTACTCTTAAAGTTTACGATTCCGTAGGCGACGAGGTTGAGCTTATAAACGGCAGGTTCGTTCCCTCCGACCTTAACGGATACACCTTGGTCTGGTCGGTAGACGGCGGCAGAGAAGAAGAAATACGCGTAACTCTTAACGTTATAGACACCGCGGTGCCGAACGTTACAGTAAACGAACACGACGGCGCGGTTATAATTCAGGGCGAAGCGACTGCCGTTCCCGCGGCGGAAGCGACGTTTAAGGAAAATACCTTGCAGACTACGGTCACGATTATCGATCCCGACGGGGAGGAAGTGGTTTTTGACGGAAAAACGTTTACTCCCGAAAAGCTCGGCGTATACACGCTTACCTATACGGCGACGGCAGACAACGGCAAAAAGACGGAAACGAGCATTACTCTCAGAAGTAAAGACGTGGTAAGACTAAACGCGTTCGAGACGGCGGCGGATATAGGCTGGGTTTCCTGCGGCGGCGCGAAAACGGTGGTTTACGAAAACGCGCAGACGGGGAACGGCTTGCTTCTTGCTTGCGAAAACGCCGCCGGCTGGGCAAGAATATGCGTGCCTCTTAAAACGGACGGAGCGTTTATCACTTACAAGCAATTATTGCAGTTCGATTATGTGGAATTATATCTATATCTTGAAGCCGCAAACGAAATAGGTCTTACCAACGAAGTATTTCCCGTAGCGGCGGGCGCGAACGTTCTGCGGTTTACGAAAGCGCAGATAGAATCGGCTTACGCGGCGGATTCCGCACAGTATTCCGAAAACGAAAACGGATTTTATATAAACGTAAAAACCGTTACGGAAGGAATGAAGATAATCTTCGACGATTTCGTCGGACATTATCCCGAAGGCAAACCCTCGGACGGCTCGGTAATTATCAACTCGTTTACCAACGCTTCCTCTGTCGGCTGGACGCCGTTTACGAAGGAGCTTACCGTCGCCCCCGCGGACGCAACGCACAAGGCGGGGCTTAAAATGTCTATTATGTCGGAAGCTGCCTGGGCGAGAATCTGTATTCCCTGCACGGACGAAACGGGCGCGTACCTTACCTTTGAACAGCTTAATTCTTACGAAAGAATAGTGCTTAACGTTTATTCCTCGTACGCAACGAGGCTTATGCTTATCAGCGGAGATTGCAGCGTCGATCTCGTTGAGGGCGAAAACACGTTTACGTTTACGAAGGAACAGCTCGCGGCGTTATACGCCGCAAATTCCGAGCAGTACGCTCCCAACGAAAACGGTTTGTATTTCACGCTGCAAGCGGCTGTGCCCGGAGAATATCTTATATTTGAATCCTTAAAAGGCTATAACGAATGAGCTTTAAAAAACAAAAAAGCCCCGTAGCGGGCGGCGGAAAAATCAAAAGGGAAGCGGGAATATGGATAGCGTTCGTAATTATCGCGGTATATTCTCTCACCCTTTTGACTCCGCTCTACTATCTTATAAACAATTCGTTCAAAAGAGTGGACGACTTTTTGCAGAACGGCGCGTGGGCGCTTCCGAAAACGATGTATTTTCAGAACTATAAGGACGCGGTATCGCTCGCAGCCGGCGGAGTTTCGTTCACGGGAATGTATTTCAACTCTTTCGTGCTTACGGGCGCGGGGGTGGCTATCAGCACGCTTGCGGCGATAGCTACCTCTTACGCCCTTGCGAGATTTCGGTTTCACGGCAGAAATCTTTTGGTCGCGATAGGGGTTGGTTCGCTCGTGTTCCCGAACTTCGGTTCTTCTTCCGTAGTTTATAAGCTTTATCTCGATCTTAATCTGCTCGATACTTGGGGTATACTAATTCAGTACGCCGCACCATTCGGAATGCAGTTCCTTATTTTATACGGACTGTTCGTCACCATTTCCGGCTCTTATGTGGAGGCGGCGAGGATAGACGGCGCGGGGGAATTCAGAATAATGTGGCAGATATGTATTCCTATGGCTCGCGGCGCGCTGGGCGCAACGGCGGTTATACTCGCGCTTAACTACTGGAACGATTACTATACCCCCTATATGTACCTTCCGAGCATAAAGACTTTATCTCTCGGCTTGCAGGAGCTTTCCGCTTCGGTATCGCAGCTCGACCGCCCCAAACTGTTTGCGGGTATGGTTATCGCGATACTTCCGCTCGTGGTCATATTCGTCACGATGCGCGACGTCATAATATCCAACACCGTGGCGGGCGGGCTTAAAGGCTGAAAAAAGAAAGGAGAAAAAATTATGTTGAAAAAAATAACGGCGGCGGTTCTTTCCGTCGCGTTCGCGGCGACCTTCGCGGCTTGCTCGAAGCCCGCCGCGGAACGGCAAATCTCCGCTTCCGAAGATTCCTTTTTATTCGCCGCGTACGGAACTCCTTATCACACCAACGCGGGAGACCCGCCGTACGGCTTGCAGGCGGATCAGAATACGGATGAGAACTGGAAAAATATCGCCGACTGCGGTTTTAACTACGCTATTCCCGTTTGCGACACGAGTCACGAGGAAATTCTCTGCACTCTCGAACGCGCGGAGAAAGCGGGAATAAAAGTGCTTGTTATGGATATATTGCCGGGCGGGATAACCTCTTTTATCAAAAACGGCGCGGGTAAGTCTTACGGCGAAATCTCGGCGCAGATAAAAGCTTCCGAGGAAAATTTAATCAGGCGTTACGACGAGTACAAAAAGTATTCCTCCTTTGCGGGAGTAAACGCCGTGGACGAACCTTCCGCCGCGCAGTATAACGCTATCGCCGCAGTGCAGGACTGGTGGAGAGAGCATTATCCCGAATACGAATGTTATACGAACCTTTTGCCCAACTACGCTTCTTATTCGCAGTTATTCGGCGCGGACGCGGCTTCCGGTAACACCTATGCGAGCTATGTGGATTCCTTCGTACGGACCACAAATCCCGATTACCTGAGTTACGACCATTATTGTTATATAAGACAGGGTATGACGGGAACGATTCGTCCGAGCTGGCTGTCCGACCTCGAAGTGTTTGCAAAGGCTTCGCAAAAATACAACATACCTTTTTATATCTACGTTTTAACCGCGCAGCACTGGTCGTTTACCAAGCCCGAAAGTTACAGGGATTTCGCGTGGCAGACGTATACGGCTATGACTTACGGCGCGAGAGGAATACAGACCTTCCTTTACTGGCCGTGGCTTATTCCCGAAAACAATTCCGATAACCTCGGCAACGGGCTTGTAGATCCCGTGGGGAATATCCAACCGCTGTGGTACGCCGTGCGAGAAGTTATCGAAGAGGTCCGCTCTTTCGAGGATTTGTTTATGGCGTTCGAGTGGGAAGGAACTATGCCCGTCGGCGTAAGCGGCGGCGGCGCGTACGCGCTTCTTACCGATCCGCTCGATAAGCCCGAAGGAATAGCTTCCGTAGAAGCGACGGGCGACGCGCTTATAGGTCAGTTCGCGGATAAGAACGGCAACAAGGCGTATATGGTCACTAACTACGAATCGCCGTTTAAGAATAACGGCAACGTCGTTAAATTAAAATTCTCGAACGCGGATAAGGTTCTGGTCTGCAAAAAGGGCAAGAGATTTATTTATAAGCTGCAAAACGGCACGCTCGAACTCGCTATGGGTTCGGGAGAAGGGTATTTCGTCGTACCCGTCGTTTAATATACAGGAGGAATATATATGAAAAAAAGATTATTAGCTTGCGTTTTGGCGGCGGTTTCCGCCGCGGGGCTTTGCGCCTGTTCTTCGGGTAAGCCGACTATAAGCGAGGGCACGGTGGTAATCACCGTGTACGCCGCGGGTTACGGCACGGACTGGCTCGAAGCGGCGATAAAGGAGTATCAGAAAACCGAGCCGGACGTGAAATTTTATCCTTCGGGCGATCCGCTCGCGTTTGAAACGGTTAAAACCAAACTTGAAAACGGAACGTGTACGGACGATATAATTCTCGTTTCCTCTTCCTATTACAACCAGTTCGTATCGAGCGGTTATCTCGAAGATTTAAGCGACGTTTATTCTTCCGTGATACCGAATACGAACAAAACCGTTTCTTCCGTTATCCCCGAACAGATAAAAAACATCCGTACCAGAGACGGTAAAATTTACGGAATTCCGTGGCAGCAGAATAACGGAAGCGGGCTTGTTTATAACGTGGAAATGTTCGATAAGTACGGCTGGAAGCTGCCGGAAACGATGGACGAGTTCTGGGAGCTTTGCGAGAGAATAGATACCGATACGAAGGGCAGAGTCGCGCCGCTTACTTTCGGCGGAGCGGACGGGTTCGGCTACCTCGCGTACAATCCCGCGCAATGGCTTTGTCAATATTACGGCTACGACGCGATGATCGACTTTTTGAAAATGGAATCGCCCGAGGCATATTCCGTTCAGGCGGAAGGCAGACAAAAGGTTTACGAAACCCTTGCGAGAATCACCAAGGGAACGCTTAAAAGCGGCAGACCGATAAGTCTCGAAGGCTCGGTGGGCGCGACCGCGATTACCGCGCAAACAAACTTCGTCGGCGGGAAAGCCGCCATGATCGTAAACGGGCAATGGTTCCCGACGGAAATGAAAACCTATACCGAGCTTACGGGCTTCGTTTCGGGGTTCTGCCCGATGCCGCACATAAACGCGGATAAAAGGAGCGGCGACGGAAAGACGGACACTTCTAATATCCGTTTCTCTACCGACGGAAATATGATGGCGATACCCAAGGGCGCTAAAAACGCGGAAAAGGCGAAGGCGTTTTTGCTTTCTATGTTCACTCCTTCGAGTTATCGGACGTTTATAGAGGCTAACAACGGTCTTACCCGTCCGATAGAGGGGCTTGAAGTAGACGGCTCGTCCTTTACGGGCTTCACGAAAGAGGCGTTCGATTACGCTTACGATAACGGCAACTCCAAAACCGTGTATCAGATAAGCACGAATCAGCTTCTCGATACGGGTTCTATGGGTATATTTATGGCGTATAAAGGCGGATTTTTTGCCAACATAACCAACAAAGCGACTTACGAAGAGGCTCTTGCGGTGGCGAAGAACTGCGTCGCCAGCGAGATTGCCTGCGTAAACGAAAAGTGGGATTCTGTAAATAAAAAGTGGAACGACTGATATGGAAGGCGGTAAAAAAATAGATAAATTCGGCAATACTCCTTCGAGAATACTCTTTATTTGTCTGCTGCTCGCTATCCCTATGCTGAATTTCGTTATATTCACCGTATATGCGAATTTCGGCGGGATACTCCTTGCGTTCAGACAATTCGACGGTGTGAGAGAGTATTTTGCCGGATTTGCGAACTTTATAAAATTTTTCAGGGACTGGAACGTTTCCGATTACGGCAAAACGCTGGGCGTATCCTTTGCGTATCTGCCGGTAGTGGGGCTTATATCCCTGCCGATTTCGCTCGTCACTTCGTATTTTCTGTATAAAAAAATTCCGTGCGCGAAGTTTTTCGTTATAATCCTGTTTTTGCCGAATATAATTCCGGCGGCGGTTATGGCGGAATTTTACAGAAGATTGTGGGACGCGGGCGGCGGACTTGTGGAAACGGGCGCGCTTAACAAGTTTTTTTCGCTGTTCACGGGCAGGGAAATAAACTGGCTTACTAACCCCGAATACGCTAATCAGGCGTTATGGCTGTATACGGTGTGGTTCGGGTTCGGATATAACGCCATTCTTCTTTGGGGCGCGATGAACAGAGTGCCGAAAGAGCTTGTGGAGTCCGCAAAGCTTGACGGCGCGGGGCTGTGCAGAGAATTTTTCTCGATAACCGTTCCGATTATCTGGCCTACGCTTTCTATGGTAATAGTGCTTACGGCTATGGTACCGTTTACCATTTATATGCAGCCGCTTATAATCTGCGCGAACGGTGATTACGGCACGAGAACGATTGCGCTTCTCGCAATGCAGGAGATAAAAAGACCGGACGTGTATTTCGCGGCGGCTATAAACATACTGCTCGCGTGCGTTTCGATACCGTTCGTATTGATAGTAAAAAAACTGACGGATAAGGCTTTCGCCGTCGTCGAGGTATAAGGTGATAAAATGAATCTGACATTTAAGGAATATTACGACAAAGTAGTGGGATGCTTTACAGGCAAAAACATAGGCGGAACGCTCGGCGCGCCTTTTGAATGTTTCCGCGGGGTGTACGATATAGAATGGTTTATGCAGGATATTTCCGAGCCTATTCCCAACGACGATCTGGATCTTCAACTCGTATGGCTTCGCGCGGTGGAAAAAGAGGGCGCGAAAATAGATTCGCACATACTCGCGGAGTACTGGAATACTTATATCAGCGCAACGCTTTCCGAATACGGTACGGGCAAAAACAATTTCAATATGGGTATAATGCCGCCGCTTTCGGGAGTTATGCGCAACGAAAACCGCGACAGCAACGGCGCGTGGATAAGAACGGAAATCTGGGCGTGCTTATGCCCCGGTAATCCCGCGCTCGCGGCGAATTACGCTTATTACGATTCTTCGGTGGATCACGGCGGAGAAGGGGTGTACGCGGCGGTGTTCTGCGCGGCGCTTCAATCCGCGGCGTTTTTTGAAAAGGATATTTACAAGCTTATAGATATAGCTCTTTCGTATATCCCTCGGGATTGCGGCGTAACCCGCGCGGTTCTGCTTGCGGAAAAGTGCTATAAAGAGGGCAGAACGTGGAAGGAAACGCGTAAAATATTGTTTAAGGAAATCACTTCCAGCTTCGGAATGATTTGCGGATACTGGAAGGGTACGAAAGAAGTTCCCGCCTGCGCGGTCTGTCCCGCACAAGAACCTGAAAAAGATATTCCCGAGGCAAAACACGGCTACGACGCGCCGTGGAGCATAGGCGTGGTTGTCGCTTCGCTGTTGTACGGCGATTGCGATATGGGTAAATCGACGTGTATAGCCGTGAATATGGGCGAGGACTGCGATTGTACTGCGGGTACCGCGGGCGCGATTATCGGCATAATGAACGGCGCGAGCGGAATTCCGGAAAAATGGAGAAACGCCTGCTCGGATAAAATCGCCACTTGGACTCTTCGCATAGACAGGGAGCTGTGTCTGCCCAAAACCATTGCGGAGCTTGCTTCGAGAATAGCGGCGCAAGTGCCTGTAACGAGCGGCGTAAGGTGCGTGTTGTTCGATAAAGATAAAGACGGCGGCGCGGACGTTTCCTCCGAAAGATATTTTGAAATCGTACCCGTAAATAATTTTTATTACGATAAAAACAATTTCGAGCCTTGTTATCAGGAAGACACGAAAGAGCTGGTTTCCGAGGTCGGCACTACCGTAAGGAAACATTTCGGCTTGTATAATGTCCTTATAAAGTACGACGATACCCTTGCGGAAATTAAAAAGGGCGAGGTGAAAAAACTGAAAATAACCTTCCTTAATAACCTGTTTACTCCGCAATATCTTACGGTAAGGCTTCTGGGCGTTCCCGAAGGCTGGACTTTTAAGAACGGAACGGAGTTCTGCGTGGGACTCGAACACTGGCGCGGCAGTCATAACGACAATTCTTTCGAGCTTGAATTTATTCCGGAGGAAATTTCGCACGGGCAGAACACTTTCGTTATGGAAATTTCCACAAACGGGAGAATGACTAAAAACTATATTTCGCTCGCGTTCATAAACGGGGCGTGCAGATAGGGGAACGACTATGAAAAAACTTTTTTTGCTTGCGTTTACCGCCGTCGTCGCGCTTGCGGCTACGTTTTCGCAGGTCGGCGTCGCGTTCGCCGCGTGCGACTTTATAGAAATAGACGAAACGTATATAAAGGAAGCGATAGTTTCCGAAGTGCCGATAGAGCTTTACGCCGTTGCGAAAAATTCCGACAGACGGATTTTGTTCGGCGAAGAAATCGTTTTTAAGGTTACGAGCGGGGATAACGTCGCAAAGGCGGAAAACGGGTTTCTGACGGTTTCGGACGAGGGGAGCTTTACTCTCCGCGCGGAAATGAAAAGCAATCCCTCCGTTTTTAAGGAAGTGGAGTGTACAGCATATAAAGCGGTCTTTTCAAATGTGGTTATTCTGTCTTCGTTAGAGAACGTAACCGTGTATTCTCAACCCGTTTATCTTACGGGAAGAATAGAAGTTGAAGGCATAGATTTTCCCGCGGACGCGCATTACGAACTCAAATACGAGGTGACGGAAGGACCTGCGGAGATTTATTCCGAGAGATGGCTTAAATTTACGGGCGCGGGGAAAGTTACCGTAAGGGCGTATTCGCGTTTCGATCCGTCCGTATATGCCGAAAAGAGCGTTACCGTCACCGATCCGGATGAAAACGCGCAAACTTCTCCGAAGGGAGAAGAATTGTCGCAAAAGGACGTGACCGCAAAAAGCGGCGGTTGCGGCGCGGGGATATCTTCCTGCGGAGGAGTTCTGTTTGCGGCTGTTGCGACGGCACTCGTTATTATTGCGAAAAGACGTCGGGCATAACGGATTGTCCCTCGAAAATGCCGATACTTTTTGAAAAGGATTCAACGTGAATGTAGAATAAATTGAGTAATCCGATTCTGTAAACTATGGGGCGTGTATTTTAACGGTAAAAATAAACGAAATAACGCGCGGCACAGGGAAAACCCTGTGCCGCGCGTTATTTTTATATACGTTGCTCTCGATATGTTATAAAAGTATTTAGTAAATTATATTTATATTTTATACTTATCTTCTATAACAAAGTCTAAACCGTGACGAGTTGCTTTTTCCCAGCGTTGAAGTATTTCGAGCGTTTCGACGTACGCAGTCTTTTCTCAGACAGTAAAATCGTTGCGAGGTACAGCGTTTAGTTCTTCTAAATATTGAGTGTATAACTCAATAAGATAAATAATCGTTTCTTCTGCGTTCATAATATCAGTCCATTGTAACGGCTATTTCTTTTAACGTATTTCGTTCGTCTTCTAAACAGGCGTAAAAACATTCCACTATTTCGTTTCTTAATCTGAAAAGGGTGCTTTGAGCAATATTGCAACTGCTCGCAAGCTTCCACGCGGGCAGTTTTGATTTTTCTATATAAACAGTCTTAAACACTATGAGATGGTTAGACTTATGTAAGCGATAATTTATTCTGTAAAACTTATGAACGAAATTAAAAGCGTTCAGGTAATGCTCATTACCCGAGTAAACAAGCGATAAAATTTGATTTTCTTTTTCGCTTAACGATTTTTCATAGGTATAGCCTTTCATAAATACTATTTTACCGTCTGATAAAAGCTCCGCGTTCCCAAAAAATGGGGGTGCAGTGATTAAAAGAGGAATAAGTAGAATTTAGTAATCGTAAAAAGCAAAAACTATTAAAATAATGTGAAAAAATTTTTTCACGAGAGAAAAGAATGGTATATAGCAAGGATTTTGCATACTATTTTTGTATTAAGAAGACACTATTTTAAATTATGTAATTTGCCGAACAATGATAGTTTATGTAATTCTGATAGGTTTTGTTTAGGTGTTAAAGTTTAGCTCATTATAGATTCATGCAACTTTTTTCTTTTTCGCAGTTACATTTAATATGAAATTTCATTGCAAATTACAATAATCTCGGCAAAAATTATAAATATAGTTTAAATAA
Source organism: Anaerovoracaceae bacterium (assembly GCA_963599785.1). Taxonomy (GTDB): domain Bacteria; phylum Bacillota; class Clostridia; order Christensenellales; family Borkfalkiaceae; genus UBA1259. The sequence continues at coordinate 18,608 of CAVBZJ010000019.1, forward strand.
TATTGACTTTTATTTAATGTTGCTGTATGATGTATGAAAAGGAGTTTTATAAATGGCAATAGTAAGTCAAGAAAACATTTTATCGGTAATGGTTTCGTTTAATCCTTGGTGGCAAAGCGGAGTAGTTCCGAAGGGTTTTGTCAAGGAGTTCAAGCGGAACGGCTATTATACTTGCAAAAAAGCTTTTTTGAATGAAATAAGACGAATAGTCGTTATGAGCGGTGCGAGAAGAACAGGAAAAACTACGATAGTTTATCAGCTTATTGACGAGTTGCTAACAAGCGGCATAAAACCGCAAAATATTTTATATCTTACCTTCGATCATCCTGTGATAAGGGCAACCGAGTTTGACTCTCTTATTAATATCTACCGCAACAATATTTCAAATGACGAAGAGTTTTACGTTTTTTTAGACGAAGTTCAATACAATAAATACTGGACGAATTTCTTAAAAATTCTTTACGATTTAAATCCGGGGGTTCGAGCTGTTGCAACGGGTTCGGCAAGTTCTATGGTGGAAGGCGCGGTCAAGGAGAGCGGCGCGGGCAGGTGGACGGTTATTAAAATTCCTACTTTATCCTTTTACGAATATTGCGCGATTAAAGGGATAAAAAAGGATATTCCGAAAATCAATGTATTTGAAATGCACGAGTTATCCAGACAAGAACAGACTCGTATTATAATGATGCTCAGCGATTTGCAAATTCATTTGATAAAGTATTTGCAGATAGGTGGGTTTCCGGAGTTTGTCAATACGGAAGATATAGCGTATGCGCAAAGAGTTTTACGAGAGGATGTGATAGAACGTGCGATAAAACACGATTTACCGGGAGTATACGATATACGAAGTGTTGATGAGCTGGAAAAAGTGTTCGTATATTTATGTTATCACAGTTCAAGCGTGATTAACGTGGATGCAATGAGTAAGGAATTTGAAGGCGTATCGAAACCTACGATTGAAAAGTATATCAGATATTTAGAAAGCGCAAACCTTATTAATATAGGTAAGCAGTTGAATACGGATGGAAAGAGAATATTAAAAAGCAAAAATAAGATATATGTAGCGGACAGCGGGATTCGAGCGGCAATCGTCCTTGGAGCGGACATTGTATCTAAGCCGGAAGAGTTGGGATATGCTACGGAAACGTCGGTATTTAAACATGTTAAGGATTATTATTTTAATTTTAATAGTTTATACGATGTCGGTTATATTAGGAATGCAAAAGGCGCGGAAATAGATATTGCCGTACAGTATGCGGGAGAACCGTTGCAATATATCGAGGCAAAAATGCGTAACAGAGCCGCTATAAAGGACGATGACGGAATAGTTCTTTACGGGATAGAAGGAACGCCGGGGTATGTGATAAGCAAGGAAAATACAGATTACGGATTGTCGCAAAGAGAGCAAACATCGTTATATAGAATTCCGGCATTTGCTTTTTTATATTTAATCGAAAATAGCGAATTAGCGGCAAAATAATGTCGCTGTAACAGTAAAAATGCCAATAACGTGCAATAAGGGGGAAACCCTGTATCGCACGTTATTTTTGTATATCGTTAAGTATCGTTGTGATATGTTTTTAGTAAATCGTCAGTAAAAATGCGGTTTTTTAAAAGTTTTTAATGATAAATATAGAGGAATAAAAATATATAAAAGAATAAAATTCGTGCCACTACGGAACCGAAGGCTAGGGATTCGGGCAAAGCCCTTCGTAGCGATAGCGGAGAAGTGTCCCTTATGGTGCACCAAGCAAAAAGGATAGGTTTTACCTATCCTTTTTGCTTGCAT
>CAVBZJ010000020.1:0-19887 GCA_963599785.1 Anaerovoracaceae bacterium
ATATCCCCGCGTGTGCTAAAATAAATCAGCATCTCGAATTCGGGGTGTAATTTTTTCGTGTTTGGAAGGTGCATTATGGCTGCAAAAGGCGCAAGAAACAAGATTACTTTGGCGTGTACGGAATGCAAGCAGAGAAACTACGATACTTTTAAAAATAAAAAGAACGACACCGAAAGGCTCGAAATGAAAAAGTATTGCAAATTCTGCAAAAAGCATACCACTCATAAAGAAGCGAAATAATTTCGCCTGAATTTTTCTCCCGCAAGGGTTTATAAAGGGGCAAGCAATGGATAATAAAAAGGCTGCGCAAGGCGATTTCGTGGATACCGCGAAACCCGCGGAGGCGCAAAAAGACGCTAAAAAAACTAAAAAGAAAAGCGGTAAACCTAATTTCTTCAAAAGACTCGGCGCAAAAATCAAAGACGTTTTCTCCGAACTCAAAAAGGTCACTTGGCCTACCTTCGGCAAAACCGTCAAGAAAACCTGCGTCGTTATCGTCGTGGTTCTCGCGTTTCTCGTCGTTATCACCGCGTTCGACTACGGTCTGATGCAGCTGTTAAAGCTTGTAACGCCAAACTAACCGGCGGGGTCTCTTAATGAGTATTGAAGAAGCAAGATGGTACGTCATTCACACATACTCCGGTTACGAAGCTATGGTGAAGGACAGCCTTGAAAAGTTAATCGAAAACAATAATTTACAGGAAAATATTTTCGAGATTCAGATTCCTATGGAGGAAACTCTCGAAGAAAAGGCGAACGGCAAAAAGAAAATCGTCGAAAGAAAGAAATTCCCTTGCTACGTCTTCCTGAAAATGATTTATTCAAACGACATCTGGTATCTCGTTACCAACACCCGCGGCGTAACCGGCTTCGTCGGTCCGCAGGGTCGTCCGCTTCCGCTCACAGACGAAGAAGTCGTGAGAATGGGACTCGGCGAAGACAGGTCCACGGTAGACCTTAAAGAAGGCGACGAGGTTCAGATTCTTTCAGGTCCTCTGGAATCGTTCGCAGGCAAGGTTCTTTCCGTGAACGAAGCGGCGAAAAAACTGCTCGTAAACGTCACTATGTTCGGTAGAAGCACGGACGTAGAGGTAGAGTTCTATCAGGTCAAAAAGATAAACGTCGTTTCGGAAGAAGGCGACGGAGAACCCGAAACGCTTTAAGAAAATTTGTAATTATAATCGGGCTTATATACCGATTTATATATAAAACTATAAAAAGATAGATTTTCGGGGAAAGCCCCGAATTACTATAAACAGTGGGAGTTGCGGAAAAATTTATTCATCTTCGCAACGGTATTACCACCGAGGAGGTTATTATGGCTAAAAAAGTAACAGCAATCGTAAAACTTCAATTACCCGCCGGCAAGGCAACCCCCGGTCCGCCCGTAGGTTCTACGCTCGGTCCGCACGGTATCAACATTCCGGGATTTACGAAAGAGTTCAACGCGAAAACGCAGGATCAGGCAGGTCTTATCATTCCGGTCGTTATGACCATTTATCAGGACCGTTCCTTCACGTTTATTCTTAAAACGCCCCCCGCACCCGTTCTTATAAAGAAGGCTTGCGGCATCGAAAGAGCGAGCGCGGTTCCCAACAAGACCAAGGTCGCAAAGATTACGAGAGCGCAGGTAGAAGAAATCGCGAAGCTCAAAATGCCCGACCTTAACGCAAACACGCTCGAAAGCGCGGCAAGTATGATTGCAGGCACTGCGAGAAGCATGGGTATCGAGGTCGTAGATTAAGGAGTATGTGGGAGAGGCGGCTTCGCCCCGAACGTACCACAGGAGGTAAAAAGTAATGAAACACGGTAAAAAATATATAGAAAGCGCAAAAACCATTGAATCCGCTAAACTTTACGAAGCGGACGAAGCGATAGGTCTCGTACTCGATTCCGCAAAAGCGAAGTTCGACGAAACGGTAGAACTTCACGTTCGTTTGGGCGTAGATCCCAAGCAGGCGGATCAGCAGGTGAGAGGCGTTATCGTTCTCCCCAACGGAACGGGTAAAGACGTTAAAGTCCTCGTTCTCGCAAAGGGCGAAAAAGCGGACGAAGCTAAGGCTGCGGGCGCGGATTTCGTCGGCGCGGAAGATATGATTCAGAAAATTCAGTCCGAAAACTGGTTCGATTACGACGTTATCATCACCACTCCCGATATGATGGGTCTGGTAGGTCGTATCGGTAAGGTTTTAGGTCCGAAAGGCTTGATGCCTAACCCGAAGTCCGGCACCGTCACGATGGACGTTACCAAGGCTATCAAAGATACCAAAGCAGGTAAGGTCGAATACAGACTCGATAAGAACGCGATCATTCACTGCGCTATCGGCAAGAAGAGCTTCGGCAAAGAAAAAATCAAAGAGAACTACGACGCGCTTATGGAAGCCATCATCAAGGCTAAACCTGCCGCGGCGAAAGGTCTTTATATAAGAAGCGTAGCTCTTGCAAGCACTATGGGCCCCGGCGTTAAAATTGCCGCTAAAATTTAGTTGACAAACGCTGACCGATAGTAGTACAATAAAACCGTAAAAAATATTTTTAGCCCGAGACAGTAGGTTTTTAATATGCGGCTTCGCCGCAATCCCACCGAGGCGGAATAGATAAAAGGCTTTTATATTTGAGTATAAATCTGCCCTTGCATTCCGTTTTCGGCGTGCGAGGGCTTTTTATCAAAACAAGGAGGTAAACAAATGTCGGCAAATTTTGAAGCGAAAAAACTCGTTGTAGAAGACATTAAAAGCAAAATTCAAACGGCTAAATCCGTCGTATTCGTAAAATTCGTCGGACTCACCGTTGCAGAAGACACCGAACTCCGTAAAGAATTCCGCAAGAACAACGTCGAATATAAGGTTCTCAAAAACACCCTTATCAAACGCGCGTTCAACGACCTCGGAATCACTTCTTTCGACGACGACCTTAACGGTCCTACGTCGGTAGCGTTCGGCGCGGACGAAACCGCGGCGGCGAAAGTCATCGTCGAAGCGGCTAAAAAGTACGAGAACAAGGTTGCGGTTAAATGCGCGTACGTCGAGAACGAAAAAATCGACGAGAACGGCGTAAAAGCACTCGCGGCTATGCCCTCGAAGGAAGAACTTATCGCAAAAATGCTCGGCTCTTTGCAAGCGCCTATCACGAATTTCGTGGGCGTGCTTTCCGCAATGCCGAGAAGCCTCGTTATTGCGCTTAACGCAGTGGCGGAGAAAAAGGCACAATAATTTATCGGGCAAGTGCCGCCCGAAAAAAATAAAAAAATTTAATTTAAAAAGGATCTATGGAGGATAAAACAATGGCAGACATTCAGAAAATGTTAGAAGAAGTAAAAGGTATGACCGTATTAGAGCTTAACGAACTCGTTAAGGCTCTTGAAGAGGAATTCGGCGTAAGCGCGGCTGCTCCCGTAGCAGTTGCGGCTGCTCCCGCTGCTGCTGCGGCTGCACCCGCTGCGGAAGAAAAGACCGAGTTCAAGGTTTCCATCAAAGAAATCGGCGACAAGAAAATCGACGTAATCAAAGCGGTAAGAGAATTCACCACTTTGGGACTCGGCGAAGCGAAAGCTCTCGTAGAAGCGAAGGGCGTAATCAAAGAGAACGCTACGAAAGAAGAAGCGGACAAGATGATCGCGCGTTTCAAAGAAGCGGGCGCGACCGTTGTTGCGGAGTAATTTCTTTCGGGAAACGAAAAACCAAAAAAGAAAAACCGAAGAGAGGCGAAGTCCTTTCTTCGGTTTTTTTATTTTTTCGACGGCGCGATTTTAGATTTTTGCCGTTTACCTCTTGGTTTACCGTAGCTAGGGACGGGGAATTATGGAACAAGCTTCTTTGAAAGATTGTTTTGGTAATGATTGACAATTTTTAAGCACGAGCGTATAATTTAAAAGCTTAATAAAGAAACCGAAAGTTTACGGGAGAATGTTATGTTTGAAAGGGTTAAAAAAGCGGCGACAAAGCTCTTGGCTATCGCGTTGGCTGTTTGCGCTTTTTCGGCGTTTACCGCTTGTGATTCTTGTGATTGCGGAGGAAACGGTGATGAGAATGAGACGGGCGGAGAGACGAAACACACGCACGTTTATAAGGAAACGGTAATTGCGCCGACTTGTACGGAGAGAGGCTATATTATATATCGTTGCGATTGCGGAGACGAATACGAGGACGGGGAAACTTCGGCTACGGGGCATACATACGTTGACGGAACTTGTACTAAATGCGGAGACGTGTTTTTGGAAGAGGCAACGGGGCTTGAATATGCGTTAAGCGACGATGAAACGTATTATATAGTGAATGGAATAGGAACGGAAACGCGGACTAAGTTTATAATTCCGAAAACTTATAACGATAAACCCGTAAAAGAGATAGCTTCTCACGCATTTAACGATACGAGCCGTAGTTATGCTGTTACAAAAGTGGTAATACCCGACAGCGTTCAACATATAGGATACTGGGCGTTTTCTCGTTGTGCGTTGCTTGAAAGCATAACGATACCGGACAGCGTGACGGGTATAGACGGAAGTGCGTTTACCGGTTGCGACCTTCTTATAAAAAACGTAGAAGGAGTAAAATACGTTGACGGTTGGGTCGTAGGCGGAGACGAAACTTTTACGGAACTTAAAATTGCGGAAGGGGCGCGGGGTATTGCAAGTTTTTCCTTCTATAATCATTCGTCGCTTGCTAAAATAACAATTCCGAAGGGGGTAAGAAGCATAGGAAATCTGGCATTTTACGGTTGCTCGTCCCTTACCGGCATAGTTATTCCGGACGGAGTAACGCAAATCGGGTTCGGCGTATTTGTAAATTGTATTAAGCTTGCGAACGTGGAGATCCCCGAAGGGGTGACGGATATAAGTGACCAATTGTTCTGGTATTGTGCGGCTTTGAAAAGCATAACGCTACCGAACAGCGTGACGAGTATAGGTCAGGAGGCGTTTTCTCAATGTTCTTCTTTGGAAGAAGTAAAACTCGGGGGAAATTTGACGAGTATAGGGGAATATGCGTTTAACCAGTGCTGGGCTTTATCGAAAATAGAATTACCGAAAAGTATAGTAAATATTGAAAGCAAGGCGTTTTATAATTGCGATTCTATAACGAGTTTAACCCTTGGAGACAATCTGATGAGTATAAAATCAGAAACGTTTTACGGTTGTAATTCTTTGAAGGAAATAAACATAGGGAGCAGAGTGGAAGTTATAGGGGAAAACGCGTTCAAGTTTTGTGATTCTCTTACGAGTATAACGCTACCGGATAGCGTGAAGCGTATAGAGGCTGGTGCGTTTTATGCGTGTTCGTCGCTTAAAAGCTTACATATACCGAAAAGCGTGACGAGCGTCGGAAACGAGGTTTTTTACAGGTGTTATGTTTTTACGGATATAACCTACGACGGAACGAAAGCAGAGTGGCAATCCGTATGCGAAGAAGATTTGACGTGGTATAATATTACCGTTCATTGCGCGGACGGGGAGATTAAAAAAGAAAAATAACTAAAAAGGAGCGTTCGACGAACGCTCCTTTTTTATGCCGAAAAATCTTTAACTTTTTACACCCTGTCGCCGTTGCCGTAAATTTCCGCAAACCGCGCGGCAAACGACGGTTCTTCGTTACCCGCGTATAAATGCGATAAATCCCCGAAAGATAAAAGCCTGAAAATCGCTTTTCCCTTTTCCCGTTCTTCGGTTACGACCGTTGTGACGGACGTCGGCAGTGCGCAAAAGCTTTGGAAAAATATATACGGCGAAACGTTAAGAAGATATGACAGAATTACGCATTCCACACCGTAATGACAAAACAGTGCGACCGTGTCGTAAGATGGCGCGAAGGCTTCGTACAGCGCGCCGTTTTTCTTGTATCCGTGCTTAAAAAGTATTTCGTCTAAACCTTTGCGCAAGGCTTCGTATCTCGCGGAAACCTCGGGAGTAGCGAAAGGCGTTTCTTTAAGCCAGCTTTTGCCCTCGCAAAGCTCCTTGTTTTTTTCGTATTCGGAAGGCATTCTGTCCCACAGATAACAAAATTCCTGCAACCATTCGCGCTCGTTTTTCACGACGTTTTTGTTTTTCAGCGCGATTTCCGCCGTAAGCTTCGCGCGGCCGAGCGGGGAAACGTATACGTCGTCGAGTTGTATTTTATCTAACTTTTTGCCGAGCAGTGCCGCTTCGACTTTGCCTTTTTCGGTCAGCGAATCTATTTCGTAATTCGGTTCGCCGTGTCTTATAATCAAAAATTTCATAAATTAAATACCTTTTTCGCTATGTTCAGGCGGGGCGCGACGCGCGGAGTTTTGTCCGTGCGTTTTTTGTGGCGGCGTTTCGGCGCGATGCTTTGTCCGTGTGTTTCAACCGTGCATTTTTGTTGCGAAAGCCGTGCGGGAAGTGCGCGCGTTTTAATCGTTGCGCTCCGTAATTTTCGTTTTTATAGTTTTATCAGCGTTGCCGTCGCGGAAACGCAAATTCCCTCTTCTCTTCCGACGAAGCCGAGTCCTTCCAGCGTGGTGGCGGCGATTCCGACTTTTTCTGCGGGAATTCCGAGCGCGGCGGCCAAATTTTCGGTAATTTCGGGGATACGCTTCAATAATTTGGGCTTTTCCGCCATAATCGTCGCGGAAACGCTCGTTACGAAAAAGCCCTTTTCGCCGACGATTTTCAGCGCGGTTTTAAGAAGCTTTATGCTGTCCGCGCCCTCGTACGCGGGGTCGGTATCGGGAAAATGATAGCCTATATCCCGCATCGCCGCCGCGGAAAAAATCGCGTCCGTTATCGCGTGGGCAAGCACGTCCGCGTCCGAATGTCCCAAAAGCCCTTTGTCGTGCGGAATTTCCACCCCGCCCAAAATCAGTTTTCTCCCCGTCACGAGCTTATGACAATCGAACCCCGTGCCGAAGCGGTATTCTCCCGCGCTCGTACTCGCGCCCTGTGAACAGCTCGCGCCCTGCGGATAGTCCGCACCGCACGCCTTTGCGCCGTCCGCCGCGTTCTTAAAATCTTCCTTAAAAGTCAGTTTAACGTTTTCCGCGCTGCCCTTTACGATACGGGGCGGGGCGATGAATTTTGCGTAAACCTCGCCGTCGTCGTTGAAATTTTCTTCGCCCGCGAGCGCGTACGCTTTTTTAATGAGTTCGGTTTGAAAGCCCTGCGGAGTCTGCACCGAATACAGCCCGCTTTTACCGAGGTATTCCGCGATTTCGTCGTTCTCGGCTCTGCAAACGGTGTTGCGGCTTTCTTCCGCGACTATCCCGCTCCCGAACTTATCCGCGCTTTCCGCGCAGTTTTTTATAATTTCCGCCGAAACGAACGGTCTCGCGCCGTCGTGAATCAGAACTATATCGCCCGTGACCGCCGCGAGCGCGTTTTTAACCGATTCCGAACGCGTTTTCCCGCCGAGAACTATTCTGACCTCGCGGGGGAGAAGAGCTTTTATCCGCTTTTCGTCCTTTTCGGAAACCGCGACGACGTATTCGTCGACGATGCCGCTGTTTACGAACGCAAAAAAAGCGCGCTCCAAAACGGTTTTGCCGTCCGCGCCCTTAAAAAACAGCTTGTTTTCTTCAAAGCCCGCGCGCTCGCCCTTGCCCGCGGCGGCGAGAATAAGAGAAACTTTTTTCATAAATTCACCCGTAGTTTGCCCGAGATTCGGGTGCGTTCACTCGCTTAAAATTTCGTAAAGCTTGTCGGCGTCCTCTTTTTTCACCGTTTCGCGAATATCGAGAACGCGAAGTCTCACCGTGCCGCTGTTAAAGCCCAGCTCCACGACGTCGCCGATATTGACGGGGTGGGCGGGCTTTACGGACTTGCCGTTTATTTTCACTCTCCCGCCCGAGGCCGCGTCCGCCGCGAGAGACCGCCTTTTGAGTATTCTGGATACTTTAAGAAACTTGTCTATGCGCATAAAACCTCCGTTTTTAACCGATTTTGCGCTATTTTGCAATTATTTTAAAAAAACGCGGAAAAACGCTTGACAATATTTGCAAAATGCTATAAGATTGTATAATGCCATTATGATAGGTTAGTATCGAATTTTGTCGCTTTTTTCAGGTCGCTTCCGAAAATTCGTCGGGGGAAAGCCCGAAGGAAAATTTGCGGTAAAGTCTCGATAAACGAAAACTCTGCGGCTGACCTTCATAGCGGAAATCGCAAGGCAGTATAAGGGAAAAGGTTTACGGGAAGAAAAAGCTTCTTCGTGCGCCGAAGTTCCTTTTAACGCCTTTCGCGGATAACGGTTTTAACGAACCCCGAAGCGGAATTTCAAGGCGACGCTGCCTTAAAAACCCGATATTTTGCGATACCGTTGTTATTATACAACAAAATATCGTGTTTGTAAACCGTCGGCTTATAATTTTTATATTTTTTTAAGGAGAGTGTTTTTAATGACACGAAAACTATCCGAAGTAGAATGCGGCAAGATCACGAGAAAGACTTTCAGCAAGATAAAAGAAGCGATAGAGCTTCCGTATCTCGTTAAAATCCAGAAAGATTCTTACGACGCCTTCATTCGCGAGGGAATAAGCGAGGTGCTTGAAGATTTTTCGCCGATCACCGACTATTCCGACCACTTTGAACTCTATTTTCTCGACCATAATCTGGACGGCAAGCCCAAATACGACGAGAAAGAGTGCAGAGACAGGGACGCAACCTTCGCGCGTCCTCTTCGCGTTAAGGTAAGACTCGTGAACAAGGTCACCGACGAGATTATCGACCAAGAAGTCTTTATGGGCGATTTCCCGCTTATGACCGATAACGGATCGTTTATCATCAACGGCGCGGAGCGCGTTATTGTTTCGCAGCTCGTCAGATCCCCCGGCGTTTATAACGGAATGCAGGTGGACAAGGCGGGTAAAAAGATTTACGATACCACCGTTATCCCCTCCCGCGGCGCGTGGCTCGAATTCGAGCAGGATTCGCAGGGCGTTCTCTGGGTTCACGTTGACAGAACCAGAAAGCTTACCGCGACCGTGCTTTTGAGAGCTTTGGGCTTCGGAAGCGACGACGCGCTCGATAAGCTCTTCGAGGGCGACGAGATGATCGCGAATACCGCCGCAAAGGACACCGCAAAGTCCGAAACGGAAGGTCTTATCGAATTATACCGCCGTTTGCGCCCCGGTGAAATTCCCACCGACGACGCGGTTAAGCAACACCTTAAAAACCTCTTCTTCGACGCGAGAAGATACGACCTCGCAAAGGTCGGCAGATATAAACTCAACAAACGTCTCCGCCTCGGCGTAAGACTCGTCGGCGTAAAAACTTACGAGGATATAGTCACCGCGGACGGCGAGGTTCTCGCTACCGCCGGCACGGTTATCGACAAGCAGCTTGCGGAAACCATTCAGAACGCGGGCGTGAACGTCGTATACGCGGACGTAGACGGAGTAAGACATAAAATAATAGGTAACAACGTAGTAAGCTTTAAGGAAGCCACGGGCGTAGATCCGAGACTGTTCGGGCTTTTAGACTACGTTTATTATCCCGCGCTCGAATTTTCGAGAAAGGTAAGGGATATGGCGGAAAAGGACGGCGAAGAAGCTACCGCCGAAAACCTCCGCAAGGAAATCAACGAGTTCTTCTATATCGAAGATAAGATAGTTCCCGCGGGCGAGGAAAAACCCGAGGACAAGAAGAACGACGAAAAGGCGAAGGAAACCCGTCTTAAATTCGTTAAGGCGTGCGTAGAGTTTTATAAGCTCCTCGCGGCGGACCTTAAAGAGCCGCTTACCGTAGAGGGCAAGAAGGACGTTCGTCCGCTTCTCGATAAGCTCAACCATAAGCACATAACCGTAGACGACATCGTCGCTTCGGTATCCGTCAACCTCGACCTCAACTTCGGTCTCAACACGGTTGACAACATAGACCACCTCGGCAACCGCCGCGTGCGTTCGGTCGGCGAGCTTTTGCAGAACCAGTTCCGTATCGGTATCGCGAGACTGGAAAGAGTCATCAAGGAAAGAATGGCGACGCAGGATCCCAAAGAGGTTTCTCCGCAAGGACTTATCAACGTTCGTCCCGTCAGCTCGGCGATTAAAGAATTCTTCGGTTCTTCGCAGCTGTCGCAGTTCATGGATCAGACCAACCCGATCGCGGAGCTTACGCATAAGAGAAAGCTTTCCGCGTTAGGCCCCGGCGGACTTAACCGCGACCGCGCTACCTTTGAAGTCCGAGACGTTCACCACTCTCACTACGGCAGAATGTGTCCGATAGAGACTCCGGAAGGTCAGAACATAGGTCTTATCTCTTCGCTTGCCGCTTACGCGCAGGTGAACGAGTTCGGCTTTATCGAAGCTCCTTACAGAAAGGTCGAGCATAGGCTCGGCGCGGACGGCAAAATCGAAACGATAGTAACCGAACACGTCGATTACCTCACCGCGGACGAAGAGGATAACTACATCGTCGCGCAGGCGAACGAACCGCTTATCGACAATAAATATTTTGAACACGAGCGCGTATCTTGCAGACATAAGGCGGATATAACCGAAGACGTTCGCGAAAAGATGGATTATATGGACGTTTCTCCGAAACAGCTTATTTCCGTCGCAACCGCGCTTATTCCGTTCCTTGAAAACGACGATACCAACCGTGCGCTGATGGGTTCTAACATGCAACGTCAGGCAGTTCCGCTGCTTTGCCCCGAAAACGCTATCGTCGCGACGGGTATCGAACGCAGAATAGCTTACGACTCGGGCGTTATGGTAAACGCGGTCGAAGCGGGCGTCGTCAAGAACGTCGCGAGCGACAGAATAGTCGTCGAGGAAGAGGACGGCACGGAAAGAGAGTACAAGCTCAAAAAATTCGAGAGGAGCAACCAAGGCACCTGCCTTAATCAGCGTCCTATCGTAGACAAGGGCGAAAGAATAAAGAAAGGGCAGACCATTGCGGACGGTCCTTCCACCAAGAACGGCGAGCTTGCGCTCGGCAGAAACATACTCGTAGGCTTTATGAGCTGGGAAGGCTATAACTACGAGGACGCTATTCTTCTTTCCGAAAAGCTCGTGAGAGAGGACGTGTTCACCACTATCCATATAGAAGAACACGAAATAGAGGCGAGAGACACCCGTCTCGGCGAAGAGGAAATCACGAGAGATATTCCTAACGTCGGCGACGACGCGCTCAAAGACCTCGACGAAGACGGTATCATAAGAATCGGCGCGGAAGTCAACAGCGGCGACATATTAGTCGGTAAAGTCACCCCGAAGGGCGAAGCGGAGCTTACCCCCGAAGAAAGACTTTTACGCGCGATATTCGGCGAAAAGGCGAGAGAGGTCAGAGATACTTCTCTTAAAGTTCCGCACGGCGAAGGCGGTATCGTAGTAGACGTCAAAATCTTTACGAGAGCGAATAAGGACGAGCTTTCGCCCGGCGTAAACAAGCTCGTAAGAGTTTATATAGCGCAGAAACGTAAAATCTCCATCGGCGATAAGATGGCGGGTCGTCACGGTAACAAGGGCGTTATCTCCCGTATTCTTCCCGAATCGGATATGCCTTTCATGGCGGACGGCACGCCCCTCCAAATCGTGCTTAACCCGCTCGGCGTTCCTTCCCGTATGAACATCGGACAGGTTCTCGAAGTACATTTAGGACTCGTTTGCAAACAGCTCGGCTGGAAGATCGCAACCCCCGTGTTCGACGGCGCGACCGAAGGCGATATAAAAGAGCTTTTACGCGAAAACAATATAGTCAACCCCGACGGCGAGGTAGACGGTAAGATTCAGCTTTACGACGGAAGAACGGGCGAACCCTTCGAGAACAGGGTTACGGTCGGTCAGATGTATATGATAAAGCTTATCCACCTCGTAGACGACAAGATTCACGCGCGTTCGACAGGACCTTACAGCCTCGTGACGCAGCAGCCTCTGGGCGGCAAAGCGCAGTTCGGCGGACAGCGTTTCGGCGAAATGGAAATCTGGGCTTTGGAAGCTTACGGCGCGGCGCATATCCTGCAAGAAATTCTGACCGTAAAATCAGACGATATCGTCGGCAGGGTAAAGACCTACGAATCAATAGTAAAAGGCACGAACATCAGCGAACCGGGTATTCCCGAAGCGTTCAAGGTTCTGCTTAAAGAATTGCAGTCTCTCGCGCTCGATATGAAGGTTCTTACCGAGAACAAAGAGGAGCTTGCGATTAAGGATCTTATCGAAAGCGATATAGACGATTTCGTTCCCGCAAGAGAAAGACCGCATCACGAAGAGGTATCTCTCATCGATTCGGACGAGGACGAAAACGCGCCGACCTTCGAGGATTCCGAGGACGTCGATCTCGACGAAGACTTCGGCTTCAACGCGAAGGATATGTTCGACGACGATGACGACGAAATAGACACCACCGTCCCCGACGGCAATATGTTCGACGATGACGACTGGGACGACGATTTGGACGACGACAAAGAATAAGGAGCGGTAAGAAAATATGTTTGAACTTAACAATTTCGATTCTATACAGATAGGCGTTGCCTCTCCCGAAAAGATCAGAGAATGGTCGTACGGCGAAGTAACCAAGCCCGAAACCATCAATTACAGAACGCAAAAACCCGAAATGGGCGGACTTTTCTGCGAAAGAATTTTCGGACCGACCAAGGACTGGGAATGCCATTGCGGAAAATATAAACGTATCCGTTATAAAGGCGTCGTCTGCGACAAGTGCGGCGTAGAAGTAACGAAGAGCAAGGTTCGTCGCGACAGAATGGGACACATAGAGCTTGCCGCTCCCGTTTCTCATATCTGGTATTTCAAGGGCGTTCCTTCGAGAATCGGACTTATGCTCGATATGAGTCCGAAAGCCCTCGAACAGGTGCTGTACTTCGCAAGCCACGTCGTTCTCGACCCCGGTAAAACCCCGCTTATGTATAAGCAGGTCATCAACGACAGAGAAAAACAGGAATACGAACAGCAGTACGGCGTAGGCTCGTTCAAAACGGGTATGGGCGCGGAAGCGGTCAAAGAGCTTTTGATGGCGATAGACCTCGATAAGGAAAGCGCGGAAACCAAAAAGATTATAGAAGAAAACGTTTCCGGTCAGCGTCGTATCCGCGCGGTAAAACGTATCGAAATAATAGAAGCGTTCAGAAAGAGCGGCAACCGCCCCGAATGGATGATTTTAGACGTTCTGCCCGTAATTCCGCCCGAACTCCGCCCGATGGTACAGCTGGACGGCGGCAGATTCGCGACGTCCGACCTTAACGACCTTTACCGCAGAGTCATCAACAGAAACAATCGTCTTAAAAAGCTTATGGAACTCGGCGCGCCCGAGATAATCATAAGAAACGAAAAGAGAATGCTTCAAGAAGCGGTAGACGCGCTCATAGATAACGGCAGACGCGGCAAAGCGATAAGCGGCGCGGGCAACAGAGAGCTTAAATCCCTCTCCGGTATGCTCCGCGGTAAGCAAGGTCGTTTCCGTCAGAACCTTCTCGGTAAGCGTGTAGACTATTCCGGTCGTTCGGTTATAGTCGTAGGTCCTGAACTCAAACTTTATCAATGCGGTCTGCCCAAAGAAATGGCGATCGAGCTGTTCAAGCCGTTCGTTATGAAAAAGCTCGTGGAAACGGGCGTTTGCCATAACATAAAGAACGCGAAGCGTACCGTAGAACGCGCGAAAACGGTAGTCTGGGACGTTTTGGAAGACGTCATAAAAGACCACCCCGTAATGCTTAACCGTGCGCCTACTCTTCACAGACTTTCCATTCAGGCTTTCGAGCCGGTGCTTATAGAAGGCAGAGCGATAAAGCTTCACCCGCTCGTCTGCGGCGCGTTCAACGCCGACTTCGACGGCGACCAGATGGCGGTTCACGTTCCGCTGTCCGTAGAAGCGCAGGCGGAAGCGAGATTCCTGATGCTCGCATCCAACAACATCTTAAAGCTTTCCGACGGCAAGCCTGTTATGAGTCCTACGCAGGATATGGTTATGGGTTCTTATTACCTTACCCTTATCCGTCATCACATCGGCGAAAAGTATAACGAAAAGGGCAGAAAAGACGAGAACGGCGTTCTGTACGGCGTTCCCGAATACACAGTTTCGTATTCTTCTCCCGAAGAAGCGATAATGGCTTATCAGACCAAGAGGATAGGGCTGCAAGACGAAATAGTCGTTCGCCGCACGGTAGAAGTAAACGGCAGAAAGATTACGGGCAGAACCCGTACTTCCGTAGGTAAGATCATATTCAACGAAGCGATTCCGCAAAGCCTCGGGTTCGTTCCGAGAGAAACGGACGAGGATTATCTCAAATACGAGATAGACAAGCTCGTCGGCAAGAAGGACTTGCAGAAAATCGTCGGCGCGTGCTTCAAACGCTACGGCGCGAGCTGCGCGGCGGACGTTCTCGATAAGATCAAAGCCCTCGGCTATAAATATTCCACGATAGGCGCAATCACCACCTCGGTGTTCGATATGCATATGCCTAAGGAAAAACCCGCTATCCTCAAAGAGGCGGAGGAACACGTTCTTAAAGTCGAAAACCTTTATAAAAAAGGCTTCATAACCGACGACGAGAGATATAAAAAGGTCGTTTCCATCTGGAAACAGGCGACCGACGACGTTACCGATAAGCTGAAAGAAACGCTCGACGAGTTCAACCCCATTCTTATGATGGCGAACTCCGGCGCGCGTGGTTCTATCGACCAGATAAAGCAGCTTGCGGGCATGCGCGGACTGATGACCGATCCTAACGGTAAAACGATAGAAATTCCGGTTAAGTCCTGCTTCCGCGAAGGTCTTTCGGTTCTCGAATACTTCATTTCCTCTCACGGCGGCCGTAAAGGTCTTGCGGATACCGCGCTTAAAACGGCGGACTCCGGTTATCTTACCCGTCGTCTCGTAGACGTCGCGCAGGAAGTCATCGTAAAAGAAGAAGACTGCTTCGCCGAACTCGGAGAAGCTCCCAAGGGCGTCAAGGTTACCGCGATCAAGGGCAGCAAGGGCGAAATCATCGAAGACCTCCACGACCGTATCGCGGGAAGATTCGTCGTTTCGGACGTTATCAATCCCAAGACGGGCGAGGTTATGGTTAAAGCCGGCGATATGATTTCCGAAGATATGGCGGACGTCATCTGCAAAGCGGGCGTAGAAGAAGTCGAAATCAGAAGCGTATTCACCTGCAAATCCAAGACGGGCGTCTGCGCTAAATGCTACGGCAAGAACATGAGTAACAACCACCCCGTTCAGGTGGGCGAAGCGGTCGGCATAATCGCCGCGCAGTCCATAGGCGAACCGGGTACTCAGCTTACGATGCGTACCTTCCATACCGGCGGTATAGCGAGTACGGGCGATATAACCCAAGGTCTTCCGAGGGTTGAAGAGCTTTTCGAGGCAAGAAGACCGAAGCGCGCGGCTATCGTATGCGAATATACGGGCGTCGTAGATATAGAAGAAAAAGACAAGATAATTCACGTTCTCGTCACCACCGACGAAGGCGAAGTCAAGGACTACACCATTCCGTTCGGCACGGGCGTAATCGTCAAGACGGGCGACAAGGTAGAACCGGGTACGGTCCTCACCAACGGCGCGGTTTACCCGCAGGATATTCTCAAAACCAAGGGTATCAAGGGCGTTCAGGACTATATCCTTAAAGAAATCCAGAGCGTTTACCGTTCGCAGGGCGTTGACATCAACGATAAACACGTCGAGATAATCGTTCGTCAGATGATGAAGAAGGTTCAGGTAGAAAACCCCGGCGACGCGGATATTCTCCCCGGCGAAAAGGTGGACCTCTACAAGTTCGAGGAAGAGACGATGAAGGCTCTGGAAGCAGGACTTCGTCCTCCCGTCGGCAAGAGAATACTTCTCGGTATCACCAAAGCCGCGCTCGCGAAAGAGAGCTTCCTCTCCGCCGCGTCCTTCCAGGAAACCGCAAGAGTTCTTACCGAAGCCGCCATCAAGAACAAGGTCGATCCGCTTATCGGTCTCAAAGAGAACGTCATTATCGGTAAGCTCATCCCCGCGGGAACGGGCATCAAGAACTATAAAAATCTCTCTCCGCAGACGGTCATTTCGAGAACCGCTCCCACGGACGGAGAAGGCGCGTAGCTTTAAGCCCCGCGATTTGGGGGGGGCGGGAAACGCAGGAACGCGTAACGCGGATTTCGTAACCGAAAACGCGTGACGTAAGAACGCGTAAGCGTAGCCGAAAACTTAAAAAACAGTCAGAAAAAGCGGTATACGCGCGGGTTTTTTATCGCCCGCGCGTAAATCGTCGAAAAACCGCGGTAAATCGTTTGACTATCCGCGATAAAAATGTTAAAATTTTAAAACGTCGGGCAAATAGCCCGATTTTAACGCGTTTCAAAAACGGAGTTTTCCGAATCCGTTTTCCGAAATAACCGAAAAACTTTAAGGAGGTAAGAAATGCCTACAATCCAACAGTTAATCAGACAGGGAAGAACGAAAATCACCTACAAGTCTAAATCTCCGGCTCTGGACAATTGTCCTCAGAAGCGCGGCGTATGCTTGTCCGTGACCACCACCACCCCCAAAAAGCCTAACTCTGCGCTTCGTAAAATCGCGCGTGTAAGACTTACCAACAAGGCGGAAGGTATCGTTTATATCCCCGGCGAAGGACACAATTTACAGGAGCACAGCTCCGTCCTTATCCGCGGCGGAAGAGTTAAAGACCTTCCTGGTGTCAGATACCACATCATTCGCGGCGCATTAGATACCGCCGGCGTTGCAAAGCGCAGACAGGCGAGATCGAGATACGGCGCAAAACGCCCCAAATAAGCTAAACATTATATAATTATATAATAAGAGCTTGTTTCACAAACCAAAGCACCTACTTAAAATCGGAATTTCGGAAAATTAACCCGATCGGTAGGCAGTATGCTTTTTAGCAGAAGGTTCGCTACCGCGGAAAGCGGCAAGCGATAGCCGTACTAAGGGGTTTACCCTTAAAGAAGAGCGAAAATTCGCTCCCGCGCGACTTAATTCGCGCAAAAAAATTTAAAGGAGGATACTAATATGCCGAGAAGAGGCAATATTGCAAAGAGAGACGTTCTGCCCGATCCCGTTTATAACGACAAGGTAGTTACCAAGCTTATCAACCAAGTTATGTTAGACGGCAAGAAGGGCGTTGCGCAGGGCATCGTTTACGAAGCTTTCACGCTCGCTGCGGAAAAGGTCGGTCAGGATCCCAAGGAAATGTTCAATCAGGCACTCAACAACATTATGCCTATGGTTGAAGTCAAGGCAAGGAGAGTCGGAGGCGCAAACTATCAGGTTCCTATCGAAATCCGTGCCGAAAGAAGACAGACGCTCGCTATCCGTTGGCTCGTTGCAGCCGCGAGAAAAAGAGGCGAAAGAAATATGTACGAAAGACTTTCCGCCGAACTCGTGGACGCGTTCAACAATACCGGTAACGCCGTCAAGAAGAAAGAAGACACGCACAGAATGGCGGAAGCAAACAAGGCGTTCGCTCATTACAGATTTTAATTTTGGAGAAAACTTATGCCGAGAGATTATGATTTAGGCGTCACCAGAAATATAGGCATAATGGCTCACATCGACGCAGGTAAAACTACCACCACCGAGAGAATTTTGTTCTACACGGGCAAAACCCACAAGTTAGGCGAAGTTCACGAGGGCGAAGCTACCATGGACTGGATGGTTCAGGAGCAGGAACGTGGTATCACCATTACCAGCGCGGCGACCACCTGCCACTGGAAAGGACACCGCATAAACATTATAGATACCCCCGGACACGTTGACTTCACGGTCGAGGTTGAACGTTCTCTCCGCGTTCTGGACGGCGCGGTCGCTACCTTCTGCGCGAAGGGCGGCGTCGAACCCCAGAGCGAAACGGTCTGGCATCAGGCAAGCAAGTATAGAGTTCCCCGTATTGCGTACGTCAATAAGATGGACATCAACGGCGCGAATTATTTCAACGCTATCCAGATGATGCACGACAGACTTCACACCAACGCTATCCCGATTCTTCTTCCTATCGGTAAAGAAGATACCTTCAAGGGCGTCGTAGACGTTATCACGAGACAAGCGGACGTTTATCTCGACGACCTCGGCAAGAACATCGAAGTTACCGACGTTCCCGCCGATATGAAGGATATGGTAGAGGAGTACAGAGGCAAGCTCGTCGAAATCGCCGCAGAGCAGGACGACGCGCTTATGGAGAAATATTTCGAGACGGGAGATCTTTCCGTCGAAGAAATAAAGAAAGGACTTCGTAAAGCGACTCTCGCTATGAAGCTCACTCCCGTTCTCTGCGGTTCTTCCTACAAGAACAAGGGCGTTCAGAACCTTCTCGACGCCATCGTGGATTACCTCCCCAGCCCGATAGACGTCGGCGCGGTGGAAGGCACCGATCCCGACGGCAACGTTATCACGAGAGAGCCTTCTGACGACGCGCCTTTCTGCGGACTCGCGTTCAAAATCATGACCGACCCGTTCGTAGGTAAGCTCGCGTTCTTCCGCGCTTATTCGGGCGTGTTGAAAACCGGTTCTTACGTTTACAACTCCACCAAGGGCAAGAAAGAGAGAATCGCGCGTATACTTCGTATGCACGCTAACCACAGAGAGGAAGTTGACGCGGTATATTCCGGCGAAATCTGCGCTCTCGTAGGTCTTAAAGAAACCACCACGGGCGATACGCTCTGCGTGGAAAACGCTCCCATCATTCTCGAACAGATGGAATTCCCCGAGCCGGTTATCAGGGTTGCAATCGAACCCAAAACCAAACAGGGACAGGAAAAGATGGGCTTCGCGCTTGCAAAGCTTGCCGAAGAAGATCCTACCTTCAAAACCTACACCGATACCGAAACGGGACAAACCATTATCGCAGGTATGGGCGAGCTGCACCTCGAAATCATCGTAGACAGACTTCTCCGCGAATTCAGAGTGGAAGCGAACGTCGGTAAGCCGCAGGTTGCGTATAAAGAAACTATCCGTCAGGCAGTAGACGCCGAGGGTATGTTCAAACGTCAGACGGGCGGTCACGGTCAGTACGGTCACTGTAAGATTCACCTCGAACCGCAGGAACCCGGCAAGGGTTACGAGTTCGTGGACGCGACCGTCGGCGGTTCTATCCCGAAGGAATTTATTCAGCCTATCAACAAGGGTATTCAGGAAGCCGCTAAAAACGGTATTCTCGCGGGCTACGAGGTCGTGGACTTCAAGGTCACCGTTTACGACGGTAGCTATCACGACGTAGACTCTTCGGAAATGGCGTTCAAAATCGCGGGCAGCATGGCTCTTAAAGACGGCTTGCAGAAAGCGAAGAGCGTACTTTTAGAGCCGGTAATGAAGGTTGAAATTTTAACCCCCGAAGCGTATTTCGGCGATATAATGGGTAACGTCACGGCACGCCGCGGCATTATTCAGGGAACCGAAGACCGTAACGGACTTAAAGTCATCGACGCGCATATTCCGCTTGCGGAAATGTTCGGTTACGCGACCGACCTTCGTTCCAGAACGCAGGGGCGCGGCAATTACACTATGCAGTTCGACCACTACGCGGAAGTACCCAAGTCCGTCGCAGAAAAGATAATGGGTAAAAAAGCGTAATAACCGTTGACAATCGGGCTAAATTATTGTAAAATAATAATTGACGCAAACGTTTCGGGCGTTTTGTCATCCCGCAGAACGTCCGACGATAAACTTTCAGGGATAAAAAACGAAAAAATTTAAAATTATTTTAAGAAATTTTTGGAGGAAACAACAATGGCAAAGGCTAAATTTGACAGAAGCAAACCGCACATTAACATCGGTACCATCGGCCACGTCGACCACGGCAAGACCACTCTTACCGCTGCTATCACGATGACCCTTGCGGCTTTCGGCGAAGCTCAGAAAATGAGATACGACGAAATAGACAAAGCGCCGGAAGAGAAGGCAAGAGGTATCACGATTAACACCGCTCACGTTGAGTATCAGACCGCGAAGCGTCACTACGCTCACGTTGACTGCCCCGGACACGCGGACTA